>DASTQL010000237.1:0-8793 GCA_035761805.1 Jiangellales bacterium | reverse complement strand
GCTGCACCCCGCCAGTGGGGCGCTGACCCAGACCTCCCCGCTCGGGCGCACCTACACCACCACCCCGCTGCCCCCACTGGGCGAGCACCCGGTGCCCGACCCGGACCCCACCACCCTGGTCCGGGCCCGGCTGCACCGCCTCAGCGACCACACCCGCCGACGACGCGGCCGGCCACACACCACCGGCCCACCCGAGCACGTCCACCTGGACTGGGATACCTACCTCCACCGGCACCAACCCACCGGTTGAGCCACAGTGGGGCCGCGGGTCGACGGGCTGTCTCGGGTTCCTGCGCCAGCGTGACGCTACCCGGATCCAGTGGGTATGGCGCCCCAGCGGCACTCGATCCCCGACCGTCCGGCACGGCGCGGCAACGAGCCATGCGCAGGGCCGCGCACCCGACTCCGCGAGGTGCTCGCGGTGGCGGCGGGCCGTGACCACCGTCGGAGGACGGCGGGTGGCCCGGGGCCCGCGACGGTGCCGGCCACCACCAGGCTGCTCGGGCCTTCACGAGCCTCCAGCGCCTGGTGATGCCACCACGAGGGTGGTGAACGTGGTGAATCGGGGCCGGCAACTAGGCTCCGCCCGTGGCCGACTGGGAGGGCGTGCGCCAGCACATCGTGACGGGCAAGGGCGGCACTGGCAAGACCACGGTGGCGGCCGCGCTGGCGCTGGCCCTGGCCGCCGGCGGCAGGAAGGTGCTGCTCGTCGAGGTGGAGGGCAGGCAGGGGCTGGCCCAGCTCTTCGACGTCCCGCCCCTGCCGTACGAGGAGCGCAAGCTCGCCGTGGCGCCGGACGGCGGGGACGTCTACGGCCTGGCCATCGACGTGCACGAGGCGATGTACGAGTACCTGGAGATGTACTACCGCCTCGGGCGGGCCGGCAAAGCGCTGGACCGGATCGGGGCGGTGGACTTCGTCACCACGATCGCCCCCGGCATGCGCGACGTGCTCCTCACCGGCAAGACCTACGAGGCAGTGCGGCGCCGTGGACGCGACAACGCCTACGTCTACGACGCGGTCGTCATGGACGCGCCGCCCACCGGACGCATCACCCGATTCCTCAACGTCAACACCGAGGTCTCGACGCTGGCCCGGGTGGGTCCGGTCAACCGCCAGGCCGAGTCGATCATGGGCCTCATGCACTCCCCTCGTACGGTGGTGCACCTCGTGACGATCCTGGAGGAGATGCCGGTCCAGGAGACCATCGACGGCGTCGCCGAGCTGTCCAAGGCAGGGATCCACGTGGGCGCGATCGTGGTCAACCTGGTGCGGACCCCTCACCTGGGGGTGCGCCAGCTCACTGCCGCGCGCCGAGCACGGCTCGACCGCGCCGACGTCGCCGGTGGGCTGTCCGCAGCCGGACTGCCGGCCGACGACGAGGCCGTCGCCGCCCTCCTGGCCGAGGCCGCGGACCACGCCGACCGGGTCGCCCTCGAGCGGCAGGAGCGAGCCAACATCGAGGCGCTCGGGCGCCCGCGCTACGAGCTGCCCCGGATGTCGGACGGCATCGACCTGGGCGCCCTCTACGTCCTCGCCGAGGCCCTGCGCGAGCAGGGGGCCGCGTGAGTCCGGCCACGCGGGCCCCAGGCCGTGTCGCCCGGCGCCCGGCCGCCCGCCGGCCACGACCCGAGCGACGCCTCGACCTGCAGGCGGTCGTCGCCGACCCGACCGTACGGATCGTGGTCTGCTGCGGCTCCGGCGGCGTGGGCAAGACGACCACGGCGGCAGCGCTGGCGCTCCTGGCTGCGGAGCAGGGACGTCGCACGGTCGTCCTCACCATCGACCCGGCCCGGCGGCTGGCCCAGTCCATGGGCCTGTCGGAGCTGGACAACGTGCCCCGCGAGGTGGCCGGCGTCGACACCGCCCGGGGCGGCTCGCTCGACGCGATGATGCTGGACATGAAGCGGACCTTCGACGAGGTCGTCGAGGCACACTCGACCCCGGAGAAGGCGCAGCAGCTCCTGGCCAACCCCTTCTACCAGGCGGTGTCGTCGTCCTTCGCGGGCACCCAGGAGTACATGGCGATGGAGAAGCTGGGCCAGCTGCGGGCCCAGGACGCCTGGGACCTCATCGTGGTCGACACCCCGCCCTCCCGCTCCGCTCTGGACTTCCTCGATGCGCCGGAGCGCCTCGGCTCCTTCCTCGACGGGCGGCTCATCCGGATCCTCACCGCTCCCGCCCGGGCGGGCGGACGCGCCTACCTGCGGGTCGTCACCGCCGGGTTCAGCCTCGTCACCAACACGCTGACCAAGATCCTCGGCGGGGACCTGCTCCGGGACGCCCAGACCTTCGTCACGGCGCTCGAGACCATGTTCGGCGGCTTCCGCGAGCGGGCCGACCAGACCTACGCGCTGCTCCAGCGCCCCGAGACGGCGTTCGTCGTCGTCGCCACGCCGGAGGCGGACGCCCTCCGCGAGGCCTCGTACTTCGTCGAGCGGCTCGGGGAGGACCGCATGCCGCTCGCCGGGCTGGTGCTCAACCGCGTCCACGGCGGCGGCGTCCCAGGACTCACCGCCGAGAGCGCGCTGGCCGGCGCCGAGCGACTCGACGCCGACCGCGGCCACGCGCTCACGGCGGCGCTCCTCCGCCTGCACGCCGAACGGCTGCAGGTCGTTGCCCGGGAAGAGCGCCTGTACGAGCGGTTCCGCGCCGCCCATCCCGATGTCGCCGTCGCACGCGTCCACGCGTTCGCCACCGACGTGCACGACCTCGAGGGTCTGCGCGACGTGGGTGCCGAGCTCGGCGCGAGCCGCGGCGGCGGTCAGACCGCCTCAGCCACCACCCGGGCGCCGCGAGACTCCTCGTAGTCGTCCCGGGCGGCCTCGAGCAGGCGCCGCCACGAGGTCACGTTGGGCCGCCGGCGCAGCAGCGCGCGACGCTCCCGCTCGGTCATCCCGCCCCACACGCCGAACTCGATCCGGTTGTCGAGCGCGTCGGCCAGGCACTCGGTCCGCACCGGGCAGCCCTGGCAGACGGCCTTGGCCCGGTTCTGGGCCGCGCCCTGCACGAACAGCACGTCAGGATCCGTCCGCCGGCACGCGGCCCGCACGGTCCAGTCATTGCTCCAGGTCACGGTCGACCCCCCTCCCCGCGGATGTCGCGCCACCCCCTCGGTGCGCTATCCCTCCGCAGTTGTGGACGCTAGAGAAGGAGGAGGGCCCGACGACAGGACCGTCCGTGCCGAGTTCGATCACCTCAACGGACCATGGACAGCCGCGCCGGAACGCGGTATAGGCACGCCCCGCGCCACCCCCTCGGTGCGCTGGTCGTGGTCCCGAACCCCTTACCCTTGGTGATATGGCGTCTCTTCGCCCCACGTCCGTCGCCGGCGCTCTGCGCCGGCTCCTGCTGTTGGTCGGCGTCAGCGGCCTGTGTGGCGTCCTGATCGCGGGAATCGCGCTGCCTTTCGCCGCGAGCATGGGCCTGGCCGCGCGCTCCGGTGCCGACGCGTTCCTCGAGCTCGAGGACGACCTCGACATCCAGCCGCAGCCGCAGCGCTCCCGGATCGTGGACGAGTCCGGACGCCTCCTCGCAACGTTCTACGAGCAGAACCGCGTCTACGTGGGCCTCGATGCCATCTCTCCGGGGATGAAGGACGCGATCCTCGCCATCGAGGACACCCGCTTCTACGAGCACGGCCCGATCGACCTCCAGGGCACGGCCCGGGCCTTCGTCCGCAACTTCCAGAGCGGCGAGGTCTCGCAGGGCGGGTCGACCCTGACCCAGCAGTACGTGAAGCTCGTGCTGGTCGAGCAGGCGAGCACCGACGAAGAGCGCCGGGCCGCCACTGAGACCTCTTACACCCGCAAGCTGCGCGAGCTGCGCCTGGCCGTGGCGGCGGAGAAGCAGCTCACCAAGGACGAGATCCTCGAGCGTTACCTCAACATCGCCTACTTCGGCAGCGGCGCCTACGGCGTCGAGGCAGCCGCCCAGCACTACTTCTCGACCACGGCTGCCGAGTTGACCCTCACCCAGGCGGCCCTGCTGGCCGGGCTCGTCCAGCTGCCTTCCGCCTACGACCCGGAGACCAATCCCGAGACCTCGATCGGGCGGCGCAACATCGTGCTCACCCGGATGGCCGACCTCGGGATGATCACCCAGGCGGAGGCCGCCGAAGCTCGGCAGACCGACCTCGGGCTGGCCATCAACCGCACCTCGAACGGCTGCTCCAGCGCCTCCGCCCCGTCCTTCTGTGACTACGTCTACCGGGAGCTGCTCACCCTCCCGGCCCTGGGTGAGACGGCGGACGAGCGTGACCGCGCCTTGCGCCGCGGCGGCCTGACGGTACAGGTCACGCTGTCGCGCAGCACGCAGAAAGCCGCCCAGGAGGCGGTGGCCGAGTACGTCACGCCCACCGACCCGGCGGTCGGCGCCATCGCCATGGTCGAACCGGGGACCGGCAAGGTCAGGGCGCTGGCCCACTCCCGCGGCTACGGGGAGGGTGAGGGGCGCAGCTACATCAACTACACGGCCGACATCGCGCGGGGTGGCGGGCTGGGATTCCAGCCGGGGTCGACCTTCAAGGTCTTCGTGCTGGCAGCGGCGATCCAGCAGGGCATCCCGCTGAACCAGACGATCAACGCCCCGCAGACGATCAACATGTCGGGCAAGAAGTTCAAGACGTGCCAGGGCAGGGTCTCCGACCCCGACTGGCAGCCCAAGAACTCGACCGGGTCCGGCACGTTCGACCTCCGCACCGGCACCTGGCGGTCGATCAACACCTTCTACATCCAGCTCTCGCAACAGACGGGGCTGTGCGACCCGTGGAAGATCGCCGACGGGGCCGGGCTGACCTCGGCCTCGGGCGAGCCGCTGGAGCAGGTGCCGTCGTTCACCCTCGGGGTCAACAACGTCTCGCCACTGGCGATGGCCGAGGCCTACGCCACCTTCGCCGCCCGCGGCAAGCACTGCGAGTCGTACGCCGTCTCGGCGATCCTCGACCGCGACGGCCAGCCGGTCGAGCTCCCCCCGCGCGTGTGCAACCAGGTCGTCGACGAGGGAGTCGCGGACGGGGTCACCGACGTCCTCCGCGGTGTCATCGACGGACCGGACGGGGGCCGGACGGGCGCCCGGATGTCCCTGGGGCGTCCGGCGGCGGGCAAGACGGGCACGACGAACCAGTCCCTGTCGGTCTGGTTCGCCGGCTACACACCCCAGCTGGCCGCGGCTGCCGTCGTCGCCGACGCCGACCCGCCGCTGCGCTCGCTGGACGGGATCAGGCTCAACGGGACCTACTACCGCTCCGCCTGCGGTGGCTGCATCCCGGGCCCGATCTGGCGCGAAGCGATGCTCGGTGCCCTCGAGGACGCCGAGGTCCTCGAGTTCACGCGCCCCGACCCCCGCGTGGTCCGCGGCACGAGAGCCGGCGTTCCTGACGTACGAGGGCTGGGCATCCGCAACGCCACCCGGACGTTGGAGGCGGCCGGCTTCCAGGTGCAGGTAGCCGGAGAGACCGACTCGCGGCTGAACGCCGGCCTGGTCGTGTTCACCGAGCCGGGCGCCGGCACCAGGGCGTCGTCCGGCACCATGGTCAGTCTCTACCTCAGCAACGGCAACTCACCCTCCGACGAGAGCTCCCGCAGCGACGACCGTGGGGACGGCGGCGGGAGTGGCGGAGGCGGAGGCGACGGAGGTGACGGAGACGGCGGCGGGAACGGGCGCGGCAACGGCCCACCGGGTGGCGGTGGACCCCCGGGGCGCGACGACGACTGACCCGACACTCGACGCGAAGCGGCCGGCGCCCGGAGGGCACCGGCCGCTCTCCGCGTCGGGGTGGCGGGATTTGAACCCACGACCTCTTCGTCCCGAACGAAGCGCGCTACCAAGCTGCGCCACACCCCGTGGGCCGCGAGAAGCATAGCCGAGGGCCGAGGCCCGCCGGGCACCGCCCGAGACGCTCCGCCCTTGCCGTGCGGGATCGGCGCGGCCCTCAGCGCGGGCCGGCTGTCAGCGTGAGCAGGGTGGCCTCGGGGGGGCAGGCGAAGCGCACGGGGGCGTATGGCGACGTGCCCAGCCCGGCCGAGACGTGCAACCACGCGCCGGCGGGGTCGCCCGCCGGATGGCGCGAGAGCCCCTTGGCCCGCTGCGGCTCCAGGTCGCAGTTGGTCACGAGGGCCCCCCAGCCCGGCAGGCAGAGCTGACCGCCGTGGGTGTGGCCGGCCAGCAGCAGCCGGTAGGAGTCGGCCGCCATGCCGTCGAGGATCCTCCGGTACGGGGCGTGGGTCACCCCGACGGTGAGGTCGGCATCCGGATCGGCCGGGCCGGCCACCTCGTCGTAGCGGTCCAGCTCCAGGTGCGGGTCGTCCACGCCGGCGAAGGCCAGCCGCCGGCCGTCCACCTGGAAACTGGCCCGGGTGTGGGTCAGGTCGACCCAGCCGGCCTCGACGAGGGAGTCGCGCAGCTCCGGCCACGGCAGAGCGGCTCCGTGGATCCGGCGATCGCCCCCGGACGGCAGCAGGTAGCGCGCTGGGTTCTTGACCTGCGGGGCGAAGTAGTCGTTGGAGCCCGGCACGAAGACCCCCGGGCGCTGTAGCAGCGGCCCCAGGGCGTCCAGGACGGCCGGCACCGCCTCGGGGTGGGCCAGGTTGTCGCCCGTGTCCACGACGAGGTCCGGCTCCAGCGCCGCCAGCCGGCGGACGAAGTCGCGCTTGCGCGTCTGGCCGGGCGTGAGGTGCAGGTCTGACAGGTGCAGCACCCGCAGCGGCGGCTGTCCCGGGGGGAGCACAGGGACCGTCGCCCGCCGGAGCCGGAAGGAGCGCACCTCGACCCCGGCCGCATAGCCGAGGCCGGCCGCACCCACCGCACCGAGCGCCAGGGCGGTGCGCAGGAGCCTGGGGGTCGCTGCCGCAGCCATCCGGACAGGCTGCCACACTGCCCGGTGTGGGCGAGCTCAAGGACCGGCTGCGCGCGGACCTCACCGAGGCGATGCGCGCCCGCGACGAGCTCCGTACGGGGACCATCCGGATGGCGCTGACGGCGCTCACGACGGCGGAGGTGGCCGGGGAGACCGCCCGGGAGCTCACCGCCGCCGAGGAGCTGGCCGTGATCACCCGCGAGTCCAAGAAGCGGCGGGAGGCTGCCGACGCCTTCCGCCAGGGGGGGCGCGCCGACCGGGCGGAGCGGGAGGACGCCGAGGCCGGTGTGCTGGCCAGCTACCTTCCGCCCCAGCTCGACGACACCGAGCTCGCACGGCTCGTTGACGCCGCTGTCACCGAGACGGGTGCCTCGTCGCCGCGCGACATGGGCCGGGTGATGCAGCTGCTGACCCCACGGGTCGCCGGGCAGGCGGAGGGCCGCCGCGTCGCCGATGCCGTGAAGGCCAGGCTCTCGGTCTGAGCCCGGGGCAGCTCACTCAGGACCCGGTGAGCTCCCGGGCCACCAGCTCGGCGATCTGGGCCGTGTTGAGCGCCGCGCCCTTGCGCAGGTTGTCGCCGCAGACGAAGAGCTCGAGCCCGCACGGGTCATCCAGGGAGCGCCGGACCCGACCGACCCAGGTGGGATCGGTGCCCACGACGTCGGCCGGCGTCGGGAACTCGCCACGCCCCGGGTCGTCGTACAGGAGCACCCCGGGGGCGTCCCGCAGGATCTCCCGCGCGGAGGAGACGGTGACCTCCCGCTCGAAGGTCGCGTGCACAGCCAGGGAGTGGGTGGTCACCACGGGCACCCGCACGCAGGTGGCGGAGACCTTGAGGTCGGGCAGGCCGAGGATCTTGCGCGACTCGTTGCGGACCTTGAGCTCCTCGGAGCTCCAGCCGTCGTCCTTGAGCGAGCCGGCCCATGGGACGACGTTGAGCGCGAGCGGCGCGGGGAACGGTCCCATGCCGTCGTCGCCGATGACCCGGCGGACATCGCCCGGGTGCGTGCCGAGCTCGCGGTTACCGCCGACCTTCTGGAGCTGGTCGTGCAGGGTCTCAACGCCGAGCTGGCCGGCTCCGGACGCCGCCTGGTAGGAGGCGACGACGAGCTGGGTCAGGCCGTACTCGGCGTGCAGGGCGCCCATCGCGACGATCATCGACAGGGTCGTGCAGTTGGGGTTGGCGATGATGCCCCTTGGCCGGTGCCGGGCCGCCGGCGCGTTGACCTCGGGGACCACGAGGGGGACCTTCGGGTCCATGCGGAAGGCCCCCGAGTTGTCGACCACCACGGCCCCCCGGGCCGCCGCGACCGGTGCCCACACCGCCGACACCTCGTCCGGCACGTCGAACATCGCCACGTCCACGCCGTCGAACGCCTCCGGCGAGAGCGCGACGACCGTCAGCTCCTGGCCTCGGACGGTCAGCTTCTTGCCTGCGGACCGAGGCGACGCGATCAGCCGCACCTCACCCCACGGCCACTCGGGCCGGGAGCCCATGATGTCGATCATCACCGAGCCGACCGCCCCGGTGGCGCCGACCAGTGCCAACGTGGGTGCCATCAGCGGCCACTCCCCGCGTACACCTGGGCGACCTCGTCGCCGCCGAGACCGAAGGCGCTGTGGATGGCCTGCACGGCCTCGTCCAGCTGGGTGTCCCGGATCAGCACCGAGATGCGGATCTCCGAGGTGTTGATGATCTCGATGTTCACGCCCGCCTTCGCCAGCGCCTCACAGAACGTGGCCGTGACACCCGGGTGGGACCGCATGCCGGCACCGACGAGTGACACCTTGCCGACGTGGTCGTCGTACAGCACCGCCGTGAAGCCCAGCTCGTCCTTGATCTTCTCCAACGTGGCGACCGCGGTCGGCCCGTTGTCCTTCGACAGGGTGAACGTGATGTCGGTGCGACCGGAGACCGTGCTCGACACGTTCTGCAG
>DASTQL010000236.1:0-51963 GCA_035761805.1 Jiangellales bacterium | reverse complement strand
AGCCCACCCTCCGGGTAGCACTCCTCCAACCGGGCCAACGCGTCGACCTCCACCGCCACCGCCGCCGCCTGCGCCCACCGGGCCGCCAGCACCACCCCCATCGCCGCGTCCGGGTCACACCACTGCGGGTCGGCCCCGCCCAGCGCGCCGGCCGCCGCGGTCACCGCGGCCGCCACCGGATCCCCGACACCGGCGGCGTCCGGGGCGGTGGGAGCGCCGGCCACATCCACCCCACCATCGTACAGACGTTCGAACGACACCGGAAGGCCAGCACGCCGAAGTGCGGACACCCGGCCTCGATGGCGACGTGGCGGCCAGTCGCCGGCCGCGAGCAGGCGGGACATCGAGAAGCCAGGCGGCGACTCATACCAGAGCGCACGGGTGACCGGTCGTCCACCGAGCGCCTGCTCCGGGGCGACAACGTCCGTGACCGCGTTCGCGGATCGCCTAGAAGAGCACGGACGCGAACGTCCCGGTCTCCCGGAAGCCCACCCGCCGGTAGGCGGCCCGCGCGGCGAGGTTGTAGTCGTTGACGTACAGGCTCACGACGGGAGCGACGTGCCGCTGGGCGAGCAGGACGACGGCGGCCATCCCGCCTACGGAGATACCCTCTCCGCGTCGCTCCGGCCGCACCCAGACACCCTGGACCTGGCAGGCCGACGGGGTCGCGGCACCGATCTCGGCCTTGAAGAGGACCTCGCCGCCGTCGAATCGAGCGTACGCTCGGCCGTCGCGGACGATCTCGGCGACTCGTGCCCGATAGAGCGCGCCCCCGTCGTCGCCGAGCGGGGACACGCCGACCTCCTCGGTGAACATGGCGACCGAGGCCGGGAGCAGCACGTCCACCTCCTCGGGTCGGACCTGCCGTACGGCGGTGTCGGGCAGGACCGCCGGCGGCCCGTCGATCGCCATGAGCGGCTGAGTGGCGCGCACCTCCCGAGCCCGGCCCCAGTGCGGGCGGAGCAGGTCCCACAGCGGGAGGACCATCCCGGCCGGGCCGACGAGCGACGAGCAGCGCCGGCCCTGGCGCAGGGCGCGTTCGGCAAACGCGTCCACCGCTGCGCGCGAGGCGGCGACCGGTACCAGGTTCGCACCCGAGTAGCAGAGGGACACCAGGCGCCCGGATTCGTGGAACCCCCACACCTCGCCACCGGTCCGCGTCGGCTCGAGCCCGGTGGACCGCAGCCGGGACGCCACGAAGACGTTGGCCACGGGGTCACGGGCGAGCAGTGCCATCACCTCGGGCTCGTCCGCCCGCCCCAGCACCCGGACGGTGGCGCTGTCGAGCACGGCACCTCCTCCAGCCGGGCGGTCGAGCCGATGGGGACCCCGCCGGGACCGAGCGTACGCGCGCAGGGGCACGACCCTGGCGATGACCTGGCACGACGAGGACCGACCGGCGGCGCCGAGGTCAGGAGACGGAGACGGTGGGCTGCCCGGAGCCGGCTCCCGCGTCGCCGATCTCGTCGGCGATCCGCATGGCCTCCTCGATCAGGGTCTCCACGATCTTGGACTCGGGCACGGTCTTGATGACCTCGCCCTTGACGAAGATCTGACCCTTGCCGTTGCCGGAAGCCACGCCGAGGTCGGCCTCGCGGGCCTCGCCGGGACCATTGACCACGCAGCCCATCACGGCGACGCGCAGCGGGACCTCCATGCCCTCGAGGCCCGCGGTCACCTCGTCGGCGAGCGTGTAGACGTCGACCTGGGCCCGGCCGCAGGACGGGCAGGAGACGATCTCGAGCCGCCGTGGCCGCAGGTTGAGCGACTCGAGGATCTGCTGCCCGACCTTGACCTCCTCGACCGGCGGCGCGGAGAGCGAGACCCGGATGGTGTCGCCGATCCCCTTGCTGAGCAACGCCCCGAACGCCACGGCTGACTTGATGGTGCCCTGGAAGGCTGGACCCGCCTCGGTCACCCCGAGGTGGAGCGGCCAGTCCCCGCGCTCGGCCAGCATCTCGTACGCACGGACCATGACGACCGGGTCGTTGTGCTTCACCGAGATCTTGAAGTCGTGGAAGTCGTGCTCCTCGAAGAGGCCGGCCTCCCAGACGGCCGACTCGACGAGCGCCTCGGCCGTGGGCTTGCCGTACCTGTCCAGCAGGCGCTTGTCCAGCGACCCGGCGTTGACGCCGATCCGGATTGACGTGCCGTGGTCCTTGGCCGCCTGGGCGATCTCCTTGACCTGGTCGTCGAACTTCCGGATGTTGCCCGGGTTGACGCGTACGGCGGCGCAACCGGCTTCGATGGCGGCGAAGACGTACTTCGGCTGGAAGTGGATGTCCGCGATCACCGGAATCTGCGACTTGCGCGCGATCGCCGGCAGCGCCTCGGCGTCGTCGTGGCTGGGGCACGCCACCCGGACGATGTCGCAGCCCGACGCCGTCAGTTCCGCGATCTGCTGCAGCGTCGCGTCGACGTCGGTCGTCGGCGTGGTCGTCATCGACTGCACGCTGACCGGTGCATCGCCGCCGACCAGCACCTTGCCCACCCTGATCTGCCGGCTCCTGCGCCGGGGGGCCAGGACCGGCGGTGGCAGGGCCGGCATTCCGAGGGCGACGTCCATGGGCTCCATTCTCCGGTACGGCGGGGCTGGCGCGCTCGCGGGCGGGGGCGCGTCAGCCGGCGAGCCGGATCGGGTTGACGATGTCGGCGTAGAGCAGAAGCACGCTCATGCTGATGAGCACCGCGGCGATCCCGTAGGCCAGGGGCAGTGCCCGGGCGACGTCGACCGGCCGGGGCTCCGGACGGTGCGCGATCCTCGCGTACCCGCGCTTGAGGCCTTCCCAGATCGCCCCGGCGGCGTGCCCGCCGTCCAGCGGCAGCAGCGGAATGAGGTTGAACAGGGCGATGGCCATGTTGAAGCTGGCGAGGAGCAGGAAGAAGAACGCCACCCGGTCGACGGCAGGCACGGTGTCCGCCGAGGCGATCTCGCCGCCGATCCGGCCGGCACCGACGATGCCCACGGGTCCCATCGGGTCGCGCTCGGCCCCGCCGAACGCGGCTTGCCAGACCCCCACCATCTTGGCCGGGATGGCCAGCACGGCCTGCCCCGTACGCCAGGTGAAGTCGCCGATCCAGGCCGCGACGGCAGCAGGCGGCTGGGGCTCCACGACCGGCGTGGGAGAGACGCCGAGGAAGCCGACCTCCGCGAGCCGGCCGTTCTGGGGATCGAGGGGGTCGGCCGGGCGCTCGGTGACCACGAGGTCGGGGGTGAGGACGACCTCCTGTCCGTCCCGGACGACCGTCACGTCCACAGGGCCTTCCCCGTGCTCGCGGATACCCGTGGAGATCTCGTCCCAGCTCTGCACGGGCCGCCCGTCGAAGCCGACGATCTCGTCTCCAGCCTGGAAGCCGGCCGCTGCGGCCGGCGTCGCCGAGTCCTCCGCGGTGCAGTCCCGCGGCGCCTCGCTCACCGGTACCACGCACTCGGAGACCGCGCTCACGGCGGGTGTCAGTGTGGGGTCGGCCGGGTTTCCGTACGTGGTGAGGACGGCACCGGCCAGGACGACGGCGATGAGGACGTTCATCGCCGGGCCGCCCAGCATGATGATCAGCTTCTGCCACCACGGCTTGCGGTAGAAGACGCGATCCTGCTCCCCCGGCCCGATCTCCTCCTTCGCGAGCCGACGGGCGTCCTCGACCAGGGCCTGGAAGGGACCGGTGCTCGCCTGCCGCAGGCGCGTGGGGTCGCCACCGGGCTCGGGCGGGAACATGCCGATCATCCGCACGTAGCCGCCGAAAGGGATCGCCTTGATCCCGTACTCGGTCTCCCCACGGCGGGTGGACCACAGGGTGGAGCCGAAGCCCACCATGTACTGCGTCACCTTGACGCCGAAGGCCTTGGCGGGGACGAGGTGGCCGATCTCGTGCAGCGCGATCGAGAGCATGAGCCCCAGGACGAAGGCGACGATGCCCAGCAGCGCCAGCCCGTCCATCTAGGACCCCACATCCCGTCTTGCGACTTCGCGGGCGCGCTGCCGCGCCCACTCCTCCGCGGATAGGACGTCGTCGACGCCCTGGATGTTCCCGCTGAGGCCGTCCTCGAGGTGCTCGGCCAGGACCGCCTCGACCGTGTCCACGATCCCGAGGAAGGGCAGCCGTCCCGCGAGGAACGCCTCCACGCACTCCTCGTTGGCGGCGTTGTACACCGCAGGGGCGGTCCCTCCCCTGCGACCTGCTGCGCGCGCAAGCCGTACGGCGGGGAAGGCGTCGTCGTCGAGAGGGAGGAACTCCCAGGTGGCGGCGCGGGTCCAGTCGCAGGCGGGCGCCGCTCCCGGGACGCGGTCCGGCCAGCCCAGGCCCAGCGCGATGGGGATCCGCATGTCGGGCGGGCTGGCCTGCGCGAGCGTGGAACCGTCGGTGAACTCCACCATCGAGTGCACCACCGACTGCGGGTGGACGACGACGTCGATGCGGTCGTAGGGCACGTCGAAGAGCAGGTGCGCCTCGATCACCTCCAGGCCCTTGTTGACGAGGGTGGCCGAGTTGGTCGTGACGACGGGTCCCATGTCCCAGGTGGGGTGGGCGAGGGCCTGCTCGGGGGTGACCTCGGCGAGATCCTCACGGGTCCGGCCGCGGAACGGCCCGCCGCTGGCCGTCAGCACCAGCCGCTCCACCTCGTCCCTCCGCCCGCCGCGCAGGCACTGCGCGAGGGCGGAGTGCTCCGAGTCGACCGGGATCACCTGGCCGGGTGCCGCGGCCGCCCTGACCAGCGGGCCGCCGACGATCAGCGACTCCTTGTTGGCGAGCGCCAGCGTCCGGCCCGCCGCGAGTGCGGCGAGCGTCGGTCGTAGCCCGATGGAGCCGGTGATGCCGTTGAGCACCACGTCGCAGTCATGGGCGGCCAGCTCGGTTGCCGCGTCCGGCCCGGCCAGTACCTTGGGCACCCGGAAGTCACCCGTCGACCAACCCCGCCGCTGGGCCTCGGCGTAGCACGCGAGCACCAGGTCCTCGGCGGCCGACGCCCGTGCGACGGCCACGACCTCGACCGCGAGCTCCAGGGCCTGGACCGCGAGCGCGCCCGGGTCGGCCCCCCCGGCGGCCAGGCCCACGACCCGGAACCGGTCGGGGTTGCGCCTGACGACGTCGATCGCCTGGGTCCCGATCGAGCCCGTGGACCCGAGCACGACGACCCCGCGGGGACTGCTCACCCGCCCATTGTCCTCCGTCCCCGGCTCGGCTCCCGCCGGCCGGCCCGCGGAGGTCAGACGACGAGGCCGACGTACTTGACCTCCAGGTATTCCTCGATGCCCTCGCGGCCGCCCTCGCGGCCGAACCCTGAGGCCTTGACGCCGCCGAACGGAGCCGCGGGGTTCGAGACGATGCCGGTGTTGATCCCCACCATCCCGGTCTCCAGCGCCTCGGCCACGTGCACGGCTCGGGCCAGGTCGCGGGTGTAGGCGTAGGCCACCAGCCCGAACTCGGTGGCGTTGGCCGCAGCCAGCGCCTCCTCGTCCGTTGCGAAGGTCGTGATCGGGGCTACCGGCCCGAAGATCTCCTCTTCGAGCAACCGGGCGTCGTCGGGCACGCCGGCGAGCACGGTCGGCCGGTAGAACCAGCCAGGACCCTCCAGCCCGGAGCCCCCTGTCAGCACCCGCGCGCCGCGGTCGGTGGCGTCGGTCACCAGGGAGTCCACCGTCTCGCGAGCCGTCCGGGTGATGAGCGGTCCCACCTGGACACCCTCCTCGGTGCCGCGGCCCACCCGCAGGGCGCCCATCCGCCCGGCGAGCCGCTCGCCGAAGTCCTCGGCCACGGACTCGTGCACCAGGAACCGGTTGGCCGCCGTGCACGCCTCGCCAATGTTGCGCATCTTGGCCAGCAGGGCTCCCTCGACCGCGGCGTCGAGGTCCGCGTCGCCGAAGACCAGGAACGGCGCGTTGCCACCCAGCTCCATGGACACCCGCAGCAGCCGGTCGGCGGACTGCTCCACCAGCCGGCGACCCACCTCGGTCGAGCCGGTGAAGGACAGCTTGCGGGTCCGCGAGTCCCGGATCACCGGCTCCATGACCTTGCCGGACGTGGACGTCGTGATCACGTTGAGCACGCCCGGGGGCAGTCCCGCCTCCTCCAGGACACGGGCGAGCGCGAGCATCGACAGCGGGGTCTCCGCGGCCGGCTTGACCACCATCGTGCACCCTGCCGCCACGGCCGGGCCGATCTTGCGCGTGCCCATGGCCATCGGGAAGTTCCACGGCGTGATGAAGACGCAGGGTCCGACCGGCTGCCGGATGGTCAGCAGGCGGGACGCCCCGTTGGGGGCCACCTTGAAGGAGCCCTCGATCCGGCAGGCCTCCTCGGAGAACCAGCGGAAGAACTCGGCCGCGTAGGCGATCTCGCCCCTGGCCTCCGCCACCGGCTTGCCCATCTCCAGGGTCATCAGCAGCGCGAGGTCGTCCTGCCGGTCCGTCAGCGCCTCGAACGCCCGGCGCAGGATCTCGCCACGCTCCCGCGGTGGGTGCGCCGCCCAGGCGGCCCGGGCTTCACTCGCGGCGGCCAGAGCGGCCAGACCGTCCTCGGGGGTGGCATCGGCGACCTCGCAGATGACCTCGGCCGTGGAGGGGTCGTGGACGGGCAGCGTGCCGCCGGCAGCCGCCTCCCGCCACTTCCCGCCGATGAAGAGCTGGGTGGGGACGGCGTCGACCACGCGACGCTCGGCGTCGGACTGCAGGGACATCCGGTCTCACCTCTTTCATGGTCACGGTCGGCGTGCACGGGGGGCTGCACCCACGCCCACGACCGCACGCTAGTCCTACGCTGGCGGCCATGACCGCCACCACCCCCGCCGTACCGGCCCCGTCGGCAGTCCCGCAGGGGCGCCGGCTGAGCCCCCCCTTCCCCGGCCCCGCCTCCCAGGCGCTGCTCGCGCGCCGCGAGGGCGCCGTCGCGCGGGGGGTCGGCGTCATGCTCCCCGCGTTCGTCGCCCGGGCGGGTGGAGGCGTCCTGGAGGACGTGGACGGCAACCGACTCATCGACTTCGGCTCGGGCATCGCCGTCACCAGCGTCGGAAACGCCGCGCCCGAGGTGGTCGCCGCGGTCCAGGAGCAGGTGGCCGCGTTCACCCACACCTGCTTCATGATCACCCCGTACGAGGGGTACGTCGCCGTCTGCGAGGAGCTCAACCGCCGGACGCCGGGCGACCACGAGAAGCGTTCGGCGCTGTTCAACTCCGGCGCCGAGGCGGTCGAGAACGCCGTGAAGATCGCCCGCTCGCACACCGGGCGGGACTCGGTCGTCGTCTTCGACCACGCCTACCACGGCCGGACCAACCTCACGATGGCGATGACCGCCAAGAACATGCCGTACAAGCACGGCTTCGGCCCGTTCGCCGGCGAGATCTACCGGGCGCCGATGTCCTACCCGCTGCACGACGGGCTTTCCGGCGAGGAGGCCGCCAAGCGGGCCATCTCGGTGATCGACAAGCAGGTGGGCGCCGACGAGGTGGCGGCGCTGGTCGTCGAGCCGATCCAGGGCGAGGGCGGCTTCGTCGTGCCCGCGCCCGGCTTCCTGCCGACCCTTGCGGCGTACGCCCGGGAGATCGGCGCCGTCTTCGTCGCCGACGAGATCCAGACCGGCTTCTGCCGGACCGGTGACGTCTTCGCGTGCGAGCACGAGGCCGTGGTGCCCGACCTCGTGACGACCGCCAAGGGCATCGCGGGTGGGCTGCCGCTGGGCGGGGTCACCGGGCGGGCCGAGGTGATGGATGCCCCGCACGTGGGCGGTCTCGGCGGGACCTACGGCGGCAATCCGGTGGCCTGCGCCGCGGCCCTGGCGGCGATGCGCACGATGGACGCGCTCGACCTGGCCGCCCGGGCCCGGGAGATCGAGACCGTCATGGTGCCTCGCCTGCGCGCGCTGGCCGAGCGGTTCCCGGCGATCCGCGAGGTGCGTGGTCGCGGGGCGATGCTGGCCGTCGAGCTGGCCGACCCCGCGACCGGCGAGCCGGCGGCCGGGCTGACCGGGGCCGTCAGCAAGCACTGCCACGGCGAGGGCCTGGTGACGCTGACCTGCGGGACGTACGGCAACGTGCTGCGCTTCCTTCCCCCACTGGTCATCCCCCGCACCCTGCTCGACGAGGGGCTGGACATCCTCGAGGGCGCCTTCGCCGCGAACGCCTGAGGTCGACCGGTCCCGTCAGCCCGGCGCCGGCGTCCGTTCCTCCAGGCCCCACGGCGACCCGTGGTCGTTGACCAGCTCCAGGAAGGGCCGGGCGTCGAAGGCCTCCGGGCCGAGCACCCCCTCCCCGCGCCAGGTGCCGGCCGCGAGCAGCTCGAGGGCCACGACCGGGAAGAGCGCGGTCTGCCACACCACGGCCTGGGCGCCGTACTCGCGCACGGACCAGGCGTTGTCGACGACGTGGTAGAGGTACACCTCGCGGGGGCGGCCGTCCTTGCCGTGGCCGGTCACCCACAGCCCCGCGCAGGTCCTCCCGGTCATCCGGTCGCCCAGGGTCGCCGGGTCCGGCAGGCAGGCGGCCACGACGTCACGTGGGGACACCTCCGCTCCCCCGACCCGGACCTTGTCCGTGCGGTCCAGCCCGAGCTTGTGCAGGGTCTTGAGGACCCCGATGAACTCGTCGCCGAGGCCGTACTTGAAGGTGACCCTCCGGGCGTCGACCCAACGGGGCATGAGGAGCACCTCCTCGTGCTCGACGTTGACGCACTCCACCGGGCCGATCCCTTCGGGGAAGTGGAAGAGCTCGGGCTCGCTGAACGGCTCGGTGGTGAACCACCCGCGACCCTTCTCCCAGACCACCGGGGGGTTCAGGCACTCCTCGATCGTGGTCCAGATGGAGAAGGACGGGGCGAAGTCGAAGCCCTCGACCACGAGGTCGGCTCCGTCACGGGTCCCGAGCTCGTCGATCTCGGCGAAGAGGTGGTCCGCCGCGTACCGCGCGAAGACGTCGGACAGCCCCGGCTCGACGCCGATGCCGACGATCGCCAGGCGTCCCGCCGCCTCCCACTCCCCCGCCTGGGCGAACTGCTCGTCACCGAGCTTGACGCCGGGCAGCTCGTACGGCCGGTCCGGGTGGGGCCGCGACAGGGACATCGCCATGTCCAGGTAGTCGGAGCCCGCGGCGATCGCGCCGTCGAAGATCGGCATGACGAACCGCGGGTCGACGGCGTTGAAGACGTGCGTCGCCCGGTGCCGCCGGGCGGTCTCGGCGACCGCCTCGGCCGAGGAGGCGTCGATCCGCTCGGCCCGGAAGCGTTCGTCCCCGAGGGCCTGCACCACCCGTCCCGCCCGGGCAAGGTCGTAGTCGGTGACGACGAAGGACTCGAAGAACTCCCGGCGAGCGGCGATTCCGGCCGCGGCCGAGCCGACACCGCCGGCTCCGATCATGAGGATGCGCATGGCCGGCAAGGCTACGGGTCGGCATGGCGTCAGCCGGCGTCCTGGCCCAGGCTGCGGACGCCGAGAGCGGCCCCGAAGCCGACCAGCCCGACGCCGGCGACCACCTCGAGCCCGCGCACCCAGCGGTCGCCCCAGCGCCGGACGAGGGCCGAGGCCCCGAGCGCCAGACCCGTGCACCAGACCAGCGACCCGAGGCCGACGCCGAGCACGAGGAGGGACGCACCGGCGACGGTCGACGCCGCGCCGGCCACGGACGCGGCGGCGAAGAGGGCGGCCCAGGACGCGATGGTCAGCGGGTTGGACGCCGTGGCAGCAATGCCGGTCGCGAACGCGCGCGCCGGCGAGTCGACCTCGGAGGGCAGCTCCAGGCCCGCGCGGTACCGCCAGGCGCTCCAGAGGGTCCGCCCCCCGATGACGAGGAGCATCCCCGCGCCCAGCAACCCCAGCCCGAGCCGCAGCGGCTCCGCCTGCAGCAACGGCGCCACCCCTGCGACGCCGAGACCGGCGTAGAGCAGGTCCACCACGGCGACGGCGCACCCGAGAGCGACCCCCGCCGGGCGACGGCCCCGGGCAGCGGTCCGGACGAGGAGCAGGCTCACGGGTCCTGGCTGCGCTGCCACGACGAGCCCGAGCCCGATACCGAGCAGGAGTGCCACCACGCCGCTGAGTGTCCCGTCCGAGCCGGTCACCCGGCCAGCGGTTTGTCAGCCGCCGCGGCCCTCGAGCAGCGGACGCGCCGGACTCCACCCGTCCCCCGGTCCGTCGGCGGCGTCCCGGCGATGCCTGGCCAGCGCCGCCAGCGCCTCGAGGACCACGCGGTTGGCCAGCGCGGCCGTGATGTCCGCATGGTCGTACGGCGGGGAGACCTCGACCACGTCCATGCCCACGACGGGCAGCTCCAGGCAGATCCGGCGCACGGCGTCGAGGAGCTGCCGGGCCGTGAGCCCACCTGGCTCGGGCGTCCCCGTCCCCGGCGCGTGACCGGGGTCGCAGACGTCGATGTCCACGGACAGGAAGACCCCGTCACATTCGTCGGTGGCGATCCCGAAGGCCTCGGTGAGGCACTCGTCCAGGCCCCTCCCGCCGATCTCGCTCATCTCGTACGAGCGCATCCGCTGCTCGGCCATCCAGTCCAGCACGTCCGGAGGCGGCCAGTAGCCCCGCAGCCCCACCTGGAGGAACCGGTCGCCGCGAGCCGCGCCGCTCTCGATCAGCAGCCGCATCGGCTGTCCGTGTCCGATCAGCGACCCGAACGCGATGTCGCCCGTGTCGGCGTGCGCGTCGAAGTGGATGACGCTGACCCGGCCCCAGCCGACGGCCCGCGCCACGCCGGTCACGTCGGGCCAGGTGATCGTGTGGTCGCCGCCGAGCACCACCGGGACGGCCCCGCTGCGGGCCACCTTCTCCACCGCAGCCTCGAGGTCGCGGCAGGACCGGGCCGCATCGCCGGAGAACATCTCCACGTCGCCCGCGTCGACGACGCGCAGGTCACGCAGCCCGTCGGTCCGCAGCGCCAGCGACGGGCGCGACCCGTCGTGCGACAGGTAGTCGGTCGTGCGGATCGCGTACGGGCCGAAGCGCGCTCCCGATCGGTACGAGGTCCCCCCGTCGAATGGGGCTCCCACCACCACGACGTCGGCAGCGGCGAAGCTGTCCGGGTCGTCGAGGTTGCACCGGTCCACGCCGAGGAAGGTGACGTCGGGGCCGTACTGGGGTCCGTACCGTGCCATGCCGGCATCTTGCCCCACGGGCGAGGGATCCACGACGAGCCGCAGCCAGCATCGCCGGACGTCAGGGCGAGGCGGGGTCGGCCACGCCCGGTTCGGACTGGGCCGGCGTCTCCACGGGTTCGGACGCCGGAGCCTCGGTGGAACCGCCGGTCGCGCCGGGGGACGGCGTCGCGGTCGACGTCGGCGCCGGGTCGGCGGTGGTGGCCGGTGCGGGCGCCTGCTCCTGGGACTGCTCGTCCCCGGACCCGTCGGGGGCGGTCCCGTCGTCGGGCGTGGTCGACTCGACGCCGGAGCCGGACTCGGCCGAGGAGCCGCCGAGCACCGAGCCGATCGAGGTGCGACCGGTCGCGGTGTCGCCGGAGACGACGCCGCCCACCGGCTGGCCGGCGACGAGCTCGACGGCCGTCACGGTGCCGATCGCGAGGGCGAAGACGGCGAGCACCGACAGCGCAAGGGCCCGGCGGTCCAGCCTGCGCCGGGGCTGCTGCGCCGAGGTCGACCCCGCGTCCTCGGCCGGGGACGCCGGAGGCGCCGCGTCATCGGTCACGTCGGTCGAGACGGCGAGGGGGACGCCGGACGGACTGCGCAGCACGACGGTCCGCACCGTCTGGCCGGTGCGGCGGAAGAAGTGGACGTACACGGCGGTCCCCACGGTCGCCACGATGCTGCCCACGGCGGCACCGGCCAACGTGCCGGCGACGCCGAGCGTGGAAGCGGCCACTGCCGACGTGATCGCCGCCAGCGCGCTCGCCGCCACCTGGGAGCTGTTGAGCTCCAGCCGCGGGCGCTCCTCCTCGGCCGGCGCGGACGGCCGACGGGAGGTGGCGGCGGAAGGGGTGGAGGTAGGGGTGGGGAGGGTGCGGGGGTCCTCGCGGGTGACGGGGGCCACGGCTCTCCAACGGTGGTAGTACTGGGCCTCGGACTCGGGTCGTGCATCCAGTGAACGCGCGGCGCCCCGCGGACCACACCCCGTCGGGGGCGGATGTGAGCGAACACACGATCAGGAAAGCGGGACGAACCTGGACGGTCAGCCCAGCGGCCCCGACCACTGTCTCACACCCACCGGGCTACCCACAGGTCCTCGACCGGCCATCGCCGTGCCCAGTCCGCCGTCGCGATCTCGTAGTAGTCGGGGGTCGTCGCACCCTCGGGCGCGTAGAGCTCGTGCAGCGCCTCGACGGCGAAACCGCGCTCGCGTAGCAATCGGACCCAGTCACCGTGCCCCGGGTGGAACTCGACCCCGCCGTCGGGCCAGTGCACGCGGCGGACGGAACGCTGGGGGCGCAGCAGGCGGTCCCCGGCGTGGCCACCGGCCTCCGGTACGCAGAGCGTGCTCGTGACGCTGTTGGTGAGGAACACCAGTCGGCCACCGGGACGCACCAGTCGGGCGGCCTCGTCCAGCCACCGCGCCGGGTCGCACCACACGCTGGCGCCGTACTCGCTGACGACGAGATCGAAGCCATCGCTCGGCAGGGGGACCGCTCCGGCATCCGCCTCCACCAGCGGGAAGACGGGGCCGAACCGCCGCTGGCAGCGGGCGGCCGTCTCGAGCTGGGCGGCGGTGAGGTCCACCCCGACCGGGCGAGCCCCCCGCCGGGCGAGCCACGCGGACAGGTATGCCGTGCCGCAGCCGAGCTCGACCACGTCGAGGCCCGACACGTCCCCGAGTGCACCCAGGTCGTCCTCGCGGACCCGGAACAGGCCCCACGTGAGCTCCTCGGCCGTCCACGCCCGTTCGGCGGCGGCGTCGGTGTGCTGCCGGTTCACGACCGTCCACAGCTCCCGGTTCACCCGCGCGTCGTCTTCCGGGTCCGGTCCGGTCTGCCTACTCACGAGTCGAAGCCCAGCCCGACCCGGTCCAGGGTGCGCAGCCACACGTCCCGCCGACCGCCGGACCGGTCGGCCCGCGCCAGGCCGCGCCGGGTCAGCTCGATGCCGGCCCACCGGATCGGCTCGGGCGGGAAGGGCACGGGCTTGCGTCGCACCATGGCCAGCCGGGTGGCCTCGGTGTCGCGGCCGTCGAGCAGATCGAGCACGACTCCGGCCGCGAAGCGGGTGGCGCCCACGCCCAGCCCGGTGTAGCCGGCGGCGTAGCCGACCCGGCCCCCCAGCGCGGTGCCGACGAAGGCGCTGAACCGGCTGCACGTGTCGATCATCCCGCCCCATGCGTGCGTGAAGCGCACCCCGTCCAGCTGCGGGAAGGTGGTCGACAGATGGGCGGCCAGCGCCGCAAAGGACTCCGGGCGTTGCTCCAGGCCCCGATCCCGACCGTTGCCGAAGCGGTAGACGGCGTCGAACCCGCCCCACAGCAACCGGTCGTCGGCCGTGAGCCGGTAGTAGTGGAACTGGTTGCCGGCGTCGCCGACCCCCTGCCGGTTGCGCCACCGGAGATCCGCCCGCCGATCGGGGGAGAGCGGCTCGGTCACGAGCACGTAGTCCCACACTGGGACGACGTACGGCGAGAGGCGGCGGAGCAGCGGGGCGAAGGCGTTGGTCCCGAGGGCCACCTTGGCCGCCTGGACGACCCCGTACGGCGTGCTGACCCGAACCCCCGGGCCGCCACCGCCCAGGAACCTGACCGGACTGCGCTCGTGGATGCGTACGCCCAGGTCGAGGCAGGCCCTACGCAGCCCCCAGGCGAGCTTGGTGGGGTGAAGCAGCACGACCCCGTCGCGGTCCCACAGTCCGGCCAGGTAGAGCGGGGAGTCCACCTCGGCCCGGACGGCGTCGCGGTCGAGCCAGTCCGGACGCCGGCCCAGGCGGCCGGCTACCTCCCGGACCTCCCGGAGGTGGTCCACCTGCCAGGGCTGTACCGCCACGTCCAGCTCCCCGGTGCGCTCGACGTCCGCGTCGATGCCGTGGCGCTCCAGGGTCCCCAGCAGGTCGTCGAGGTTCTGCCGGCCCAGCCGCTCCAGGACGGGCATCTCGGCGGGCCAGCGCTCCCAGCCGTTGAGCAGCCCGTGGGTGAGACTCGTGGCGCAGAACCCGCCGTTGCGGCCGCTGGCGGCCCACCCGCAGGTGGCCGACTCGAGCAGCAGCACGTCCCGACCGGGGTGGCGCTCCTTGGCCTGGAGGGCGGTCCACAGCCCGGTGTAGCCGCCACCGACCACCAGCAGGTCGGCCTCCGTGGCGCCGACGAGCACGGGCAGTGGCCGAGGCGCAGGCGCAGCGGGGTCGTCGAACCAGAACGGGACGGGCTGGGCGTCGGCGAGCGCCGCCAGCGTCGTCGGGTCAGGCCTGGAGTCCTCGGGACGGTAGTACGGCACGCAGGTCGCTCAGCGGTTGCGTCGGCGGCCGTACAGCTGGCCGCCGACGACGACCAGGAGGGCCAGCAGGAACATCGCCGCACCGACCACGTTGACCTGGGGCGGCACCCCGCGCTGCGCGGCGCCCCAGACGAACATGGGGAAGGTGACCCGGGAGCCGGCGTTGAAGTTGGTGATGATGAAGTCGTCGAACGACAGCGCGAAGGCCAGCAGGGCGGCCGCGGCGATGCCCGGCAGGGCCAGGGGAAAGGTGATCTTCCAGAAGGTCGTGCGCTCGTCGGCGTAGAGGTCCATGGCCGCCTGCTCCAGCTGCGGGTCCAGGCTGGCCAGCCGGGCCTTCACCGTGACCACGACGAAGCTGAGCAGGAACATGATGTGCGCGATCAGGATGGTCCAGAAGCCCAACGGCAGGATCGTGGCATTGACGAAGAGCGCGAGCAGCGACGACCCCATGACCACCTCGGGCGTGGCCATCGGGAAGAAGATCAGCAGGTTGGTGGGGCCGCGGCCGCGGAAGCGGTAGCGGGACAGACCGAAGGCCACCAGCGTGCCCAGGACGACGGCCACGATGGTGGAGAGGACGCCGATCCGCAGGCTGAGCCCCAGGGCCTCGCACATGCCCGCCGACGCGCACGGGTTGGTCCACGCGTCCAGGCTGAAGGTGTTCCATTCGTAGTTGAACCGGCCGACCGGCTTGTTGAACGAGAAGATCACGACCACGACGTTGGGCAGCATCAGGTAGATCAGCGCCAGGACGGCGGCGATCATCACCACGTGCTCCCGCAGCCACGCCACCGGGCCGCGTGGAGGCTTGCGCGTGGGCGCCTCGGGGCGCGCCACGCGCCCGGCGGTCTCGGTGGGCGTGACGGCCATCAGACGAGCTCCTCCGTGCCGGCGCGGCGCACGTACAACGCCACCATGGCGACGACGGTGACCATGAGCGTGAAGGACAGTGCGGCCGCGGTCGGGTAGTCGAGCACCCGCAGGAACTGCGTGTCGATCACGTTGCCGATCATCGCGGTCGCGGGGAGGCTGCCGAGCAGCTGCGCATTGATGTAGTCGCCCGAGGCCGGGATGAAGGTGAGCAGGGTGCCGGCGACGACACCCGGCAGTGACAGCGGCCAGGTGACCTTGCGGAAGGCCGTGAAGGGCGATGCGTAGAGGTCGCTCGCAGCCTCGACCAGGCGCGGGTCGAGGCGGTCGAGCGCCGCGTACAGGGGCAGCGTCATGAACGGCAGGAAGTTGTACGTGAGGCCGGTGATCACCGCCAGCGGCGTGGCGAGGACCCGGTCACCCTCGGTCAGCCCGACGAAGCTGAGCAGGTCGGTGATGTAGAGGGCGTTGAGCACCTCGACGACCACCCCGTTGTCGGCGAGGATCGTCCGCCATGCCAGCGTCCGGATGAGGAAGCTCGTGTAGAACGGCGCGATCACCAGGATGAGCATGATGTAGCGCCAGCGCCCCGCCTTGAAGGCGATGGCGTAGGCGAGCGGGTAGGCGATGACCAGCGCGAGGACCGTCGCGAGACCGGCGTAGACGAAGGACCGCAGCAGCTGCGGCCAGTAGGTCGACCAGGCGTCCAGGTAGTTGGAGACCTCGAAGGTCAGCGCGTAGCCGGTCTCGACCGTCCCGCTCTGCAGCGAGGTGGAGAAGAGCGTGACCGACGGGATGACGAAGAAGACCGTGAGCCAGGCGAGCCCGGGGAACAGCAGCAGGTAGGGGGTCCACCGGGACCGGCCGACCGTCCCGCTCGGCGCGGCCTCCGGGGGCCCGGTACCCCCGCCCATCCCGGCACCGCCGGTGTGGGCGAGGGCACTCACGGACGGACCCCTACCGGGTGGAGCTCGGTGACCTCGGGCTCCAGCCCGGCGACCACCGACTCGGAGGCGTCGAGGGCGAAGGTGTTGGCCGGGTCCCACTCGAGCACGACGGAGGCGCCGGGCACCAGCCGCACGTCCCGGTCGACGTTCTGGGCGAAGACGGTCACCGCCTGGCCCCACGGCAGCCGCACGAGGTACTCCGTCGATACCCCGATGAAGCTGGAGTCGGCGATGATGCCCTCGAGGCGGTTGCGCGACCGGTCCGCACCGGCGGTCGACACGTCCTCGGCGGGCCGGACGGCGATCTTCTCCGGCCGGACCCCGAGGTGCACGTCGGCTCCCGGGGCGTGCACCCGGGCGGTCGGCATGATCAGCCGATGGCCACGGACGTCGACGACGGCGACGTCGCCGTCCCTCCCGTGGATCCGGCCGTCGACGAGGTTGGACTGGCCGAGGAAGTTGGCGACGAACGTCGTCAAGGGGTTCTCGTAGAGCTCGGTCGGGGGGCCCATCTGCTCGATCCGGCCGGCGTTCATCACCGCGATCGTGTCGGCCATCGTCATGGCCTCTTCCTGGTCGTGCGTGACGTGCACGAAGGTGATGCCGACCTCGGTCTGGATCCGCTTGAGCTCCAGCTGCATCTGCCGGCGCAGCTTGAGGTCCAGGGCGCCGAGCGGCTCGTCGAGCAGCAGGACCCCTGGACGGTTGATCAGCGCACGGGCGACCGCGACCCGCTGCTGCTGCCCCCCGGAGAGCTGACCGGGCTTGCGGCGCGCCATCGTGCCGAGCTCCACCAGGTCGAGCGTCCGCTCGACCTCGCCCTGGACGTCCTGGCGGCCCCGGCGCCGGAGCCCGAAGGCGACGTTCTCGAAGACGTCCATGTGCGGGAACAGCGCGTAGCTCTGGAAGACCGTGTTGACCGGCCGCCGGTACGGCTTGGTCCCCGTGATGTCGTCGCCACCGATGAGCATCCGACCCTGGCTCGGCTGCTCGAGGCCGGCGACCATCCGCAGGGTCGTGGTCTTTCCGCACCCGGAGGGCCCCAGCAGGGCGAAGAAGGACCCCTGCGGGACGGTGAGGGTGAGGTCGTCGACGGCGACGAAGTCGCCGAAGCGCTTGGTGACCCCCTCCAGGCGGAGGTCCCCGCCCGCGCCGGGGGCGGCAGGCGAGGTCGCCCCCGGCGCGGTGTCTCGGTGGCTCATGGGCGTCAGGCTCCGATGACGGTGTTGAAGGCCTGGGTGTAGGACTGCTCCTCCTCCTCGGTCAGACCGCGGAAGAGGTAGGTCTGGGCGAGGGTGTCCTGCGTGGGGAAGATCAGCTGGTTCTCGGCGAGCTCTGGGTCGATCTCGGTCATCGCCTCCTGTGCGCCCTCGACCGGCGAGATGAAGTTGACCCAGGCGGCGAGCTCCGCGGCGACCGCCGGGTCGTAGTAGTGGTTCATGAGCAGCTCGGCGTTCTTCTTGTGCTGGGCCAGCACCGGGATCTGCAGGTTGTCCGACCACAGCGTGCACCCCTCATCGGGGATGACGAAGCGCAGGTCGGGGTTGTCCAGCTGCAGCTGGATGACGTCGCCGGACCAGGCGAAGCAGGCAGCGATGTCGCCGCTGGCCAGCCCCTCGCTGTACTCGTTGCCCGTGAACTGCCGGATCTGACCCGCGTCGACGGCCTTCTGCAGCCGGTCGATCCCGGCCATGAACTCGTCGTCGCTGAAGTCGGACGAGATGTCCACGCCCTGCCCGATCATGATCAGGCCCACCGTGTCGCGCCACTCGAGGAGGGCGGTCACCCGACCGCGGAGCTCTTCCCGGCTGAGCAGCTCCTCGATGGTGCGGATCTCACCCGTCAGCGCCTGGTTGTAGGCGATGCCCGCGAAACCGGACTGCCACGGCACGGAGAACGCCCGCTCCTCGTCCCAGGACGGCGTCCGCAGCGCCTCGAGCATGTTGGCCCGCACGTCGGGGATGTTGTCCTCGTTGATCTCCTGGACGAACTCCTGGCGGATCAGGCGGGCCGCCATCCAGTCCGTCAGGGCCATGAGGTCCCGGCCGGTGTCCTGGCCCGCGCGCAGCTGCGGCGAGATCCGGGCGTAGAAGGAGTCGTTGTCGTTGATGTCCTCGGTGTAGTTGACGGTGACCCCGGTCTCCTCGGTGAACTGCTCGAGGGTCGGGCGGAGGTTGGGGTCCTCCTCGTCGACGTCGATGTAGAGCTGCCAGTTGGAGAAGTTGAGGGTCAGGTCCTCGTCGGACCGGTCCTCCACCTCCTCGCCGCTGTCCGCCTCGGTGGTGCCCCCTGGATCGGCGCCGCAGGCGGAGAGCAGGCCGCCGCCGAGCAGCGCGGCACCACCCAGGCCGGTCCCGCGGAGGAACCGGCGGCGGCTGAGCCCCGCCTGGAGGAGGGCTCGGGCGGCTGGGGACAGGTCGGTCGGGCGGGTCGGTCGTGTCATCGTGGCGGTTCCTCCGGTCGGTGGCCGGCGCTCCGGTGAGCCTCAGCGATCCCCGAAGACGGTCCGGTGCCAGTCCTTGCGAGCGGCCCCTGTCGCGTCGTACATGACGTGCTTGACGTTCGTGTACTCCTCGAACGAGTAGCTGCTCATGTCCTTGCCGAAGCCGGAGCGCTTGAAGCCACCGTGCGGCATCTCGCTGACGATCGGGATGTGGTCGTTGACCCACACGCACCCGGCCTGGATCTCTCGGGTGAACCGTAGCGAACGGTGGACGTCGGTCGTCCACACGGATGCCGCCAGACCGTAGTCGCTGTCGTTGGCCAACCGGAGCGCGTCGTCGTCGGAGTCGAAAGGCAGCACGACCAGGACCGGTCCGAAGACCTCCTCCCGCACGATCTCGCTGTCCTGCGGGGCGTCCATCACGAGGGTCGGCTCGAAGTACGAGCCGCGCTCCAGGTCGCCACCGGGAGCGCGACCGCCCCGGACGACCGTGGCGTACGACCGGGCCCGCTCGACGAACGCGGCCACCCGTTCCTGCTGGCGTCGGGACACCAGGGGCCCCTGGTCGGTCGAGGGATCGGTGGTGGGCCCGAGCCGCACCTGGGCCATGACGTCGGCCACGCCGTCGACGAACTGCTGGTGGAGCGAACGGTGGACGTACGCCCGCGTGGCGGCGGTGCAGTCCTGACCGGAGTTGATGAGGGCGCCCGCGACGGCGCCGTGCACGGCGGCCTCCAGGTCGGCGTCGTCGAGCACGACGAAGGGTGCCTTGCCGCCCAGCTCGAGATGGACCCGTTTGGTCGTGGCGGCCGCCAGCTGCATCACCCGGCGGCCCACGGGGGTGGAGCCGGTGAAGGACACCATGTCGACCCCGGGGTGCGACACCAGCGCCTCTCCGGCCACCGGCCCGGTGCCCGTGAGGACGTTGACGACTCCGTCGGGCAGCCCGGCCTCGGTGGCGGCCTGGGCGAACATCAGCGAGGTGAGTGGGGTGAGCTCCGCCGGCTTGAGCACGATCGTGTTGCCGGCCGCGACCGCCGGGAGGATCTTCCACGCGGCCATCTGCAGGGGGTAGTTCCAGGGCGAGACCGAACCGACCACACCGACCGGCTCCCGGCGGACCATGGACAGGTGGTCGGCGGAGTACTCCCCGGCCGCCTTGCCGTCGAGGTTGCGGGCGGCGCCCGCGAAGAACGCCGTGTTGTCGACCGTCCCCGGGACGTCGAAGTCCGTGGACAACTTGATCGGCTTGCCGGCCTGGCGGGTCTCCGTCCACGCGAGGGACTCCGAGCGCTCGTCGAGCAGCAC
The DNA here is from genome assembly GCA_035761805.1 of Jiangellales bacterium. Taxonomy (GTDB): domain Bacteria; phylum Actinomycetota; class Actinomycetes; order Jiangellales; family Jiangellaceae; genus DASTQL01. Next base: position 32,042 of record DASTQL010000236.1, on the reverse strand, counting down.
CGCCCAGCGGTGCATCAGCGCGCTGCGTTCGCCGGGGGTGACCCGGCTCCAGGTCGGCAGGGCCGCACGAGCCGCGCGCACCGCCGCGTCGACGTCGGCAGCGCCGGCCAGGCTGACCTCGGCGACGGTCTCGCCGGTGGACGGGTCGTCGACCGTGGCGGTCTCCCCCGACGTTGCGCCGACCATCCGCCCGGCGACGAGGTGGGATCCGTCCGGAGAGAAGTCGATGGCTCCCATGGCGAGGGGATCCTCACAGATCTCGCACTCGATGACAAGGGAATCCGTGGCTGGACGGCCCCCTGACGACGAAATCGCTACTGAACTGTAATCGACCGGGTGGTGTTGGTCCGGCGCCGTGGACGACGGAATCGGTGACAGCGACAGATCCTGACGACGGATTCGCTTGCGTTCGCCGGGTCCGCACGCCAGGATGCAGGCCATGGCGACCCGGGAGAGCCGTCTGGCCGCACACCTGCTCGACGACACGTCGAAGGCCATCATCGAGCAGCTGCAGCAGGACGGACGGCGCCCATACGCCACGATCGGCAAGGCCGTCGGGCTGTCCGAGGCAGCGGTCCGCCAGCGGGTGCAGCGGCTCGTCGAAGCGGGCGTGATGCAGATCGTCGCCGTCACCGACCCGATGCAGCTGGGCTTCGAGCGCCAGGCGATGATCGGGATCAGGGTGGAGGGTGACCTCGAGTCGGTGGCCGACAAGCTCGCGGCGATGTCCGAGGTCGACTACCTGGTCATCACCGCGGGGTCGTACGACATCCTCATCGAGGTCGTCTGCACCGACGACGACCACCTGCTCGAGGTGCTCAACCGAAGGATCCGAGCCATCCCGGGTGTCCGCGACACCGAGGCCTTCGTCTACCTGAAGCTCCGTAAGCAGATCTACTCCTGGGGAACTCGATGACCTCGACGCCGCAGTACGTCACCGAGCCGTACGACGACGCTCTGGCCGACAGAGCCCGTGACCACCTGTGGCTGCACTTCACCCGCCACTCCACCTATGAGGGAGGGGGCCACGTCCCGGTCATCGTGCGGGGCGAGGGGGCCCACGTCTGGGACGACCGCGGGCAGCGCTACCTCGACGGCCTGGCCGGTCTCTTCGTGGTCCAGGTCGGGCACGGGCGCAGCGAGCTGGCCGAGACGGCCGCGAAGCAGGCCGCCGAGCTGGCCTTCTTCCCGCTGTGGTCCTATGCCCACCCCACCGCGATCGAGCTGGCCGAGCGGCTCGCCTCCCACGCGCCGGGCGACCTCGGCCGGGTCTTCTTCACCACCGGGGGCGGCGAGGCCGTCGAGAGCGCCTGGAAGCTCGCCAAGCAGTACTTCAAGCTCACCGGCAAGCCCGCCAAGCACAAGGTCATCAGCCGGGCCGTGGCCTACCACGGCACCCCGCACGGCGCCCTCTCGATCACCGGGATCCCGGCCGCCAAGCAGATGTTCGAGCCGCTCGTGCCGAGCGCCTTCCGGGTGCCCAACACCAACTTCTACCGCGCACCGGAGCACGGCGACGACCTCGAGGCCTTCGGCCGGTGGGCCGCCGACCGGATCGAGGAGGCCATCCTCTTCGAGGGTCCGGACACCGTGGCGGCGGTCTTCCTGGAGCCCGTGCAGAACTCCGGCGGCTGCTTCCCGCCACCACCCGGCTACTTCGCCCGGGTGCGCGAGATCTGCGACCGCTACGACGTCCTGCTCGTCTCGGACGAGGTCATCTGCGCGTTCGGCCGGATCGGCGACATGTTCGCCTGCAGGCGCTTCGGCTACACGCCCGACATCATCACCTGCGCCAAGGGGATGACGTCCGGCTACTCCCCGATCGGGGCGATGATCGTCTCCGACCGGCTGTTCGAGCCGTTCCGGCACGGCGACACGACGTTCCTGCACGGCTACACCTTCGGCGGCCACCCCGTCTCGGCCGCCGTCGCCCTGGCCAACCTCGACATCTTCGAGCGCGAGGGCCTCAACGAGCACGTCCGGGCCAACGAGGGGGCCTTCCGGGCGACCCTGGAGAAGCTGCTCGACCTCCCGATCGTCGGCGACGTCCGTGGCGAGGGCTACTTCTACGGCATCGAGATGGTCAAGGACAAGGCGACGAAGGAGACCTTCGACGACGCCGAGTCCGAGCGCCTGCTACGCGGCTTCCTGTCCAAGGCCCTGTTCGACGCCGGGCTGTACTGCCGGGCCGACGACCGGGGCGACCCGGTGATCCAGCTGTCCCCGCCGCTGATCATCGGCCAGCCGGAGTTCGACGAGATCGAGCAGATCCTGCGCACCGTCCTCACCGAGGCGTGGACGCACATCTGAGACCGTCCGGGGGGAGGGGAGGGACGGTGACGGCCGGGCCTGCGGGCCCGGCCGTCACCGACCCGGGCCACACCCGCCCGTACCGCTCGCTGTCCTACTGGCACGGCACGCTGCCTCCGGACGACCTCCAGGTCCCCCGCCCGGCCCTGCCGGGGGACGTCGACGTCGACGTGGCGGTCGTGGGTGCCGGCTTCACCGGGCTCTGGACGGCGTACTACCTCCTCGCCGCCGACCCGACCCTGCGGGTGGTCGTGCTGGAACGAGAGGTCGCGGGGTTCGGTGCCTCCGGCCGCAACGGCGGCTGGTGCTCCGCACGCTTCCCCGCGTCCTGGGAGGCCGTCGCCCGGGCATCGTCGCCCGACGAGGCCGTGCGCCTGCAGCGCACGATGCACGCGACGGTCGACGAAGTGGGCCGGGTCGCCGCGGCCGAAGGCATCGACGTCGACTGGGCCAAGGGCGGCACGGTCTCGCTGGCCAGGACCGCGCTGCAGCTGGAACGCGCCGGGGCCGCCGTCGAACGAGCCCGGTCCTGGGGCTTCGGCGAGGCGGACCTGCGGCTGCTCGACGCGCGAGCGGCTCGGGACTTGGCGAACGGGACCCACGTGCGTGGCGGGACCTACACACCGCACTGCGCCACCGTCCACCCCGCCCGCCTCGTCCGCGGGCTCGCCCGGGCGGTCGAACGCCGCGGGGCCGTCGTGCACGAGGCGACGCCGGTGCTCCGCCTGGACCGGGGCCGGGCGGTCACCCCGTACGGGACGGTCCGGACCGAGCACGTCGTGCGGGCCACCGAGGGCTACACGCCGCGCCTCCCCGGCCACCGGCGGACGGTCGTGCCGGTCTACTCCCTCATGGTGATGACCGAGCCCCTGCCGGAGTCCGCATGGGCGCGGATCGGGCTCGGTGGACGGCCGACCTTCACCGACCTGCGGCACATGGTCGTGTACGGGCAGCGGACCGCCGACGGGAGAATCGCCTTCGGCGGCCGAGGCGCCCCTTACCACCTCGGGTCACGGGTGCGTCCCGCGTTCGACCGCGACGAGGGCGTGTTCACCTGGCTACGCGCCACACTCGCCGACCTCTTCCCGGAGGTACGGACGGCCCGGTTCACCCACGCGTGGGGCGGGCCGCTGGGGATCGCGCGTGACTGGTGGGCCTCCGTCGGGCTGGACCGCAGGAGCGGCACCGCCTGGGCCGGCGGCTACGTCGGCGGCGGAGTCGGCACGTCCAACCTTGCCGGCCGGACGCTGGCGGATCTGCTGCTCGGTCGTGACACCGACCTCGTGACGTTGCCCTGGGTGGGTCACCGGTCGCGCCCGTGGGAGCCGGAACCGCTGCGGTGGCTGGGCGTCAACGCCGGCCTGCGCGCCATGGGCTGGGCCGACCCGGAGGAGCGCGCGACCGGCCGCGAGTCCCTCGTCGCCCGCACGTTCGCCCGCCTGATCCACGGCTGACCCACGGCTGGCCCACCGGTCCGGGACCTCCGACCCTGCGGGACCGCAGTGCCCCGGTGCCACGCTCCAGGTACGGGGCGAGGAGGGCTGGGTGGTCGACGATGACCGGCAGGCGGCCGATCGGCGCGGTCGACACCATCTGGCTGAACATGGACCGGCCCGACAACCTCATGGTCATCGACGCCGTGATGTGGTTCGACGAGCCGGTCGACTGGGACCGGCTGGAGCAGGTACTCCTCACCCGGCTCGTGGCGCGCTACCCCGTCTTCAGCCAGCGTCCCGTGGGGGGGCTCCCGCTGCTGACCTCGCCGCACTGGGAGGACGACGAGGACTTCGCGCTGTCCCACCACCTGTGCCGGGTCACGTTGCCGGCCCCCGGTGACGAGGCGGCCCTGCAGGCCTACGTGGAGTCCCAGGCGCACCAACCGCTGGACCGGTCACGACCGCTCTGGGAGTTCCACCTCATCGACGGCTTCGGCGCCGGTGCCGCCGTGCTCGCACGCTTCCACCACGCGATGGCCGACGGCATCGCGCTGGCCCAGGTGCTGCTCTCTCTCACCGACCCGTCGCCCACGTCGGACCTCGAGCCGCCCTCCGACGACCTCGTCGAGCAGCCGGCCGGCCACGGGCTGCTGGCGACCGCCTCCCGGGTGACCGGCACGGCGACGTCGGCCGTCCGCGGCTCGCTGCACCTGCTCGCGGAGCTGCCCCACCTCGCCGACCCGCGCTGGGTCGTCGACGCCGTCACGCTCGCCCAGCAGACAGGGCACGTCGTGGACAAGCTGCTCCTCGGCTCGCTGCCCGCCGGTCCGCTCACCGGTGTGCCAGGGGTCCGGAAGCGCACCGTCTGGTCCGCGCCGCACGACCTCAACGCCGTGAAGCGGATCGGGCGCCTGTCCGGCGCGACCGTCAACGACGTGCTGGTCGCCGCGGTGTCGAGCTCCCTGAGCTCCTACGTCCTCGACCGAGGCGGCGAGGCGGCGGATCTCACCACGATGGTGCCGGTCAACCTCCGGCCGCTGGACCGCCCCCTGCCCCGCGAGCTGGGCAACCGGTTCGCCCTCGTGCTCCTCCCACTGCCCACCGGCCCCTACGCCCCCCTGCTCCGCCTGGCCGAGGCAAAGCGTCGCATGGACGCCATCAAGACCTCACCGGAGGCGGTCCTGACGTTCGGCCTGATCACGGCGATCGGGCGCACCAGCCCGGAGATCGAGCGCCTCCTCGTGGACTTCTTCTCGGGCAAGGCGTTCGGCGTCACGACGAACGTCATCGGTCCGCGCCAGGTCCGCTACGTCGCCGGCACCCGGCTGACCGGGGTCCTGGGGTGGGTGCCGGGCTCCGGGCACCAGACGGTGGGGGTGTCGATCTTCACCTACGACCGCACCGTGCGGGTCGGCTTCAAGGTCGACGCCGTCGTCGTGACCCACCCCGAGGCCCTCGTCCACGGCTTCGACGAGGCCCTGGACGAGCTGCAGCGGATGGCCGCGGCGGTGTGAAAACGGAGGAGCGATGACCACGGACTTTGCCCGGCAGACCGTCGAGGTCGCGGCGCCGCTGCGCCGGGTTCTCGCCACCATCCGCGACGTGGAGTCCCAGCCGGAGTGGGTACCGGAGGTGCTCACCGCCGAGGTGCTCGAGAAGTACGAGGACGGCACCCCGGCGACGGCCCGCTTCTCGGCCTCGGCACCGGTCGGCACCGACGAGTACACCCTCGCCTACCGGCACCGCTCGGACGGGATGAACTGGTCGCTGGTCGAGGGCCGGCTCCAGACCGGGCAGGACGGGGGCTACGACCTCCTCCCGCTGGGTCGGAACCGGACCGAGGTCACGTTCGAGCTCGAGATCAGCCACCACCTCCCCCTTCCGGGCTTCATCCGCCGCCGGGTGATCAACGGACTGGTCAGGAACACGCTGGACGGGCTCAAGTCACGACTGGAGCCCTGAGCCCGGCCTACGGGCGCAGGTACGGGCGCAGCGTCTCGAGGACCGACGGGTCGTCGATGGTGCTCGGCACCGCCGGGTCGTGCCCGTCGGCGATCTCGCGCATCGTACGCCGAAGGATCTTGCCCGACCGCGTCTTGGGCAGCGCCGGCACCACGTCGACCCTGCGCAGGGCCGCGACCGCGCCGACCTGGTCCCGGACGGCCTGGACGAGCTCGGCCGCCACGTGGTCCGGCTCGTCCGGGACCCCCGCCTTCAGCACGACGAAGCCGCGCGGGACCTGCCCCTTGAGGTCGTCGTGGACCCCGACGACGGCGCACTCGGCCACGGCCGGGTGCCCGGCCAGGACGGCCTCCATCGTCCCCGTCGACAGCCGGTGGCCTGCCACGTTGATGACGTCATCGGTCCTCCCCATCACGTACAGGTAGCCGTCCTCGTCGACGTGGCCGCCGTCGCCGGTGAGGTAGTGACCCGGGTAGGCGGACAGGTACGAGGCGACGTATCGGTCGTCGTCGCCCCACAGGGTCGGCAGCGTGCCGGGGGGGAGCGGGAGGCGCAGGCAGATCGCGCCGTCCGTCCCGACGGGTGCCGGCTGTCCGTTCGCGTCCAGCACCTGCACGTCGTAGCCGGGCACCGGCACCGAGGGTGACCCGGGCTTCAACGGCAGCGGGGCCAGGCCGCGGAGGTTGGCGCAGATCGGCCAGCCGGTCTCCGTCTGCCACCAGTTGTCCACGACGGGGACGCCGACCTTCTCGGTCGCCCAGGCGTAGGTGTCGGGGTCGAGCCGCTCGCCGGCGAGGAAGAGGCACTCCAGCGACGAGACGTCGTGGCGGGCGAGGAGCGCGGCGTCCGGGTCCTCCTTCTTGACCGCGCGGAAAGCGGTCGGTGCCGTGAAGAGCGCCTTGACGCCGTAGTCGGAGACGACCCTCCAGAAGGCGCCGGCGTCGGGCGTGCCGACCGGCTTCCCCTCGTACAGCACGCTCGTGGCGCCGGTGATCAGCGGCGCGTAGACGATGTACGAGTGGCCGACGACCCAGCCGACGTCGGAGGCGGCCCACCAGACGTCGCCCGGTCCGATGCCGTAGACCTGCTCCATCGACCAGCGCATGGCCACGGCGTGCCCGCCGTTGTCCCGCACGATCCCCTTGGGGCGACCCGTGGTGCCGGACGTGTACAGGACGTAGAGCGGGTCCGTCGCCGTCACCGGGACGGCGTCCACCGGGGTGGCGCCGGCCATGACGTCCGCCCAGTCCAGGTCGCGGCCGGGGACCATCTCCGCCTCCTGCTGCGGCCGCTGCAGCACCACGACCGCCCGTGGGCGTTCGCCGGTGAGCTCCAGGGCCCGGTCGAGCATCGGCTTGTAGGGCACGACGCGCGAGGGCTCGATGCCGCACGACGCCGAGACCACGACGACCGGTCGCGCGTCGTCGATACGCAGGGCGAGCTCCTTGGGTGCGAAGCCGCCGAAGACCACGGAGTGCACCGCACCCAGCCGGGCGCACGCCAGCATGGCGACGACGGCCTCCGGCACCATCGGCATATAGAGCACGACCCGGTCGCCCCTGCTCACGCCGAGACCGCGCAGGACCCCGGCGAAGCGGGACACCTGGTCGAGCAGGTCGGCGTAGCTCAACCGCGCGGTCGTGCCCGTGACGGGTGAGTCGTGGAGCAGGGCGGCCTGGTCCCCGCGGCCGGCCGCCACGTGGCGGTCGAGGGCGTTGACGCAGGTGTTCAGCTCGCCGTCCGGGAACCAGCGGTAGAAGGGGGGTCGCGAGTCGTCGAGGGCGCGGGTCGGTCGCCTGGTCCAGTCCACCGCCTCCGCCGCCTCGAGCCAGAAGCCCTCCCGGTCGGTCAGGCTGCGCCGGTGGACGGCCCGGTAGGTGGCGAGCGCGTCGGCGGTCGGTGTCGGTCCGGTCAGGTCAGGTGCGGCCATGCCGGGTATGGTGCAGGCCGGACACCACCCTACGGAAGGGGCCGCAGGCCGGGCTGCGGTGAGCGGTCTGCCGGCCGCGACGAGCGACCGACCTCGGCCTCGGCCGGGTCAGGACGCGACGACCTCGACCTCGAACCCCTCGGCGTTCTCCAGGTAGGCGGCGTAGTGGCTGGGCCCACCGGCGTACGGGTGGCGGTCGGAGAACAGCAGTCGCCAGCCGTAGTCGGGCGCCTCGGCCACGATCCGGTCGACCATCCAGTGTTCCGGGACGGCGATCGCGAGGTGGTTGAGTCCTTGCCGGAGCCGGTCGTACGGCTGGCGCCGCAACGCCGGCGACGCCTCCAGGACGACGTACGGGCCCTGCCCCGGGGACTGCCAGGAACGGCCGTGCTCCCAGACCTGGAAGAGCGTCCAGCCGAGCCGCTCGAACAGCCACCCGAAGGAGCGGACCGCCACCGAGAGGTCCTCGACCCAGATGTCGACGTGGTGCAGGCCCACGGACGGCGCAGGTACGGAGGGGACGGGTCGCGCCTGGTGGCGCGGGGCCGGGATCGTCGAGCTCCCGTTGGCGCGCTCGTACGCGAAGGGGGCGAGGACGTCACCCAGTGTCTGATCCTGGGCCTGGGGCGGGATCTGGGTGTAGCCCGGCGGCGGGCCGGGGGGCGAGGACACGCGGGCGTGTGCGGGGGTCGGGGCCGCCGCTGCCGCGACCGCCGCCGCGACGGGCACGGGGGCTGCAGCCGGGACCGGGGCCGGCCAGGCCTGGGTCGCCTCGGGGTCGGCGGCCTGCGCCGCAGCCCGCGGCTCCCGGCGTGGAGCGGCCCTGCGCAGCTCGGCCGCCGCCGCGTCGAGCCAGTCGTCCACGTCGTCCATCGAGTAGCACTCGCGGAACCTGACCACGCGGAACTCGTACGCCTCGATGGCCTCGGGGCTCAGCGCAGACGAGGGGCCGGTCTTGCCCTCCAGGACGTCGAGGACCCGGTCGACGAAGTCGTCGACCTCGTCGAGGTCGTAGCCCTCGCGCACGCGGCGGGTCCGGAACGTGGGATCGAGGTTGACGGGCACGGTGAAGCTCTCTCTCCTGACGGTCGCGACAGATCCTAGGCGTCGGCGGCGGCCAGCTGCCCACAGGCCCCGTCGATCTCCCGCCCGCGCGTGTCGCGGACGGTCGTGGGGACGCCGTGCGCCTCGAGCGCGCGGACGAAGGCGCGCTCGTCCTGCGGCCGCGAGGCCGTCCAGCGCGATCCCGGCGTGGGGTTGAGCGGGATGGGGTTGACGTGCACCCACCCTCGGCCACGCTCGGTGAGGAGACGGCCGAGCAGGTCGGCCCGCCACGCCTGGTCGTTGACGTCCTTGATCAGCGCGTACTCGACGGACAGCCGACGGCCGGTCCGCTCGACGTAGCGCCGGGCCGCGTCGAGGACCTCGGCGACCTTCCACCTCGTGTTGACCGGGACGAGCTCGTCACGCAGCTCGTCGTCGGGGGCGTGCAGGGACACGGCGAGGGTGACCGACAGGCCCTCGCCGGCGAGGCGGTCGACGGCGGGCACCAGGCCGACGGTCGACAGCGTGATTCCGCGCTGGGAGAGGCCCAGACCGTCCGGGGAGGGGTCGGTCAGGCGCCGGATGGCCCCCAGCACGGCGCGGTAGTTGGCGAGCGGCTCGCCCATGCCCATGAAGACCACGTTGGTCACCCGGCCCGGCCCGCCGGCGACCTCGCCACGGGCGAGCGCCCGCGCGCCGGCGACCACCTGGTCGACGATCTCGGCGGCGGACATGTTTCGGGTGAGGCCGGCCTGCCCGGTGGCGCAGAACGGGCAGTTCATGCCGCAGCCGGCCTGTGACGAGACGCACAGGGTGACCCGCTCGCGGCTCGCCCCGGTCGCGGGGTAGCGCATGAGGACGCTCTCCACGAACGCTCCGTCGAACAGCCGCCACAGGGTCTTGCGGGTGGTGCCGCGGTCGGCCTCGAGGTGGCGGACCGGGGTGAGCAGGGGCGGGAGGAGCTCGGCGGCCAGCCGGGCCCGCGCCCGCGCCGGCAGGTCGGTCATCGTCGCCGGGTCGTCGGCCAGGTGCGTGAAGTACTGACGCGAGATCTGTCCGGCGCGGAAACCGTGCTCACCCAGGGCCTCCACGGCGTCGCGCCGCTCGGGAGGGGTGAGGTCGGCGAGGTGCTGCGGCGGCTTGGCCCGGCGCGGGGCGGCGAACGTCAGCTCGCCCGGAGGCGGAGGGGTGCGACGCATGTCCCGCGCAGTGTCTCATCCCGTGAACCTGCGAGTTGTGCGTGGGGCGCCCGGAACGGGCAGGCTGGGCACGTACGAGCCGGCTCGCCCCCACAGGGAACGGTGGGCCGCACCCTCGAGGTGAGACGGAGAGGTCATGACCGGCACGCTCGACACCACCCCCGGGACCCCCGCCGCCCCCGCCGTCGCGGGTGGCCCGCTGTCCGACGACGAGCTGCGGCGCATCGACGCCTGGTGGCGCGCCGCCAACTACCTGTCGGTCGGCCAGATCTACCTGATGGACAACCCGCTGCTCCGTGAGGAGCTCCTGGCGGAGCACGTGAAGCCGCGGCTGCTCGGCCACTGGGGCACCTCGCCCGGCCTCAACTTCCTCTACGCGCACCTGAACCGCTGCATCAGCGCCCGCGACCTCGACATGATCTACATCATCGGGCCGGGCCACGGCGGCCCCTCCCTGGTGTCGGCGGCCTGGCTCGAGGGCACCTACTCCGAGGTCCACCACGACATCACCCGTGACGCGGCGGGCATGACGCGGCTGTTCACGCAGTTCAGCTTTCCCGGCGGGATCCCCAGCCACGTCGCCCCCGAGACGCCGGGCTCGATCCACGAGGGCGGTGAGCTGGGCTACGCCATCTCGCACGCCTACGGCGCCGCCTTCGACAACCCCGACCTGGTCGTGGCCTGCATCGTCGGTGACGGCGAGGCCGAGACCGGGCCGCTCGCCACCTCCTGGCACTCGAACAAGTGGCTCGACCCGGTCCGCGACGGCGCCGTGCTGCCGATCCTGCACCTCAACGGGTACAAGATCGCCAACCCGACCGTGCTGGCCCGGATCCCGGAGGAGGAGCTGGTCGCGCTGATGCGCGGCTACGGCTACGAGCCGTTCGTGGTCGCCGGCTCCGACCCGACCGACATGCACCAGCGCTTCGCGGCCACGCTGGATGCCTGCCTGGACCGGATCGCCGCGATCCAGCGCGCGGCGCGTGAGGAGGGCGTGACGGAGCGGCCCACCTGGCCGATGATCGTGCTACGGACCCCGAAGGGCTGGACCGGCCCGAGGGAGATCGACGGCAAGAAGGTGGAGGGCTACTGGCGCAGCCACCAGGTCCCCTTCTCCGACACCCGGCAGAATCCCGCCCACCTCGAGGCGTTGCGCCAGTGGATGCTGTCGTACCGGCCGGAGGAGCTCTTCGACGAGGACGGCCGGCCGGTCCCTGAGATCGCCGACCTCCACCCCCCCGGCAACCGGCGGATGAGCGCCAACCCGCACGCCAACGGCGGCAAGCTCCTCGTCCCGCTGCACATCCCCGACTGGCGCGGGCACGCCGTCGACGTGCCGAAGCCCGGCGGAGCCGTCGCGGAGGCGACGCGGGTGATGGGCCGGTTCCTGCGCGACGTCATGGCGGCGAACGCCGACGCCCGCAACTTCCGGTTGTTCTCACCGGACGAGAACAACTCCAACCGGTGGCAGGACGTCCTCGAGGTGACCGACCGCGCATGGAACGCCGAGTTCCTCCCCGAGGACGATCACCTGGCTCGGGACGGGCGGGTCATGGAGATCCTGTCCGAGCACACCTGCCAGGGTTGGCTGGAGGGCTACCTGCTGACCGGCCGGCACGGCTTCTTCTCCTGCTACGAGGCCTTCATCCACATCATCGACTCGATGTTCAACCAGCACGCCAAGTGGCTGAAGGTCACCAACGAGATCCCCTGGCGGCGGCCGATCGCGTCGCTCAACTACCTGCTGTCGAGCCACGTCTGGCGGCAGGACCACAACGGCTTCTCCCACCAGGACCCCGGCTTCATCGACCACGTCGTGAACAAGAAGGCCGAGGTCGTCCGGGTCTACCTGCCACCGGACGCCAACACCCTGCTGTCGGTGACCGACCACTGCCTCCGTACGCAGCAGTACGTCAACGTCATCGTCGGAGGCAAGCAGCCCGCTCCCCAGTGGCTCACGGTGGAGCAGGCGATCCTGCACTGCACCAAGGGCATCGGGATCTGGGACTGGGCCAGCACCGACCAGGGCGGAGAGCCCGACGTGGTGATGGCCGCGGCCGGTGACGTGCCGACCATGGAGGCTCTGGCGGCTGTCGACCTCCTGCGTGGCTACTTCCCCGACATCAGGATCCGCTTCGTCAACGTGGTCGACCTCATGCGCCTGCAGGCCGACCGGGAGCACCCGCACGGGCTGAGCCGCGCCGAGTTCGACTCGCTGTTCACCAAGGACAAGCCGATCGTCTTCGCCTACCACGGCTACCCGTGGCTGATCCACCGGCTCACCTACCGGCACACGAACCACAACAACCTGCACGTGCGCGGCTACAAGGAGGAGGGCACCACCACCACGCCGTTCGACATGTGCGTGCTCAACGAGATCGACCGGTTCTCGCTGGCCATCGACGTCATCGACCGGGTCCCCCGGCTCGGCGACGCCGCCGCCTACGCCCGCCAGGAGCTGCGCGACCGGATCATCGAGCACCGGCGGTACATCCGCCGGTACGGCGAGGACATGCCCGAGATCGCGGCCTGGCAGTGGCAGAGCTCGGCCGACGAGGACGCCGACGGGGGCGCCGGGCACGGGGCCGGGGTCCTGGACACGGCGGGCGACAACGTCTGACCCCGTCACCTCGCGGCTGTCACACAATGATCACGGCAGCCGCGTAAGTGGGCACGCGCCGCGGTGTATTCACCTGGCTCGGCACCCACTTGCACGGCCGCCGTGATCCTTGGGGTCAGGTCAGGTCACCGGGACGAGGGCGGTGAGGACCAGCCAGGCCAGGGGCGCGGTGGGCAGCAGGGAGTCGAGGCGGTCCATCAGCCCGCCGTGGCCCGGCAGCAGCGAGCCCATGTCCTTGATCCCCAGGTCCCGCTTGATCATCGACTCGCCGAGGTCGCCGAGCGTCGCCGACACAGCGGTGAGCAGGCCCAGCAGCGCACCGGCCCACCACGGGCCGTCGAGGAGCAGGACCACGCTCCCGACGCCGACCAGCACACAGGCCAGCACCGAACCGACGACGCCCTCCCACGACTTCTTCGGCGAGATCGTCGGGGCCAGCGGGCGCCGGCCGGCAACGACGCCGATCGCGTAGCCACCGACGTCGGACGCGACCGCCACGAGCAGGAAGGTGGCCACCCGCGCCGCCCCGTCGTCGGGGCGCAGCATGAGCAGGGCGAAGCCGGCGAGGAACGGGACGTACAGCGCGGCGAAGGCCCCGGCCGTCGTGTCGCGGACGTACCCCTCGTGGGCGTCCCCGAGCCGCCACACCATGACCGCGAGGACGGTGAGCGACAGGGCCACCGTCAGGGCCGCCGGCCCCGCCACGTAGCCGCCCACGAGCATCGCCACCGCGCCGAGGAGCACGGGGACGACGGGCACCCGCACCTGGCGCTGGGCAAGAGCCGTGGCCAGCTCGAGCACGGCCAGGCAGATCGCGACCGTGACGAGCGCCACGAAGGCGGCCTTGGCCAGGACCAGGGTGCCGACGATGAGGACGCCCAGCACCAGCCCGACCGCCACCGCGGCCCTGATGTCACGACCGGCCCGGCCGTGGTCGGGCGACGCCGGGGCGGGCGGGACGGCTCCGTCGGACGTCACCATCAGACCTCGAGCAGCTCGGCTTCCTTGTGCTTGAGGACGTCGTCTACCTGGTCCACGTACTTCCTGGTGATGAGCTCGAGCTGCTTCTCGGCGCGCGCCACGTCGTCCTCGCCGGCCTCACCGTCGCGGGCCATCCGGTCCAGCGCGTCCTTGGCGTGGCGCCGCACGTTGCGGATCGACACCCGCGCGTCCTCGGCCTTGTGCTTGGCCAGCTTGATGTACTCCTTGCGGCGTTCCTCGGTGAGCTGCGGCAGGACCACCCGGATCACCTGCCCGTCGTCGGTCGGGTTCACCCCGAGGTCGGAGTCGCGGATGGCCCGCTCGATGCCGGTCATCGCGCCCTTGTCGTACGGGTGGATGGTGATCATCCGCGCATCGGCCACGTGGAAGGAGGCCAGCTGGTTCAGCGGGGTGGGCGCACCGTAGTAGTCGACGACGATCTTGTTGAACAGCGACGGGTTGGCTCGGCCCGTGCGGATGCCGGCGAAGTCCTCCTTGGCGACAGAGACCGCCTTCTCCATCTTCTCCTCGGCCTCGAAGAGGGTCTCGTCGATCACCGTGACTCCCTGTGGTCGCGTACGGGCAGGCGCAGCCTGGCACCCGGTCGGGTAGGGCGACCGTACCCTCCGTGGACGCGGTGGGCCGCGCCGGAGTCAGCCGTGCGGCGGCGGGTCGTCGGCGAGCACCGTCTCGACGTCGGCGGCCACGAGCGTGCCGATCGGCTCGCCCTTGATGGCGCGCGCGATCGCGGCCTCTCCCGCGAGACCGAACACGACGATCGGCAGCCGGTTGTCCATGCACAGGCTGAACGCCGCCGGGTCGGCGACGTCGAGCCGTCGCCGCAGCACCTCGCCGTACGTGATGGTGGAGAACTTGCGCGCCGACGGGTCGCGGCGGGGGTCGGCCTCGTACACACCGTCGACCCGGTTCTTGGCCATCAGCAGCCGGTCGCAGCGGATCTCGAGCGCCCGCTGTGCGGCGACGGTGTCCGTCGTGAAGTAGGGCATCCCGGCGCCCGCGCCGAAGATGACGACCCGGCCCTTGTCCAGGTGGCGCTGGGCGCGGCGAGGGATGTACGGCTCGGCGACCTGGCCCATCGCGATGGCCGTCTGCACCCGGGTGTCCACGCCCTGCTTCTCGAGGAAGTCCTGCAGGGCGAGGCAGTTGAGCACGGTGCCGAGCATGCCCATGTAGTCGGCGCGAGCCCGGTCCATGCCGTGCTGCTGTAGCTCGGCACCGCGGAAGAAGTTGCCGCCGCCGACCACCACGGCGACCTGGACACCGCTGCGAACGACCTCCGCGATCTGCCGGGCGACATCGTGGACGACCTCGGGGTCGACGCCGACCGCACCACCGCCGAAGACCTCGCCGGAGAGCTTGAGCAGCACCCGCCGGAACTGCCCGGCGTCGGCGGTGGCGGGTACCGGCACCGCCTCGGTCGTCATGGTCGCCTCCACGGTGCCGGACCTCCCGGTGGTCGTCGTCGAGTCTGGCTCAGGCCTGGCCGACCTCGAAGCGCGCGAACCGCGTCACCGTCGTCGCGGCCTCGTCCAGGAGGGCGCGGACGGTCTTCTTCGATTCCTGCACCGACGGTTGCTCGAGCAGCACGCTGTCCTTGTAGAAGCCGCCCAGCCGACCGTCGACGATCCTCGACAGGGCCTGCTCGGGCTTGCCCTCCTCGCGTGCGGTCGCCTCGGCGATCTCGCGCTCCTTGGCCACGAGGTCCGCCGGCACCTCCTCGCGCGTGAGGTACTGCGGCCGCATCGCGGCCACCTGCATCGCCACCCCCCGCGCGGCCTCCTCGCTGCCTTCGTACGCGACGAGCACGCCGACCTGCGGTGGGAGGTCGGCGGCCCGGCGGTGGAGGTAGGTCGCGACGGGACCGTCGAGCACGACGGCCCGGCGCAGCTCGAGCTTCTCGCCGATGACCGCGCTGGCGGCCTCGACCGCCTCGGCCACCGTCCGGCCGTCGGGCAGCACGGCCGCAGCCAGCGCCTCGGCGTCGGCCGGGCGCTCGGCAGCGGCCACGGCGACGATGTCTGCCGCAAGCTTCTGGAAGTCGGCGTTCTTGGCCACGAAGTCGGTCTCGCAGGCGAGCTCGACCATGGCACCGGCCTCGGCCGCGACGAGGCCGTTGGACGCCGTGCGCTCGGCACCGCGCTTCGCGGCCCTCGCCGCACCCTTGATGCGCAGCACCTCGGTGGCCTTGTCGAAGTCGCCCTGGGTCTCCTGCAGGGCCTTCTTCGCGTCCATCATCCCGGCGCCCGTGGCGTCCCGGAGCTTCTTGACGTCCGCGGCGGTGAAGTTCGCCATCTCTCGCTCTCTCGTGGCTGCTGGTGGGCTGGGGCGGGACGTTCCCGCGTGCGACGACGGCGGCACCCCGGTCGCTCGACCGGACGCCGCCGTCGTCGGGGCGGCGTCAGGCCTGCTCGGGCTGCGGGGACGCGGCCGGGGCGGCCTCGGCCGCCTCCGCCTGCTCGGCGGCCGGCTGGGCCGGCTGGCCGGCGACCTCGGTGTCCTCGGCCGCGGCATCCGTCTCGCTCTCGGCGGAGGACTGCTCGCCGCCCGCGAGCAGCTCCTTCTCCCAGTCGGCGAGCGGCTCGTCGGTGGCCAGCTCGGACCCGGTAGGGGTCTCGTCGCCGGCCGCGCGCCCGGCGCGGGCGATCAGGCCGTCGGCGACGCCGTCGGCGATCACCCGGGTGAGCAGCGAGACGGCGCGGATGGCGTCGTCGTTGCCCGGGATGGGGTAGTCGACCTCGTCCGGGTCGCAGTTGGTGTCGAGGATGGCGACGATCGGGATGCGCAGCTTGCGCGCCTCGTCGACGGCGAGGTGCTCCTTCTTCGTGTCGACGATCCAGACCGCGCTCGGCACGCGGGCCATGTCGCGGATGCCGCCCAGGGTCCGCTCGAGCTTCTCCTTCTCGCGCTGGCGCATGAGGAGCTCCTTCTTCGTGAGGCCGGAGCCGGCCACGTCGTCGAAGTCGATCTCCTCGAGCTCCTTGAGGCGCTGGAGCCGCTTGTGCACCGTCTGGAAGTTGGTCAGCATGCCGCCGAGCCAACGCTCCGTCACGTACGGCATGCCGACCCGGGTGGCCTGCTCGCGCACCGCCTCCTGGGCCTGCTTCTTGGTGCCGACGAACAGCACCGAGCCGCCGTGGGCGACGGTCTCCTTGACGAACTCGTACGCGCGGTCGATGTAGGACAGCGACTGCTGCAGGTCGATGATGTAGATGCCGTTGCGCTCGGTGAAGATGAAGCGCTTCATCTTCGGGTTCCAGCGTCGGGTCTGGTGCCCGAAGTGCACGCCGCTCTCGAGCAGCTGCTTCATGGTGACGACGGCCATCGGCGTCGCCCACCTCCTCCCGCGCCCTGCTGACGGGCGCCGTTCCGGTTGCTGGCGGCGGCCGGGTGGCCGTCGCCCCTGGCGCCCCGGGCGAGGTCCGCCCCGCTGCCGCGGGGACCGCCGGGCCTCACCGGTCGTGGGGGCGCGCGAAGTCGACCCGGACGGCTCCGGGCCACCGGTCAGTGTACGGGACGGGCGGGGCCGCCCCACCCCGCGCCGGACCGGAGTGGTTCAGTACTGGCATGCGCAGCGAGCTCTTCGCCAACACCGAGCGGGACGTCCAGCCCGGCAGCTTCGTCCTGCAGAACCCGCGGATGCTCAAGGTGCGGCTGGTCGGCGCCGGCGGCCACTTCTTCGCCCGCCAGGGCGCGATGGTCGCCTACCAGGGTGACGTCGACTTCTCGTACGAGGGCAGCGGCGGCGTCGGGAAGATGTTCAAGAAGGCCTTCACCGGCGAGGGCATGTCGCTCATGCGGGTCAGCGGCGCCGGCGACGTCTTCCTGGCCAGCAACGCCGACGAGATCCACCTGCTCTGGCTGGAGGGTGAGTCCGTCACCGTCAACGGATCGAACGTGCTGGCCTTCGAGAGCGGCCTCGCCTGGGACATCAAGCGGGTCGAGGGTGCGTCGATGCTCAGCGGGGGCCTGTTCAACACGACCTTCACCGGCACGGGCGTGCTGGCCATCACGGTCCACGGCACCCCGGTCGTGCTGAACGTCGACGTCCCGACCTTCGTCGACGTCCAGAGCGCCGTGCTCTGGTCGACGACGCTGCAGTCGGGTGTCCGACGCACCGCCAAGGCCGGCGCCCTGATCGGCCGCGGGTCGGGCGAGGCATACCAGCTGACCCTCACCGGCCAGGGCTTCGTGGTCGTGCAGTCCTCCGAGGGCCACGTCGTGGAGCCGCACTCGCACTGAGCCGGGCCCGGAATGACCACGTTCACCACCCTGGTCGGGCCCTCACGGGGCGTCCGCGCCTGGTGATCCCGCCAGCAGCCTGGTGGTGGCCGGCGGTCACGCCTGGTCGGACCAGCCGACCTCCCAGGTGGCGTAGTCGCGGTTGACCAGGCAGCCGTCCAGCATGCCGACGACCTTCGTCAGGTACTCGGAACCCCGGGTCGTGGCCCGCTCGGCCGCCTGGGACTCCCACACGCTGACGGTCTGCGCCCGGTCGTGCTCGCGGTCGATGTAGATCGCCGTGCTCACGTAGCCGGGCTGGCCGCGCACCACGGGCACCACCCGGTCGCGGAAGATCCTGATCGCCTCGTCGGCCTTGCCGGGGATCAGGTAGAGGCGATCGTCCGGGCGTACATGCGCTCTCCCTTCTCGTACGACGACGGCCGGGCGGGCCGGTCCCGGTCACCGCACCACGACGCCCGCGTCCGGGGCAGGCATCTCCACCCAGGTGGCGCCCGGCGCGAGCATCAACGGGTCACCGGCCGTGGTCGTCAGCCGGAACGGCCGGTCGACGGCGGCCTTGCTCCACGTGCCCGTCACCCGGTGACCACCGGACAGCGCCAGGAAGGAGCCGGTCCCGTCCACGAGCTGGAGGACGGGTACTGGCGCACCCCCGCCCTCGCTCAGCTTCTGCGTCAGCGACCCCACCTCGAGCACGAGCACGTTGGTGGCGCTGACCTGCACCGCCTCCGTCGTCTCGTGCGGCCCCCAGGGCTGCTCCCGCAGGTACCGCCGGGCCGCCTCGTCGTAGGTCCACCGCACGGTCCACCCCGGCCCGTACGGGATCTCGACCGTGGAACCCATGGCCGCTGCCCGTACGGCGGAGCTGCTCGCCAGGTCGGAGGAGTAGCTGAAGTACGGAGGCGGAGGTTCGGTGCGGTCGGAGAGCTCCAGCAGGAGCACCGGGTCGGTGAACACGTCGTCGGGCCGTGGCCTGGACGGGTCGAGGACATAGGCATCGGGGTCGGCCACCCGCAGCGACCCCAGGTGGTCCACGTCGGCCACCTCGTCGACGTAGCGCATCACCCACTCGGCCGCCATGGTGCTCGCCAGGACGGGCCTCATCGGGCTCAGCAGCGCAGCGTCCATCGGCCGGACCGAGCGCACCGGTCCCACCCGGTCGGGGACGTCGGAGTGGAAGACGGCGGCCAAGCGGGTGTAGGCGACGCCGATCGGCTCGACGAACACGATGTCCGCCCGGTCGACGCCCGCCTGGGGATGCGCCTGGCGGACGTCCGAGAGCTTGACGGCGACGGCAGGGTGGTCGAGCCCGGCCGGATCGGTCGCCGGGAGCCCCGTCAACGGTGCCAGGGACGCGGACGGGGTGGTCGGTGTGACGCCGGGAGCGACCACGGGCGGTGGAGCCGGTGGCGTGGCGGGACCCCGACCGAACAGGAGGGCGGCACCGACAGCGACCAGGACCAAGAGCAGGGCGACGCCGGCGCCGATCGCGACCCTGTGCCGGTTCAGCCTCATGCGGGACTCCTGCCGCACTGCCACGGGGTACACCCGCCCCACCACTCGAGTGTCCCTGCCCGCCGTCGCCCCCCACCAGGGCCGATGGCCCCCGTACGGGCGGTGTGCGCGCCCCCGTCCACAGCCCGAGCAGCGCCGGCCCGCGGTCCACACGCTGGGGGCCGCCTCGCCACACGGGCCGCGGACAGGACCACCGTGCTCCCATGACTCCCACGCACGTGATCCGCCTCGCGACGCTCCTGCTCCTCGGCACTCTGGCCGGTGCCACGCCCGTGCTCGTCGCCGTCGCCGACCCGGCCCGCGCCGGTCCGTGGACATGGCCGGTGGGTTCGCCCACCTCGCCGCCGTCGGTGGTCCGGCAGTTCGCTCCACCCGACCGACCGTGGCTCGCCGGCCACCGGGGCGTCGACCTGGAGGCCGACGTCGGCACGACCGTACGGGCAGCGGGTGCCGGGGTGGTCTACTACGCCGGCCGTCTCGCCGGTCGGGGAGTCGTCGCCGTCGTCCACGGCGATCTGCGCACGACCTACGAACCGGTGACGGCGGCCGTCTCCGTCGGGCTCCAGGTGGCCGCCGGCCAGGCGATCGGTCGGTTGGAGTCTCCGGGCCACTGCGTCCCGACGGCCTGCCTGCACTGGGGCCTGGTGCGCGGGGACTCCTACCTCGACCCGCTGTCCCTGCTGTCGGGAGGGCCGGTCCGCCTGCTCCCGCTCGGAGGTGCCGCCCTGGCAGGTCATGCCGTGCCCGCGACGAGACAGCGGGGCGGCCAGGGGTCGCCGACGGACGGGAGGGTCGCTGGCCTCCCGGGCGGTGCCGGGGCGGTCGATGGCGCGGTGCAGCCGGCCGGAGCGGTGTCGAACGCGGCCCATCGGGCCGGGACGACGGGAGCCCGGTCGGGCGGAACCCTCCTGACCGCGGGTCTCGCCCTGGGGCTGGCGGCCGGGGCCACGGCCGTGGTGGTGCGGCGCCGCCGCGCGGGCTGACCGCCACACCTCTGGGTGGGTACATGCCCACCACCCGCACGGGGTCATCGGGCGCCCAGGCGCGTGCCCTAGGGCGCTCAAGCCCGCGGGTGCGCCTGGAGGTACGCCTGGCGCAGCCGTTCGGCGGACACGTGCGTGTAGATCTGCGTGGTGGCGAGGGAGGCATGCCCGAGCAGCTCCTGGACGCTACGCAGGTCGGCCCCGCCCTCCAGCAGGTGGGTCGCCGCGCTGTGGCGTAGGCCGTGGGGGCCGAGGTCGGGTGTGCCCGGTGTCGCCGACACCCGGGCGTGGACCACCCGGCGGACCGTCCGGGGATCGATCCGGCGGCCACGGACTCCGAGGAACAGCGCCGGACCGGAGTCGGCCGCAGCCATGACGGGCCGCCCGGCCCGGAGCCAGGACTGCAGGGCTCGCTCGGCGGGGACACCGATCGGGACGCTGCGCTCCTTGCGCCCCTTGCCGAGGACGCGGACCAGGCGACGATCGTGGTCGATGTCGTCGACGTCGAGGCCGACGAGCTCGCCGACCCGCACACCTCCTGCGTAGAGCAGCTCGAGCACCGCGCTGTCCCGGAGGGCGACCGGGTCGCCCGGACCGGCCTCGTCGACGAGCGCGGACAGCGCCTCGGCGGCCTGGTCGGCCCGCAGGACCTCGGGCAGGGTCCGTCGTCGTCGAGGACTGTCCAAGGCTGCCCCCGGGTCGTCCTCGAGCAGCCCCACGCGGTGCGCCCAGGAGGTGAAGGTCCGTGCCGCGGAGGCTCGCCGCGCGAGCGTCGCCCGGGACCGCCCCTGACTGCGCAGGCGGGCCAGCCAGCTGCGCAGGGACCGCAGGTCCAGGTCGGCGAGCCCGCCGGCGCGCCGCCGGTGCAGGTGGTCCAGCAGGCTCGCGACATCGCCCACGTAGGCACGCACGGTGTGCTGCGACCGGTCCCGCTCCGACACCAGGTACCGCTCGAAGTCCCCCAGCACCGCGGCCAGGTCGTCGGGGAGCTCTGCGGGCACAGGGTCACCGTCGGGCGGCCAGCGGCACGCGTCAAGCACCGCCGGGCGGCGCGCCGCCGTCGACTGCCCCGATCGACCTGCCGTCGGCGGCTTCGGCGGCGGCGCGGGCTGCGTGGCGGTCGGCGGACCGCGCCGCGCGGGCCCGCTGGCCCAGACGCCATCCCGCAGGCGCCGCTTCGGCGAGTCCCACCAGCTCGAGCTCGACGAGCTCCACGCGGACGTCGGACTCGCCGACCCCGCTACGCCGGGACACGTCCTCGACGGTCCGCAGGCCACGAGCGGGGAGGGCCTCGAGCACGGCCAGCCGTGCCGGCGGCAGCTCGTCCCAAGGCCGACCCGGTCCCCGCGGGGCCGGCGCGGCGTCGATCCCGAGCTTGCCCACGAGGTCGAGCACGTCACCGACCCCGGTGACGAGCGCCGTCTCGCCCCGCAAGGCCTGGTGCGTGCCGGCGGACAGCGCCGACGTCACCGGCCCTGGGACGGCCATGCCCTGCCGGCCGAGGTGGTGCGCCCACCGCAGGGTGCTCAGGGCACCGGAGCGCGCCGCGGCCTCCACGACCACCGTGCCCCTCGTCAGAGCGGCGATGAGGCGGTTGCGGGCCAGAAACCGCATCCGGGTGGGATGGGAGCCCGGCGGCAGCTCCGCGACCACCGCCCCCTCCACCCGGGCGCGGGAGATCAGCCCCGCGTTGCCCCGCGGGTAGGCCACGTCAGCACCGCAGGCGAGGACCGCCACCGTCGGCGACCCGACGGCGAGCGCACCGCGATGGGCGGCGGCGTCGATGCCGTAGGCGCCGCCGGAGACCACGGTCCAGCCGCGGTCGCCGAGGCCGGCGGCCAGGTCGGCGGCCACCTGCGTGCCGTACGCCGTGGCGGCCCGTGCACCCACCACGGCCACCGACCGCTCGACCAGCTCGGCCAGGTCGGCGGCGCCTCCGACCCACAGACCCAGCGGTCCGCCGCCGATCTCGTCCTTGGGACCGACGACGTCGAGCGTCTCGAGTCCGGCCGGCCAGTCATCGTCACCCGGACAGCTGAACCGCATCCCGGCCCGACGGGTGCTCTCGAGGACGCGGGAACCGTCGGCGGAGAGGGCCCGGCGCCGGAGTGCCGACCCGGTGCCGCCCTCCCACCGACCCTCCCGCAGGGCGGCCAGTACCGTGCCGGGACCGTGCTCCGCGACGGCCTGGCGGATCCCCGGGGTTCCCGGCTCCACCACCGACGCGAGCGCTGCCCACGTGCGCCGCTCCCGCTGGCCGATCACGCGGCCAGCCCGGCACGGAGGCCGTGCGCCTCCAGCACCTCTCGCCTGCCGGGCCGGTCCCGGCCGGCGAGGTCGGCCAAGGTCCACGCGACCCGGAGTACACGGTCGGCGCCCCGTGCGCTGAGCGCCCCGGTGGCGAGGAAGCGTTCCACGGGCTCCATCGACCCCGGCTGTGGGGCGAAGTGCCGGCGCATCGTGGGTCCCGGCACGTCACCGTTGACCGACCACGGAGTGCCGGCGAGCCGCCGGGCCTGTCGTTCCCGGGCCTCGGCGACCCGGATCGCGACGTCCCCGCTCGACTCGCTGCGGGCGGTGCCGGCCCGCATCTCGACGAGGGAGGGCGCCTTGACCCAGACGGTGACGTCGACCCGGTCCCGCACCGGGCCCGACAGCCGACGGGTGTAGCGGCGGACCGCGTCGGGTGTGCACTCGCAGACAGTCGCGCTCCCCCCGTGGTGCCCACACGGACACGGGTTGCTGGCCAGCACCAGCAGGAAGCGCGCAGGGAACCGTGCGGAGAACTCTGCCCGGTCGACGACGATCTCGCCGTGCTCGAGCGGCTGCCGCAGGCAGTCGAGCACGTGGGGGCCGAACTCCGGCGCCTCGTCGAGCAGGAGCACGCCTCGGTGGGCGCAGGCCGCGGCGCCCGGACGGACCAGGCGACTGCCACCGCCCACGATGGCCGCCCGCGACGCGGAGTGGTGAGGGTCGGCGAACGGCGGCCGGGTGACCAGTGGCCGGTCCTCCGGGAGGATGCCGGCGAGCGAGTGGATCGCGGTGACCTCCAGCGCCTCGTGCCGCCGGAGGTCGGGCAGCAGCCCGGGAAGTCGCCGGGCGAGCATCGTCTTGCCGCCCCCGGGAGGCCCGGTGAGGAGGAGGTGGTGGTGGCCGGCCGCGGCGACCTCCACGGCACGCCTGGCGTTGCCCTGGCCGATGACGTCGGCCAGATCGGGGACGGCGCGGCCGTCGCCGGTGGACGGGCACGCGGCCGGCGTCGCTGCGCGGCAGCCGGCGGCGACGCCCGGACCGGGAGGTGCACCGACCGGGGCGGCCCGGTCGTCGACGGCTCCGGTCGAGGCGCAGTCGGTGAGCAGCTCGCCCCGCAGCAGTGCCACCACCTGGGCCAGCGACGTGGCTCCCAGCACCTGCATGTCCGGCACGAGCCGGGCCTCGCCGGCGTTGGCGGCCGGTACGACGACACGCCGGACGCCCGCGTCGTGCGCCGCCAGCACGGCCGGCAGGACGCCTCGGACCGGCCGCAGTGCCCCGTCGAGCCCCAGCTCGCCCAGCAGCACCAGCCCGTCGATGACGCCCGCGGGGAGGCGACCGTCGGCGGCGAGCACGGCGACGGCGACCGGCAGGTCGAAGTGGGTCCCTCGCTTCGGGATGGAGGCGGGGGACAGGTTGACGGTGATCCGCTGCTGCGGCCAGGGCTCGCCGGAGCAGAGCACGGCGGCCCGGACCCGGTCGCGGGCCTCGGCCAGGGCGGTGTCGGGCAGCCCGACCAGGACGAACCCGGGCATGCCGCCGATGTGCACCTCCACCTGGACCAGGTGGCCCTGCACACCGACGAGCGCCACGCACCCACAGGTCGCCAGCCGCATCACGCCGCTCCTCGCACGTGCTCGACGACCGGCCCGCCCCGCCGCGGGCTGAGCACGCCGACCACGTCGAACCGGATCTCCCGCGTCCGGCCGCCGTGCGAGTCCAGCCACCGAGCAGCCAGTCGCCGCTGGCGCAGCGCCTTGGCCCGGCTCACGGCCTCCAGCGGCGAGCCGAAGCCGAGGTCGGACCGGGTCTTGACCTCGCAGAACACCAGCACCTCGCCGTCGAGTGCGACCACGTCGAGCTCGCCGGCCTCGCACCGCCAGTTGCGGGCGAGGATGGTCCAACCCGCCTCCTCCAGGTGACGGACCGCCACCTCCTCGCCGTAGATCCCGAGCGCGTCCTTGGCCCTCACCCGACACCACCTCCCGGCTGGAGCGTCGTCGAGCACCGAGCGGGCCGACAGGCCCCGCCGCCCGGCTGTGGACGGCGGGGCCCTCGGCCCTCCTTGTGGACGACCCTGCGGGCGGCCCGGTGGACGACAGGACTCAGCTCAGCGCGGGCTGCATCTCGCGCTCGTCGTCACCGTCGGTGGCCGATGCGGTCGCCACCGGAGCGGCGTCGGGAGCGGCCGGGCTGACCGTCGCCGGCCGGACGACCGACGCGGGCCCACCGGCCGCCACCGGAGCGCCATCGTGAACGTCGACGTGGGGCAGGACGCGGTCCAACCAGCCCGGCAGCCACCAGTTGGCACGGCCCAGCAGCGCCATCGTCGCCGGCACGAGCACCATCCGGACGAGCGTGGCGTCGATCGCGACGGCCGTGGCCATGCCGACGCCCATCATCTTGACGGTGACGTCGCTGTCGAGCGCGAAGCCGGAGAACACCGCCACCATGATCAACGCGGCGCAGGTGATGACCCGGCCGGTGGCGGCCAGCCCCCGCACGACGCTCTCCCGGCTGTCGCCCGAGGCCAGCCACTCCTCGCGGATCCGCGAGAGCAGGAAGACCTCGTAGTCCATCGACAGCCCGAACAGCACCGTGAACATGAGGATCGGCAGCCAGCTCGACACGGGGACCGCGTGTGGCAGGCCCAGCTGCTCGGCGCCCCACCCCCACTGGAAGACCGCGGTGACCACCCCGTACGCGGCGGCGATCGACAGCAGGTTCATGATCGCGGCCTTCAGGGCCACCACGGGTGAGCGGAAGACCACGGTGAGCAGCAACACCGACGCCGCCACGACGATGCCCAGGACCAGCCAGAGCCGCTCGGCGAGGAGGTCCGAGATGTCGGAGAAGACGGCCGTCAGACCGGTGATCTCAGCCCCGTCAGGAAGCACGTCCGCCCGCAACGCGTCCACCAGGTCGGCCGACCGGTCGTCGGACGGGCCGGTCGTCGGCTCTGCAGTGATCACGGCAGCCGTACCGTCGTCGGAGACCATCGGCGGCGAGACGAGGCCGACACCCGGGTGGGCGACAAGGTCCGCGGAGATCGCCGGCAGGGCGTCGACACCGGTGCGCTCCAGGTCGACCGCCACCAAGAGCGGGCCGTTGGCACCGGGACCGAACTCGGCCTGCGTGATGTCGTACGCCTGACGGACGGTCGACTCCTCCGGCTGGCTCCCGGCCGAGGACGGCCAGGTCCGCATGTCCAGGACGGGGGCGGCGAAGGCCAGCAGCACGGCGAGAGCGGCCAGGGCCCACGGCAGCGGCCGCCGCCCCACCCGCGCGGCCCAGGCTGCGGTCCACGAGGTCCGCTCGGGACGGACGGCGCGGCGGCCACGACGCCCGAGCAGTCGGTGGCCGGCGATGGCGCACAGGGCTGGGACGAGCGTGACCGACGTGACCACGACCGTGGCCACGACGATGCCGGTGGCGTAGCCGAAGGACTCGTAGACCGGCAGGCCGGCGAACTGCAGTCCCATGAGTGAGAGCAGGACCGTCGCGCCGGCGAAGACCACCGACTGCCCCGCCGACGCCGTCGCACGGGCGGCCGCCTCCCGTACGGGGAGTCCCTGGCGCAGCCCTTCCACGTGGCGGGTCACGAGCAGCAGCGCGTAGTCGATGCCGACTCCCAGGCCGACCATCGTGGCGACGGTGGGGGCGGTCGTGCTCACGTCGTAGACGGCGGCCAGCAGGGCGATCCCGGCGGTGCCGATGCCCAGGCCGACGAAGGCGATGGCCAGGGGCAGCCCGGCTGCGACGACCGAGCCGAAGGCCAGCACGAGTACGCCGAGCGCGACGACGATGCCGATGAGCTCGGCCGTGCCGTCCATCTCCATCACGTTCTCCGGGACCTGACCGCCGAACGCGACGGCCAGGCCGGCCTCGGTGGCCGGCGCCGTGGCCTCACGAAGCGCGTCCACGCCCTCGGTGCCCTCGAAGTCGGTGACGGGGACGTCGTACCGGACGGAGACGAGGGCGGTGTCACCGTCCTCGGACAGGCGCGGCGGGGACACGAGCGAGACCGACGGCAGGTCGGCGAGCTTCTCCGCCACGTCGGCGAGCAGGACGGGGTCGAGCGCGGCCCCGCCCTCGTCGTGGAACACGACCCGGGCGTCCGCGCCGGACATCTCGGGGAAGCGCTCGAGCAGCAGGTCGCTGCCCCTCTGGGACGCGGTCCCGGGCACCTCGTAGTCGTCGGACGGCTGGCCGCCGAAGACGGCCGACACCGCCACGGCGGCGACGAGGACGGCCAACCAGGCGGCGACGGTGCGCCACGGGCGCGCAGCGGAGGCGGCGCCGACGCGATACAGCAGGCGGTTCACGGTGGGCTCCTGGCAGTGAGGTGGTCCGGGTGGTCGTGCCCACCGTGCTCGCACCCACTTGCAGCGCCCTTGGGGCGGACTTGCAGGCCGCGTCAACCCTCGTCGAACCCGGGGGACTTCGGGATCTGCAGGTCGCTCTTGGACAGCTCCTCGACGTTGACGTCCTTGAAGGTGACGACCTTGACGTTCTTCACGAACCTGGCGGGACGGTACATGTCCCACACCCAGGCGTCGCTCATCGTCACCTCGAAGTAGACCTCCCCGCCCTCGCTGCGCACCTGGAGGTCGACGTTGTTGGTGAGGTAGAAGCGCCGGTCGGTCTCGACCACGTACGAGAACAGCCCGACGACGTCGCGGTACTCCTTGTACAGCGACAGCTCCATCTCGGTCTCGTACTTCTCCAGGTCCTCGGTGCTCATGGCTCCCAGTCTCCGCTCATCCCGTCTCCCCGAGAGGGGGGACCTCCCCAGTCTCGTCCTCCCGGCCGTCGACCACCGTCCCCATCGCCCGACGGACGTTCACGTACGACCGGCGGTGCTCGGGGCACGGGCCCTGCCGGGCCAGCGCCTCCTGGTGCTCGGTGGTCACGTAGCCCTTGTGGGCGGCGAACTCGTAGCCGGGCCAGCGCCGGTCGAGATCCTCCATGATCCGGTCGCGGGTCACCTTGGCCAGGACGGAGGCGGCGGCGATGCACGCCGCGACCCGGTCCCCCTTCCAGACCCCCAGTCCCGGCACGCCCAGCCCGGCCACGGGGAAACCGTCGGTGAGCACGTACGCGGGGGGTACGGACAACCGGGCCAGAGCGCGGCGCATCCCCTCGACGTTCGCCACGTGCAGGCCGATGCGGTCCACCTCGGCGGCGGGGACGACGACGACCGTCCAGCACATGGCCCGGCGCAGCACCTCGTCGTGGACCCGCTCACGTACGGCAGGGGTCAGCAGCTTCGAGTCGGCCAGGTCCGGCACCTGGCCGGTCCGGCCGGGGGCGAGGACCGCCGCCGCCACCACCAGCGGGCCCGCGCAAGCCCCGCGGCCGGCCTCGTCGGCACCGGCTACCGGGGCCAGGCCGCTGCGCGCGAGGGCACGCTCGTAGCCGTACAGGCCGGCGTCCCGGCGTACGGCGGAGGGGCGGGGCAGCGGCGGCACGGCAGGACTCAGGGCTCGGGGACGGCCTCGAAGGCGTCGGGACGGTCGACGCGTTGCCAGCGGGACACGGGCCAGACGACCGCGAACGCCCGGCCGGTGATCTTGTCCTCGGGGACCACGCCGTGCACGCGCGAGTCGCCCGAGTTGGAGCGGTGGTCGCCCATGACGTACACGGCCTCGGAAGGGACGACCTCCTCGAAGTCGGTCGTCGACGGCACGTCGCCAGGGTAGAGGTACTCGTCCTCTTCGACGGCGACCCCGTTGACGGTGAGGCGGCCCTGGTCGTCGCAGCAGGCCACGGTGTCACCGCCGACGGCCACCACGCGCTTGATCAGGTGTCCCTCGGCGTCGTCGGGCAGGACGCCCACGAACACCAGGCCCTCGCGCAGCCAGCCCGCGAGGCCGGTCGGCGCCGGGGCCTGGACCAGCGGGCCCAGCCAGCCGTTCGGGTCCTCGAAGACGACCACGTCACCACGCTCGACCTCATCGAACCGGGTCGTCAGCTTGGACACCAGCACCCGGTCGCCGACGAGCAGGGTCTGCTCCATCGACTGGCTGGGGATGAGGAAGGCCTGGACGAGGAAGATCCGCACCAGTGTGGCGATCAGCAGGGAGAGCGCGACGACGATGACCGTCTCCCGCACCACGGCGAGGAAGCCGCCACCGTGCTCGGGGTGCTCGTCCGCGGGCGGCACCTCCCCCGTGGCGCGTTCGCCGTCCGCGGTGTCGTCGGCCACGTGCACTCCTCGTCGCTCCCCAGGTGCCGTCGGATCGGGCGGCCCGTCGTCCGTCCGTCGCACGGTGCCGCTGGCGACGCTACCCTGCCGGGGCCGCGCACACGCCGCGGAGGCCGGGAGGGACCGCGGACCGGGGCCCCGGTCCGGGGGGATCAGGACCGGGTCAGGAGGTCTCGCGCTTCTCGCGGATCTTGGCGGCCTTGCCCCGCAGGCTGCGCAGGTAGTAGAGCTTGGCCCGGCGGACATCGCCGCGAGTGACCCGCTCGATCTTCTCGATGATGGGGGTGTGCACCGGGAAGGTGCGCTCGACGCCGACCCCGAAGCTGATCTTGCGCACCGTGAAGGTCTCCCGCACACCGGCACCCTGACGGCGGATGACCACGCCCTGGAAGACCTGGACGCGCGACCGGGTGCCCTCGATCACGCGCACGTGGACCTTGACGGTGTCACCGGCGCGGAAGTCAGGGTGGTCGGTGCGGAGGCTCCTGGCGTCGAGGACGTCGAGGGTGTGCATCGTCGGGTCGCTCCCTCGCCGGCGCCACAGGTCACCGGCGGCAGTCAGGTGGTACGAGGATGGTGGCCCGGGACCAGGCTCGACGCTCCCCTGTGGCAGGGCGCCCACGAGCCGGGCACAGCGGATCAGTCTGCCACAGCGGTGCCGCCCGGGCGAAACCGGCCGTCGGGACCGGCGACCAGGCCCAGGCCGGCGAGGACCTCCCGGTCGCGGGCATCCAGCTCGTCCGGGTCCAGCCTCGCGATGAGGTCGGGGCGCCGGGCCGCGGTCCGCCGCAGCGCCTCGTCCCTCCGCCAGCGCGCCACCCGCGCGTGGTGGCCGGAGGTGAGCACCTCGGGAACGTCGAGGCCGCGCCAGCTGGCGGGCTTGGTGTACACGGGGTACTCCAGCAAGCCGCCGCCCGGGGCCACCGAGTGCGACTCCTCGACGAGCGACCCGGGGTTGCCGACCACGCCGGGCAGGAGGCGGGCGACCGCCTCCACCAGCACCAGCGCGGCGGCCTCCCCGCCCCCGAGCACGTAGTCGCCGAGCGAGATCTCGTCCACCCGCCAGCGCCGGGCGACGTCCTCGACGACGCGCGCGTCGATGCCCTCGTAGCGCCCGCAGGCCACGACCAGCCAGGGCAGGGCGGCGAGTTCGTGGGCATAGGCCTGGTCGAGCCGGCGGCCCGAGGGCGTCGGCACGACCAGGGCGGGCTCGGTGCTCGGCTCCCCGCCGCTACGTACCGCGTCGAGCGCGCGGCCCCACACGTCCGGCCGCATGACCATGCCGGCACCGCCGCCGTACTGGGTGTCGTCGACCGTCCGGTGGCGGTCAGAGGTCCAGTCGCGCAGGTCGTGGACGCGCAGGTCGAGCAACCCGGCGTCGCGGGCCCGGCCGACCAGCGACAGGGACAGCGGCGCCAGGTAGTCGGGGAAGATCGTGACGACGTCGACCCTCACGAACCGTCGCCCCCCGGTTCCTCGGGGCCGAGCAACCCGCGCGGCGGGCTGACGAGCAGCCGTCCCCCGGCGAGGTCCACCTCGGGCACGAGGGCGGCGACGAAGGGGACGAGGACCTCGCGGCCGTCCGGGAGCTCCAGGGCCAGCAGCTCCTGCCCGGGGAGGTGGACGACGTCGGTGACCCGGCCCAGGTCCCGTCCGTCCACCGTGGCGGCGGTGAGGCCGACGAGCTGGTGGTCGTAGTAGTCCTCGGGCCCACCCGGCCGCTCCCCCTCGGCGACCTCGGCCTGGAGCCGGGTCCCGCGCAGGGCCTCGGCCTCGGCGCGTCCCCGGACCCCCGTGAAGCGGACGATCAGCCGCCCTGACTGGCGGCGGACGCCGGCCACCGTCAGCGGGCCCACCGTCTCGGGTTCGGTCACCAGCACCGCCCCGACGGCGAAGCGGCGGTCGGGGTCGTCGGTGCGCACCTCGACCACGACCTCACCACGCAGCCCGTTCGCGCGGCCGACGCGACCGACCGTGACGAGCAACGAACCTCCCGGGTCGTGGCTTGGTGGCGGGTCGCTGATCGCGGGCACGGGCCGCACACCGGCCGGCAGGCGGCCCGTCGTCGGTCCTGCCTCAGCGACCGTGGATGTCGAGGAAGTCGACGCGGGCCCCCCGCCCGCCGGGCAGTGCCCCGACGACGGTGCGCAGCGCGGTGGCCGTCCGGCCGCCGCGCCCGATCACCTTGCCCAGGTCGTCGGGGTGGACCCGGACCTCGAGCAGGAGACCACGGCGCAGCTGCCGGGACCGGACGCGGACCTCGTCGGGGTGCGTGACGATGCCCTGCACGAGGTGGTCGAGCGCCTCCGACAGCACTGCCGTCAGGCCTCGGGCCGCTCGGCTGGCGCCTCACCGGCGGGCTCGGCTGGAGCCTCGGCGGCGGGCTCCTGCGGGGCCTCGGCCGCCTCGGGTGCCGTGGCCCCCTCGGTCGCCTCGGCAGCTCCGGCCGCCTCGGCAGCTCCGGCGGCTTCGGCTGGTGCGGCGACCTCGGCCGGGGCGGCGGTCTCGGCCGGGGCGGCGGTCTCGGCCGCCGCCGCAGGTTCGGCCTTCTTGGCCGCCCGCTTACGCGGTGTCGTGGCCGCGGCACGCGGCTCGCCGTGCGCCTCCGCCAGCGCTGCGTCGAACGCGGCACGCCGGTCGGTGCGCTGTGCCTTGGTCCGCAGCGTGCCCTCGGCGCCGGGCTCACCCCGGAACTTCTGCCAGTCACCGGTGACCTTGAGCAGCGCCAGGACCGGCTCGGTCGGCTGCGCGCCGACGCCCAGCCAGTACTGCACCCGCTCGGACCGGACCTCGATGAGGCTGGGGTCCTCCTTCGGGTGGTACTTGCCGATCTCCTCGATCGCGCGGCCGTCCCGCTTGGTTCGGGAGTCGGCGACGACGATGCGGTACTGCGGGGCGCGGATCTTTCCCATCCGCTTCAACTTGATCTTGACCGCCACGGTGCGTGGTTCTCCTGAGGTCTCGACAGGGTGATCGGCCGCGCACCGGGTGGGGACCGGGCTCAGCGTCTCGGTGGACGCGACGACCGCGGGTGAGAGGGTCCGCACGGGCGTCGGTTCAGCGATCCATTGTGCCAGAGCCGCGACCATGCTCTCCACCTGCGGCCGGGCGGGGCGGCCGCAGCACACCGATCATGCGCCGTGCCCGCCACTCCCGGCTGCTGCTGCCATCGGCTTCATGATCACCTGCCCGCGTGATCATCTGTAGCATGATCACCGTGCTGCTCGGATCCCGGGACTCGGGACGGGAGCGGCTCGCCGATCAGCGCAACCGGCTCGACGAGCCGGCCCGACAGGCCCGCAACTCAGCGGACCACCCGGCCGCGGAGCACGACCCGGAGC
>DASTQL010000235.1:0-11207 GCA_035761805.1 Jiangellales bacterium | reverse complement strand
CGAGGCGGTCCTGCAGCTCCTCCAGGAGGTTCACGACCTGGGCCTGGATCGAGACGTCCAGGGCGGATACCGGCTCGTCGGCGACGATCAGCTCGGGCTCCAACGCGATCGCCCGGGCGATGCCGATCCGCTGGCGCTGTCCACCGGAGAACTCGTGCGGGTAGCGGGAGGCTGCCGACGCGGGCAGGCCGACCACGTCGAGCAGCTCCCTGACCCGGGCCGACCGGTCGCCGGCGATGCCGTGCACCCGCATCGGCTCGGTGAGGATCGAGGAGACGTTCTGCCTCGGGTCCAGGCTGGACATCGGGTCCTGGAACACCATCTGCATGCGTCGCCGGATCCGGCGCATCTCCTCCGGCCCGAGGTCCTGCAGGTCGGTGCCGTCGAAGACGACCCGACCGGCCGTCGGCTCGACCAGCCGCAGCACCGCTCGGCCGAGGGTGCTCTTGCCACACCCCGACTCCCCCACCAGCCCGACGGTCGCCCCGCGCGGGACGGCGAGGTCGACACCGTCGACGGCGCGGACGGCGCCGATCTGGCGTTCGAGGATGATCCCCGAGGTGATCGGGAAGTGGACCTGGAGGTCGTGGACGGCCAGCAGCGGCGCGTCACCCGTGGTCGCCCCGGCGCCGGCGGTCACGTCGGTTCCTCCTCCAGCGCGGGTGGGACGCTCGCCGGCGGGGCCACGGCCGGGTTGGGCGAGGCCTCCCCCTCGGCGAGGGGGTTCACGCAGCGGAGCGACCGGTCGCCGGTGACCTCGAGCGGCGGAGGCTGGCCGGTGCATGCGCCGATCCGGTGGGCGCAGCGCGGGGCGAAGGCGCACGCCTCCGCCCAGGGCAGGGTGTCGGTGGGCGAGCCGGGTATCGGTCGCAGCGGCTCCCCCCTGGGGGAGTCCAGCCGGGGCACCGAACCCAGCAGACCTCCGGTGTAGGGGTGGCGCGGGTCGGCGAAGAGCTCTCGTCGCGGGGCGGACTCGACCACCCGGCCGGAGTACATCACGTGCACGGTGTCGCAGAGCCCCGCCACGACGCCGAGGTCGTGGGTGATGAGGACCAGCGCGGTGCCGGAGTCGCTGACCAGCTCCTTGAGCAGCTCCAGGATCTGTGCCTGGATGGTGACGTCGAGCGCGGTGGTGGGCTCGTCGGCGATGAGGAGTCGGGGGCGGCACGCGAGCGCCATCGAGATGAGGGCCCGCTGGCGCATACCGCCGGAGAGCTGGTGCGGGTAGTCCTTGAGGCGGCGCACGGGGTCGGGGATCCCGACCCGGCGCAGGAGCTCGGCGGCCTCCTCGCGCGCTGCCTCGCCGTGCATGTCCCGGTGCCGCACGAGCACCTCGGTGACCTGCACCCCGATCGGCACGACGGGGTTGAGCGAGGACATCGGGTCCTGGAAGACCATGGCGATGTCCCGCCCACGGATGTCCCGCATCCGGTCCCGGGGCAGGGTGAGCAGGTCGTCGTCGTCGAAGTGGACCTGGCCGTCGACGAGGACCCCGCGGTCGGGGAGCAGCCCCATCACCGCGAGCGCGGTGACGCTCTTGCCACTGCCGGACTCCCCCACCAGGCCGACCGTCTCGCCCTGCCGGACGTCGAAGGAGACCCCGTCGACGGCACGGACGTCCCGGCGGTCCCTGCGCGTGAAGGTCACCGACAGGTCGCGGACGTCGAGCAGCAGCGCGGTCGCGGCGGTCATCGGCGGTACTTCGGGTCGAGGGCCTCGCGCAGCCGCTCGCCCAGGAGGGTGAAGCCCAGGGCGGCGATGACGATGGCCGTGCCGGGGAAGAACGCGAGGTGCGGCGCGCTCGCCAGGTAGCGCTGGGTGCTCGCGAGCATGCGGCCCCACTCCGGCACGCCCGGGTCGGCGCTGCCGAGCCCGAGGAAGGACAGGGCGGCCGCTTCGATGATCGCCGTCGCCAGGGTCAGCGTGCCCTGGACGATCACCGGGCTGACCGAGTTGGGCAGGACGTGTCCCAGCATGATCGAGCGCCGGCGGACGCCGAGCGACTGGGCGGCCAGCACGTAGTCGGCCTCACGCTGCGCCAGCATCTGCCCGCGCAGCAGGCGGGCGAAGATGGGGACGTTGATCGCCGCGATCGCGATCATCACCGACAGCAGGCTGGGGCCCATGACCGCGGCGATCGCGATGGCCAGCAGCAGCCCGGGGATCGCCAGCATCACGTCGACGAGCCGCATGACGACGGTGTCGACCTTGCCGCCGAATGCCCCGGCCAGGAAGCCCATCAGCAGTCCCAGGCTCATGCCGAGGATGAGCGAGACCACACCGACGAGCAGCGACTGGCGAGCGCCGTAGACGACCCTGCTGAACTCGTCGCGCCCCAGCTCGTCGAGCCCGAACCAGTGCTCGGCGGACGGGCCCGGGATGTTGGTGGGGGTGATCGTGCCCGCGCCCGGCTGCGCGTCCGGCGCGTACGGCGCGAGGAGCGGGGCGAACAGCGCCACCAGCACGAAGAAGGCGATGAGGACGAAGCCGATGATGGCGACCGGGTCGCGGCGCAGCCGTTTCCACGCCTCGCGTCCGAGGCTGCCCCCGGTCTCCTCGCCGACCCGCTTGCTCTCGGTCTCGGCCTCGATCTCCGCCAGGCTCACCGGACCCTCACCCTCGGGTCGATCAGGCCGTAGGAGACGTCCACGGCGAGGTTGACGAGCACGTACACCGCCGCGATCACCAGGATGAAGCCCTGCAGCACCGCGTAGTCGCGGAACGAGATCGCCTCGTAGATGAAGTTGCCCACGCCGGGGAAGCCGAAGACTTTCTCGGTGAGGATCGCTCCGGAGAAGAGCAGGCCGGCCTGCAGCCCGATGACGGTGACGACCGGGAGCAGCGCGTTGCGCAGCACGTGCCGCCGGGTGATCGTCCGGGCGAGCAGGCCCTTGGCCTCGGCGGTCCGGACGTAGTCCTCGTTGACCACGTCCAGGACGCTGGCCCGGGTGATGCGCACGATGATCGCCAGCGGGATGGACCCCAGCGCGATCGCAGGCAGGATGAGGTGCTCGACGGCGTCCCAGGTGGCGGCCGGGTTGCCGGTGACGATCCCGTCCAGCACGTAGAAGCCGGTCGGGTGCTCGGCGTCCACCCGGGGATCCTGCCGCCCTGCCGTGGGCAGCCAGCCGAGCTGCACCGCGAACACGTACTTGAGGATGTAGGCGAGGAAGAACACCGGGACCGCCACCCCGAGCAGCGACGCCGAGACGGTGACGCTGTCCAGCCACCCGCCGTAGCGGCGGGCGGCGAAGTAGCCGAGCGGGATCCCGACGACGATGGCGAAGGTCAGGGCCGCGAGCGCGAGCTCGATCGTCGCGGGGAAGGTCCGCAGCATCTCCTCGACGACGGGTCGGTTGGTGCGGACGCTGTTGCCGAAGTCCAGCCGGACCGCCCGCCCCAGGAAGGACAGGTACTGCTGCCAGATCGGGCGGTCCAGCCCGTACAGCCGTTCGATCTGTGCGATCGTCTCCGGCGTCGCCCGCTCCCCCAGCAGGGCGACCGCGGTGCCTCCCGGCAGCGCGCGGACCCAGAAGAAGAGCAGCAGCGACAGCCCGAACAGGATCGGGACGAGCTGGAACAGCCGCCGGACGACGAAACGCAGCATCGGGTCGGGCGACCCCGTCAGTCGATGGAGACGCCGACGAAGCGCTCGTTCGTGACCGGGTCGGGGACGAGGCCCTCGACACCCTCGCGGAGGGCGATCGCGGGCTCGGTGTGGACGTACGGGAGGCCGGGGAGGTAGTCCATGATCAACCGGTTGGCCTCCTGGTAGAGCTCGACCCGGGCCTCCTCGTCGGTCTCGGCCTCGGCCCGGTTGAGCACGTCGAAGATCTCCGGGTTGTCGAAGCCCCACTGCGGCTGCTGCTGCTGGAAGAAGGTCCCGATGAAGTTGTCCGGGTCGCCGAAGTCGCCGGTCCAGCCGAGCAGGTACATCTGGGCGTTGCCGCCGTCCACCTGGTCGAGGTACTGGGGGTTCCAGGGGGCGGTCTGCGGAGTGATCGTGAAGCCGACGGCCTCGAGGTCGGTCCGCATGAGCTCCCAGTTCGCCTGCGGGTTGGGCATGTACGGACGGGAGACGTCGGTGGGGTACCAGAAGTCGAGCGTCAGGTCCGTCACACCCGACTCGGCGATGAGCTGTTGGGCACGCTCCGGGTCGTACTCGTACTCGGTGACGTCATCCGCGTAGCCGAAGAGATCCGGTGGCATGAACTGCGTGGCCACCGCAGCGCCCTCGGGGTAGTTGGTCTGCAGCAGGTTCTCGCGGTTGATCGCGTGTGCGATCGCCTGGCGGATCTGCGGGTTGTCCATCGGTGGCAGGGCCTGGTTGAAGCCGACGTAGCCCACGTTGAAGGCGGGGCGGCGCAGGATCTGGAAGCCGGCCTCCTCCAGGGCGTCGACGTCCGCCGGGTCGACCAGGTCGTAGCCGTCGATGTCGCCGGCCTCGAGAGCCTGTCGGCGGGCCGGGCCGTCGGCGATGACGGAGAAGACCAGCGTGTCGAGCTGTGCCGGCTCGCCCCAGTAGTCGTCGTACCGGGACAGGGTCAGCCGCGACCCGCGGTCCCAGGACTCCAGCTGGAACGGGCCCGTCCCCGCGGGGTTCTCGTAGCCGAACGTGCCCTCGAAGGACGGCGCGTCACCGGTGCCGGAGACCTCGTCGGCCCCACCCTCCTCGAGGGCCGCGGGGCTGGCGATCGAGAACGACGGGAGGGACATCGCGGTGAGGAAGGCGGACGAGGGGCGGGTCAGCGTGATGACCGCGGTGCCCTCGTCGGGCGCCTCGCATCCCGCGTACAGGCTCTCACCGAGGTTGGGGTCCTCGTTCTGGGCGAACCCGCCCATGACGGTGCTCCAGTAGTACGAGACCGCGGGGCTCTGCAGGACGCCCTCGAAGTTGTACCAGCGGTCGAAGTTGAAGCAGACGGCCTCGGCGTCGAAGGGCTCGCCGTCGTGGAAGGTGACGTCCTCCTGGAGGTTGAAGGTCCACTCCAGCCCGTCGTCGCTCGCCTCCCAGTCCTGGGCGAGCAGGCCCTCGATCTCGGTGCCGCCCTCCTCCGTGGTCACCAGCGTCTCGAAGATCTGGCGGATGGCCCGCAGCGACTCTCCGTCGCTGACGTACGCCCCGTCCAGGATCACCGGGTCCGCGGACCCGCCGAAGACGAGTGTGCCGCCCCCACCCTCGCCGGCCTCGCCCTCGTCGCCGTCGTCGCCGCCGCAGGCGGCGAGTCCGGCGACCATGACGGTGCCGGCGGAGAGCGCGAGCAGCCGTCGGGACAGGCTGTGGTGTCGCATTTCCCCACCTCGGTGTACGGGAGTCGCCAACCCGGTCAGGCCGGCGTGCCGACCGACCCTAATCACCGCGTGGCCCGAGCCGATCACGCCTGGGCCATCACCTTGGTTGCGATTGGGCAACGAGCCGGGCTCACACCGGTCGCGGCCCCGTCACGTGGCATTGAAGTACTTGGCCTCCGGGTGGTGCACGACGAGCGCGTCGGTGGATTGCTCCGGGTGCAGCTGCAGCTCCTCTGACAGCTCGACCCCGATCCGCTCCGGGCGCAGCAGGCGGACGAGCGTGGCCCGGTCCGCGAGGTCGGGGCACGCGGGGTAGCCGAAGGAGTAGCGCGAGCCTCGGTACGCCTGACGCAGGATGCCGTCGAGCTGCCCTGCGTCCTCGCCGCCGAAGCCGAGCTCGGCCCGCACCCGGCCATGCCAGTACTCGGCCAGCGCCTCGGTCAGCTGCACGGAGAGCCCGTGCAGCTCGAGGTAGTCGCGGTAGGCGTCTGCGGCGAAGAGCTTGGCCGTCGCCTCGGCGACCCGTGGGCCGACCGTCACCAGCTGGAAGGCGACCACGTCGACGTCCCCGGACGTCCGCGGGCGGAAGAAGTCGGCCAGGCACAGCCGGCGGTCCCGGCGCTGCCGGGGGAAGGTGAACCGCGCCACCTCGCGCCGGAAGTCCTCCGGGTCGAGGACGACCAGGTCCTGGTCCTCGGAGAACGCCGGCCAGTACCCGTAGACGACCCCCGCGTCCAGGATCCCCTCGGTGTGCAGGCGGTCCAACCAGGCCCGCAGCCGTGGCCGTCCCTCGGTCTCGACCAGCTCCTCGTACGTGGGTCCGCTGCGGGACCCCTTCAGCCCCCACTGGCCCAGGAAGGTCGCCCGCTCGTCCAGGTACGCCGCGTAGTCCGCGAGGGCGACTCCCTTGACCACCCGGCTCCCCCAGAACGGCGGTACGGGAACCGGGTTGTCGGTCGCCACGTCCGAGCGCCCGGACGGTGCCGACCCCGCCGGCGCGCTCGCGCTCGTCCGGCGCACCCTGCGCCCACGGAGGGCCGGCAGCTCGGCTCCCGGAACCCCTCGCCGGACCGCCACCACCGCATCCATCAGGCGCAGCCCCTCGAAGGCGTCCCTGGCGTAGCGGACATCTCCCTCGTAGAGCTCGGCCAGGTCCTCCTCCACGTATGCTCTGGTGAGCGCGGCCCCGCCCAGCAGCACCGGCCACCGGGCGGCCGTCCCGCGCTGGTTGATCTCCTCGAGGTTCTCACGCATCACCACGGTGCTCTTGACCAGGAGCCCGCTCATCCCGATGACGTCGGCGCGGTGCTCCTCGGCCGCCTCGAGGATGGCGCTGATCGGCTGCTTGATGCCGAGGTTGACCACGCTGTAGCCGTTGTTGCTGAGGATGATGTCCACCAGGTTCTTGCCGATGTCGTGGACGTCGCCCTTGACCGTCGCCAGCACGATGGTGCCCTTGCCGGACTCGTCGGTGCGCTCCATGAAGGGTTCGAGGTAGGCCACGGCCGCCTTCATCACCTCGGCGCTCTGCAGTACGAAGGGGAGCTGCATCTCGCCCGCGCCGAACAGCTCACCCACCGTGCGCATGCCCGGGAGCAACGTGTCGTTGACGATGTCGAGGGCGGAGCGCTGCTCGAGGGCGGCAGCGAGGTCCTCCTCCAGGCCCGTGCGCTCCCCCTCGACGATGCGTTGCTCCAGCCGCTGGAACAGCGGGAGCTGCAGCAGGGCCGCGGTCCTGTCCTCCCGGGCCGACGCGGCGTCGACGCCCTCGAAGAGCTCCAGGAACCTGGCCAGCGGGTCGTAGCCGTCCCGCCTCCGGTCGTGGACGAGGTCCAGGGCGACCTGGAGCTGCTCCTCGGGGATCCGGCTGAGCGGCAGGATGCGGG
The DNA here is from genome assembly GCA_035761805.1 of Jiangellales bacterium. Classification (GTDB taxonomy): domain Bacteria; phylum Actinomycetota; class Actinomycetes; order Jiangellales; family Jiangellaceae; genus DASTQL01. The sequence continues at coordinate 4,029 of DASTQL010000235.1, read as the reverse complement.
CCGCGTGGACGATGGCGGAGTCCAGCCCCGCCTTGACGCACTCGTGCAGGAAGACCGAGTTGAGCACCTGGCGGGCCGCGGGGTTGAGTCCGAAGGAGACGTTGGACACGCCCAGCGTCGTCTGCACCCCGGGATGCCGGCGCTTGATCTCGCGGATGGCAGCGATGGTCTCCACGGCGTCCCGTCGGGTCTCCTCCTGACCGGTCGCGATCGGGAAGGTCAGGCAGTCGACGATGAGGTCTCCCACGTCCATGCCGAACTCACCGGTGAGCTGGCCGACCAGCCGGTCGGTCACCCGGACCTTCCACTCGGCCGTGCGGGCCTGCCCCTCCTCGTCGATGGTCAGGGCGATCACCGCGGCCCCGTGCTCCTTGACGACGGGCATCAGCCGCCGCAGCCGCGACCCCGGCCCGTCGCCGTCCTCGTAGTTGACCGAGTTGACCACGGCACGACCGCCGAGGCAGTCCAGACCGGCCTCGATGACCGCGGGCTCGGTCGAGTCGAGTACCAGGGGAAGGGTCGACGCGGTCGCCAGCCGGCCGGCCAGCTCGCGCATGTCGGCGACGCCGTCCCGCCCGACGTAGTCGACGGACAGGTCGAGCAGGTGGGCGCCGTCCCGGGTCTGCGACCGGGCGATCTCGACGCAGTCGTCCCAGCGCCCCTCCAGCATGGCCTCCCGGAACGCCCTGGAGCCGTTGGCGTTGGTGCGTTCGCCGATGGACAGGTACGCGGTGTCCTGGCGGAAGGGCACGTGCTGGTAGAGGCTCGCGGCCCCCGGCTCCGGGCGGGGCCGGCGCGGGGCCCGCTCGCGGCCGCGGACCCGCTCGACGACGAGCCGCAGGTGCTCCGGCGTGGTCCCGCAGCAGCCGCCCACCAGGCTGAGCCCGTACTCGGCGGTGAACACGTCGTGGGCGTCGGCCAGCTCGACCGGCGTCAGGGGGTAGCGCGCCCCCTCCGAGGTCAGCTGGGGGAGCCCGGCGTTGGGCATGCAGGACAGGCCCACGCGCGCGTGCCTGGCCAGGTGGCGCAGGTGCTCGCTCATCTCGGCCGGTCCCGTTGCGCAGTTGAGGCCGACCATCTCGACGCCCAGCGGCTCCAGGGCGGTCAGCGCGGCCCCGGTCTCCGTGCCCAGCAGCATCGCTCCGGTCGTCTCGACCGTGATCTGCACGAGGACGGGCACGTCGAGGCCGCTTGACCCGAGGGCCCGGCGCGCGCCGACCACGGCCGCCTTGGCCTGCAGGATGTCCTGGGCGGTCTCCACCAGGATCGCGTGGACACCGCCGGCCAGCAGACCCTCGGCCTGCGCCTGGTAGGCGTCGCGCAGGGTCGCGTACGGGACGTGGCCGAGGCTCGGCAGCTTGGTGCCCGGGCCGACGGAGCCCAGGACCCAGCGGGGCCGGTCGAGGGTGGACCAGCCGTCCGTGACCTCGCACGCCAGCCGGGCCCCGGCCTCGGCCAGCTCCCGGATCCGGTGCTCGATGCCGTACTCACCGAGGTTGCCGAGGTTGGCACCGAAGGTGTTGGTCTCGACACAGTCGACGCCGACGGCCAGGAAGTCCTCGTGGACGGCCTGGACGACCTCCGGTCGGGTGACGTTGAGCACCTCGTTGCAGCCCTCGTGGCCCTCGAAGTCGTCGAGGCTCAGGTCGCTCGCCTGCAGCATGGTGCCCATGGCCCCGTCGGCGACGACGACGCGCTCCGACAGGGCCCGACGCAGGGAGTCGGCGGTGGCGGCCATGCCGCCAGGCTAGCGGGGGGACGGGGCGCGCTCCGGGTGGTCCGGGAACCGGACGTCAGGCTCTACGCTGGCCGTCGGCGGGCGAGGAGGTGACGTGGTCGAGCTGGAGGGCGTCCCGGAGCTGGTCGACCCTGTCCTGGTGGCGGCATTCGAGGGATGGAACGACGCCGGCGACGCGGCGACCGGGGCGGTGGAGCACATGGAGACGGCCTTCTCGGCCGAGCCGGTAGCCGCGCTCGACCCCGAGGACTACTACGACTTCCAGGTCAGCCGGCCGATGGTGGCCGTCGACGAGTCCGGCGTGCGACGGCTGGAGTGGCCGACCACGCGGGTGGGGCTCGCCCGGTCGGCGGGCGGCCGTCGCGACCTCGTCCTGGTGCGGGGCATCGAGCCCAACATGCGGTGGCGGTCCTTCTGCGGCGAGATCCTGGAGCTGTGCTCGCAGCTGCGGGTCGAGGCCGTGGTCTCGCTCGGCGCCCTGCTCGCCGACGTGCCCCACACCAGACCGGTGCCGGTCACGGGGACGAGCAGCGATCCGGGGCTCGGGCGCTCGCTCGGCCTGGAGCCGTCCAGGTACGAGGGGCCGACGGGAATCGTGGGTGTGCTCCAGGACTCCGCCGCGCGGGCCGGCCTGCCATCGGTGTCCTTCTGGGCAGCGGTCCCCCACTACGTGGCGCAGCCCCCCTGTCCCAAGGCCACCCTGGCCCTGCTTCGGCACGTGGAGGAGATGCTCGACCTGGCCGTCCCCCTCGGTGACCTGCCGGAGGACGCCCGCGCGTGGGAGCGCGGGGTCGACGAGCTGGCCGGCGAGGACGAGGAGATCGCCGACTACGTGCAGCGGCTGGAGCGGGCACGGGACACGACGGAGCTCCCGGAGGCGTCCGGTGAGCACATCGCCCGCGAGTTCGAGCGCTACCTGCGCCGACGCGGCCCGGAGGGCGAGGGGGGCTGACGGCTCAGCGAAGCGCGATCCCGAGCAGGGCGTCCGTGATCGCGGCGACCGCCGTCGGGGCCGCCGGGTCGTTGCCACCCCGGGCCAGGGCCTCGGTGACCCAGCGGTCCACCGCCCGCAGGGCGGCGGGGGCATCCAGGTCGTCCGACACGCGTCGACGCACCCCGTCGAGGACGGGCGCCGCGGGTGGGCCGGCCGGGAGGGCGGTAGCGGCCCGCCACCGGTCGAGCCGACCGGCAGCGGCGCGGAGGTCGGCGTCGTCCCACTCCCAGTCGGCACGGTAGTGGTGGGCCAGCAGGGCCAGGCGTACGGCCATCGGGTCGACGCCGTCCTCGCGCAGCCGGGACACGAAGACCAGGTTCCCGCGGGACTTGGACATCTTCTCGCCGTCCAGGCCCACCATCCCGGTGTGGACGTAGGCGCGCGCAAAGGGCCAGGCCGCCTCGGCCACGTGCGCCTGGGAGGCGCACATCTCGTGGTGCGGGAAGGCGAGGTCCGTCCCGCCGCCCTGAACGTCGAGGCCCATGCCCAGGTGGTGCAGCGCGATGGCAGTGCACTCGACGTGCCACCCCGGGCGTCCGCGTCCCAGCGCGGCCTCCCAGGACGGCTCCTCCGGTCGCTCCCGGTGCCAGAGCAGGCAGTCCAGCGGGTCCTTCTTCCCCGGGCGGTCGGGGTCGCCGCCACGCTCCCGGAAGGCGTCGACCATGGCCGGCAGCGAGAGCCCGGCCAGGGCCCCGAAGCGGGCGTCGGACGCCACGGAGAAGTAGAGGTCGCCGCCCAGCTCGTAGACCGCACCGCGTTCTCGCAGCCGCTCCACCACCTCCACCACGAGCGGGATGGACTCGACCGCGCCGACGTAGTCGGTCGGCGGCAGCACCCGCAGCGCCGTCATGTCGGCCCGGAACAGCGCCGTCTCGCGGTCGGCGACCTCGCGCCAGTCCTCACCCCGCTCGACGGCGCGCTCGAGCAGAGGGTCGTCGACGTCCGTCACGTTCTGGACGTAGCGGACGTCGTGCCCCGCATCCCGCCACGCGCGGTTCAGCAGGTCGAACGCGACGTACGTGGCGGCGTGGCCGAGATGGGTGGCGTCGTACGGGGTGATGCCGCACACGTACATCCGGGCCACGGGCCCGGGCGCAATGCTCCGCACCGTACCGGCGGCGGTGTCGTGGACGCGCACCGGCAGGCCGGTCCCCGGGACCCGCGGCAGGTCCGGAGACGGCCAGGAACGCATGCGCGCGAGCCTAGCCGGGCCGCCCGGGAGGGGCCGGTCAGAACGCCGGCCAGGGGATGGACGGCCAGTGCTCCCCGGGTGCGGGCAGGCGGCCGCGCTCGAGCA
>DASTQL010000234.1:0-2587 GCA_035761805.1 Jiangellales bacterium | reverse complement strand
GGTCAGCCACCGTCCCGTCGCCTCTCGGACCGCCGAGAGCACGGCCGGCCCGGAGGACAGCGTCGGCGGTTCGCCGACGCCGCGGAGCCCGTACGGGGCATGCGGGTCGGGGTACTCCAGCACCTCGACGCGCATGGGGGGCATGTCCAGGACGGTGGGGATCAGGTAGTCGGTGAACGACGGGTTGCGGATGATCCCGTCCTGGACGACGACCTCCTCCATGAGCGCGAGCCCCAGGCCCTGGGCGGTGCCGCCGTGGATCTGGCCGAGGACCGCGGGCATGTTGACGGCCTTGCCGACGTCCTGCACGCAGGCCAGCTCCACCACCTTGACCAGGCCGAGATCGACGTCGACGTCGACGACGGCCCGGTGAGCGGCGAACGCGTACTGGACATGCGCGTTCCCCTGCCCCGTCTCGGGGTCGACCGGTCGGGTGGGGCGGTGCCGCCACTCGACGGTCTCGTCCACCACCTGCTCCCCCAGCACCTCGGCCAGCGGCAGGCGGACGCCCCCACCGTCGGAGACCACCTCGCCGCCCTCGAGCCGCGCGTCGGCCAGCGACGCGCCGGTCAGCGCCCGGGCGAGCTCCAGCACCCGCCCGGCGACGCGGCGGCAGGCCGCCTGGACCGCGCCGCCGGTGACGTAGGTCTGGCGGGAGGCGGAGGACGAGCCCGCGCTGCCCACCTCGGTGTCCTTGGGGGCGACGACCACCCGCTCCACTCCCAGCTCGGTGCGTGCGATCTGCTGCTCGACGGTCACCAGCCCCTGCCCGACCTCCGCCGCCGCGGTGTGCACGGTGGCCGTGGGCTCGCCCCCGGTGACCTGCAGCACCACGCGTGCGGTCGAGTAGTCGTCGAAGCCCTCGGAGAAGCCGACGTTCTTGTACGCGACCGCGTAGCCGACCCCCCGGCGCACGCCCTCACCGCGCGTCGACCCCGACACGCCGCCGGGCATCGCCCGCAGGTCGACGTCGCTGCCCCGGGCGGGCGGAGGGGGCAGGGGCATCCGCTCCAGGCGGTGGAGGAGCTCGGCGACCGGTGCCGGGCTGTCGACGACCTGCCCGGTGAGTGCCTCGGCTCCCTCCGACATCGCGTTGCGCACCCTGAGCTCGACCGGGTCGATCCCGAGTGCGACCGCCGCCTTGTCCATCTGCGACTCGTAGGCGAAGGCGGCCTGGACCGCACCGAAGCCGCGCATCGCCCCGCAGGGCGGGTTGTTCGTGTAGGCGCCGAAGCAGTCCATCCACACGTTGGGGACCACATAGGGCCCGACACCCATGAGTCCGGCGTTGGCGACGACCGCCGGGCTCGACGAGGTGTAGGCGCCGCCGTCGAGCCAGATGGTCGCCCGGACGGCCACCAGGTCGCCGGCGCCGGTGAAGGAGTGCTCGTAGTGCAGCCTGGCCGGGTGCCGGTGGACGTGGCCGAGGAACGACTCCTCGCGGCCGTAGTGCATCCGCACCGGCTTGCCGGTGTGCAGCGCCAGCAGACAGGCGTGCACGTGCATCGAGAGGTCCTCGCGGCCGCCGAAGGCGCCGCCGACGCCGGCGAGGGTCAGGCGGACCCGCTCCGGTGGCAGGCCCAAGGCCCGGCACACCTGCGCCTGGTCGACGTGCAGCCACTGGGTCGCGACGTAGAGGTCGACGCCGCCGTCGTCTGCGGGCACCGCCAGGCCCGACTCCGGGCCGAGGAAGGCCTGGTCCTGCATCCCCACCTCGTAGTCGCCGATGACGACGACGTCGCCCGCCGAGTCCGGGTCGCCCTTGCGGATCTTGAGGTGACGGACCAGGTTGCCGCCGGCGTGGACCTGAGGAGCTCCGGGCTGCAGCGCGGCCACGGCATCCGTCACCGGCTCGAGCACCTCGTAGTCGACCCGGACGAGTGCGGCGGCGCGTCGTGCGGTCTCCGGGTGGTCGGCCGCGACGAGGGCCACGGGCTCGCCCTGGTAACGCACCACGTCGACCGCCAGCACGGGCTGGTCGGCGTGCTCGAGACCGAAGGCGTTCTCCCCGGGCACGTCGGCGTGGGTGAGGACGGCCGCCACGCCGGTCACCGTCAGCGCGGGGCCGATGGCGACGGACCGGATGCGGGCGCTGGGGTGCGGGCTGCGCACGGTGACCCCGTAGAGCATGCCGTCGATCCACAGGTCGCTGCCGTACGCGAACTCGCCGGTGACCTTCTGCACGCCGTCGGGCCGGGAGGCGTGCTGCCCCACGCCTCCCGTGGTCCGGGTCGGCGTCACCGACGGCGAATGGGTGGTGCTCACCGTCTCTCCGCCCTCTCCAGCAGTGTCGTGTGCGCGGCAGCCGCGGCACGGCCGACCTCGTCCTCGTCGACCGTGACGACCCGATCGTGCTCCACGACCACCCTTCCGTCGACCAGCAGGAGCTCGAGCGGAGGGCGGTCACCCAGGACCAGCGCCGCCACCGGGTCGGCGATGCCGGCGTGACCCAGGCCGTCCACTCTCCAGAGGGCGAGGTCGGCCCGCTTGCCGGGCACCACGGACCCGATGTCGTCCTCCCGGCCGAGCAGGCGCGCCCCGCCCAGGGTGGCGAGCTCGAGCGCGTGGCGGACCCCGAGGGCCCGAG
>DASTQL010000233.1:0-39289 GCA_035761805.1 Jiangellales bacterium | reverse complement strand
CTCGCCCCACCCCGCCCGCCCACGGACCAGGACCACCTCGCGGGCGTCGACCCCGCGGAAGCGTCGGTGCAACGGCACGGAGCACACGGCGAGGTCCTCGGGCACGCCGCCTATCCTCGCGCCCGTGGTCTCCGAGATCTTCGACACGTCGGCCTGGACCGAGGTCCCCGGGTTCGGCGAACTCACCGACCTCACCTACCACCGTGCGTTGGACGTGGGCGCCGTCCGGGTGGCCTTCGACCGCCCGGAGGTGCGCAACGCCTTCCGCCCGCACACGGTCGACGAGCTCTACCGCGTGCTGGACCACGCCCGGCAGACCACCGACGTCGGGTGTGTGCTGCTGACCGGCAACGGCCCCAGCCCCAAGGACGGGGGCTGGGCCTTCTGCTCCGGGGGGGACCAGCGTATCCGCGGCCGGGACGGCTACCGCTACGCCGGCGGCGACGATGCCGCCAGCGTCGACCGTGGCCGCGCCGGGCGGCTGCACATCCTCGAGGTCCAGCGGCTGATCCGCACCATGCCGAAGGTGGTCGTCGCCGTCGTACCGGGGTGGGCAGCGGGGGGCGGCCACAGCCTCCACGTGGTCTGCGACCTCACGATCGCCAGCCGCGAGCACGCCCGCTTCAGGCAGACCGACGCCGACGTCGGCTCCTTCGACGGCGGGTACGGCTCCGCCTACTTCGCCCGCATGGTCGGGCAGAAGCGCGCGAGAGAGATCTTCTTCCTCGGCCGCACGTACGACGCGGAGACGATGCAGCGGATGGGTGCGGTCAACCTGGTTGCCGACCACGCCGACCTCGAGGCCGTCGCACTCGGCGTCGCCCGGGAGGTGCTCGGCAAGTCGCCGCAAGCCGTACGGATGTTGAAGTTCGCGTTCAACGCCGTCGACGACGGCCTGGTGGGGCAGCAGGTCTTCGCCGGCGAGGCCACCCGGCTCGCGTACATGACCGACGAGGCCGTGGAGGGACGCGACGCCTTCCTGCAGAAGCGGGCGCCCGACTGGAGCGGCTTCCCCTGGTACTTCTGACCGGACACCGGACTCCCGGCCGGTCCCGCGGACCGGGGGTCGTAGCCTGGACCGCGCCATGGCCAGCACCACTCCCTCCACGCCGCGGGGCCGCATCGGTCTGCGTGCGGTCCACGCGCTCGCCGTGCCGGAGGGACAGGCCGTGCTGCGCCGGATCATGCCCGCCGTGGCCACGGCCCTCGAGGGCGGCCCGGCCGTGCTCCCACTCCCGGAGGGACCCCCGGCACTGCGGGACCACCTGTTGGAGACGCTGCGACCCAGCCTGCCGGTCGAGGTCCCCGACGAGGTGGACGGGTCCGGAGAGCTGGACCCGGTGGCCCTGGTCGTACCCACGTCGGGCTCGACCGGGGAGCCCAAGGGGGTCATGCTCGGCGCGACCGCGCTCCGGGCCTCGGCGGGGGCCTCGGTGACCCGGCTCGGCGGTCCGGGGCGGTGGCTGCTGGCGCTGCCCGCGACCCACATCGGCGGGCTGATGGTGATCGTGCGCTCCGTCCTGGAAGGCCAGGAGCCCGTCCCCCTCGACCTCGGTGACGGCTTCGACGCCGAGTCCTTCGCCGCCGCGAGCATGCGGGTGCTGGCGACTTCCCGGACCCGGCGCTACACGGCGCTGGTACCGGTGCAGCTCGGCCGCCTGCTCGACGCCGGTGGTGCCGCCGTCGACGCACTCCGAGCCTATGACGCGGTCCTGGTCGGTGGTGCCCCCATCTCGCCCCGCCTGCTGGCGCGCGCCCGGACGACCGGGGTCAACGTCGTCACCTCGTACGGGATGACGGAGACCTGCGGTGGCTGCATCTACGACGGCCTCCCGCTCGACGGCGTACGCGTGTCGGTGTCCTCCGACGGGCGGCTGCGCATCGGCGGCGACGTGCTCGCCCGCGGCTACCGCCTTCAACCCGACCTGACCCGGGAGGCCTTCGGCGACGGCTGGTTCACCACGTCCGACCTCGGCCGGATCGCTGACGACGGCCGGGTGGAGGTGCACGGCCGGGTCGATGACGTCGCCGTCTCCGGCGGCCTGAACGTCCCACTCGCCGCGGTCGACGCGGTCGTCGGCCTGCACCCTGGCGTCGCCGAGGTCGCGGCTGTGGCCCTGCCCGACGAGGAATGGGGCCAACGCGTGGTTGCCGTGGTGGTGCCCGTGGACCCCGAGGTGCCGCCGACCCTCGAGTCGGTGCGCGCGGCGGTGGCCAGGCGAGCCCCCGTGGCCCATGCGCCACGGGCGCTCGTGGTGGTCGACGAACTGCCGCGCCGCGCCGGCGGCAAGCCCGACCGCCGTGCCGCCACCGAGCTGGCCCGGACCGCACTCGCCCCTGCCCAGGTGGAGGCAGACCGCTGATGACCACTGCCGCCCAGTGGGTGGCGGGCGCCCGTCCGCGCACGCTCCCCGCCGCCGTCGCCCCGGTGCTGGCGGGGACCGGCGCGGCAGCCGCCGTCGGTTCGGCGGTGTGGTCACGCGCCCTGCTCGCCCTCGTCGTCGCCGTGGCTCTGCAGGTAGGCGTCAACTACGCGAACGACTACTCCGACGGCGTCCGCGGGACCGACGATGCGCGGGTGGGGCCGGTTCGGCTGGTCGGCTCGGCCCTGGCCGCGCCGGAGCGGGTCAGGACGGCCGCGTTCGTCTCCTTCGCGGTGGCCGCGGTCGCAGGGCTCGTCCTCGTCGTCCTCGCGGAGTCCTGGGTCCTCCTCGGGGTCGGCGCGCTGGCGATCGCCGCCGCGTGGTTCTACACCGGCGGGCGGCACCCGTACGGCTACCGGGCTCTCGGCGAGGTCTCGGTCTTCGTCTTCTTCGGACTCGTCGCCGTCATCGGCACGACCTACGTCCAGGTGGGCCGGGTGACCCCGGGCTCGGTGATCGCAGGTGTCGCGATCGGCTCGCTGGCCTGCGCGATCCTCGTCGCCAACAACCTCCGGGACATCCCCACCGACACGGCCGGCGGGAAGCGCACGCTCGCCGTGACCCTTGGCCAGCGACGTACGCGGCTGCTGTACGTGGTCCTGATGATCCTCCCGTACGCGCTCGCGCTGGTGCTCTCCGTCGCCGGCCGGCCGTGGAGCGCGCTGGCCGTGCTGTCGGCGCCGGTCGCCGTCCGGGCGGCGCGGCCGGTCGTCGGTGGGGCGACCGGGCCCGACCTCGTCCCCGTCCTGCGCGACACCGGGCTGACCGAGCTGTGCTACGCAGCCTTGCTGGCCCTCGGCCTGGCGCTCTCGGCGGACTGAGCCGGGTGCCGGCGCCGGTGGGTCTCCTGGTACGGGGCGAGCGGTCCGGCGACCCGGGCGAGGTCGCGACGATCCGCGCGGTCGTGCGCCGTGCCTTCGGGCAGGAGGACGAGGCCGACCTGCTGGACGCCCTCCGCGCCGACCCGGCCTGGCTGCCGGACCTCGCCCTCGTCGCACTCCTCGGCCCGGCGCCCGGAGGCCCGGTCGTGGGCCACGTGGCCGGCACACGGCTGGATGTCGGCGGCGGCGCCGCGGTGGCGCTCGCGCCGCTCGCGGTCGACCCCGACCACCAGCGCCGCGGTGTTGGGAGCGCGCTCGTCGAGGCTCAGCTGGCGGCCGCCCGGGGGCTCGGCGAACGGCTGGTCGTGGTGCTCGGAGACCCCGCCTACTACTCGCGGTTCGGCTTCCGGCCCGCCCGCGAGCTGGGGATCACCGGGCCCTACGACGACGCCGGGGAGGCGTTCCAAGCACTGCCCCTGACCGACGGGCCCCTGGTATCCGGGTGGGCGACGTACGCGGCGCCCTTCGGCGGCTGAGCCGGGCGCATTCGGGCCGGCTCGGGCTCGGCGACCGTCCGGAGTCACGGTGGCGCGAGCCGCAGCCCCTGATCCAGGGACCGGCACTCGGGCGTCCGGGCGAGCAGCCGGCCCGCGCCGGACTCCCGCGCGGCCACGACCGCGGCGGTCAGCTCACCGACGAGTCGCGCCTCGCCCAGGAGCACCTCGCCGACGACCGGACCGGCCGCCCTCGCGAAGAGCCGCTGGTCCTCCACCGGGAGGGCCGCGATGCGCGGCCGGACGCCCTCCAGGACCTGGACCGTCTCGGTGAGGACCCGGTCGGTCTCGGTGGCGAGCACGATCAGGTCCGCCTGGGCCGGCCGCCACACGGCAGCCAGACGGATCCTGAGGTCTGCCGTCCGGGCCACCGAGCGGTCGACGACGGCGAGGGCCTTGCGCCGGAGCGCCGCCGGCTGGGTGTCGCCGCCCAGGGCCAGTCCCCGCAGGGAGTCCTCGTCCACCGTTTCAACAGGAGCACGCACGCCACCGTGCGAGCGCGGGCGGACGGGGCCGCGGCGACACGGTGAGGGGTGCTGCCCACCACAGACAGAACGGCGGGCCCCGTGGGGCCCGCCGACCTACCCGTGACCAGGGTTCACCGGAGCACCGGGAACCTCTCGACCAGCGGGACCCTGGCCCACATCTTGCCGACGCCCCAGTGGTCACCCGCGAGCATCAGACCGAGGAGCAGCATGGTCAGAGCGCCCAGGATGTGCTCGTCGAGGACCGGGTTGTTCGCCGGGGGCAGCGCCACCGTCCACATGAGGACGTAGAGCACGAAGCCCGCCACACTCGCGACCCGCATGGTGAAGCCGAAGGTGAACGCGAGGCCGATGCCCAGCAGACCGAGCATGAACAGCCAGTTGGTCCACGGGTCACCGGCGATCGAGTTGTAGAACTCCTTGAACGGACCGTCGGCCCCGAAGGTGAGGAAGCCGTAGGTGGGGCTGCCGCCGTTGATCCACGCCTGGTCGCCGAGGACGGTGACGACGCCGGTCTCGGCGTCGCGCCCGGTGGCGTAGCCGAGAGCGAGCAGCTTGTCGAGGAACGCCCACAGGAAGGTGAGCCCGAAGGCGATGCGGAGGACGGCGAGGACGTGCGTCGCCGCGGTCGTGAGGACGGGTCCCGTCCCCTCGGTCGCGGGAGCGGCCTCGGCGCGGTAGCGCTGGGTGGTGGCCATGATGTGCTCCCTGGTGTCTCGTGGCCGGGTGTGGCCCTGACACCACTCACCGTGCACGAGATTGGTTGCGAAGTAACGCATTCGGGGCCAGGTCAGGACCTCCGCGGAGGCGGGTCGTGACCAAGGTCCCCGAGGCTGGGACCTGCGGATCAGGCTCGCGCCTCGTCCAGCCGGTTGACCGCAGGGGCCGCCGTGACCCCGTGGACCACGACGGAGAGGAGGACGGTGAAGGCCACCACCGACCACAGCTCGCCGTCACCCGGGAACTCGGCCTCTCCGGTCGCGTAGGCGAGGTAGTAGAACGACCCGATCCCGCGTACCCCGAAGAAGGCGATCGCCGCCTTCTCTCCTCGGGACCCGGGGCCGCCGAGCAGGGCCAGCCAGCCGCTCAGCGGCCGCACGACGAGGACGAGCAGAGCCCCCACGAGGGCACCGCGCCAGGTGAGGTCGTCGAGCATCCCCGTCGCGCAGGCGTGACCGAGGAGCAGGAGCAGCCCCAGCGTGAGCAGCCGCTCGATGTGCTCGAGGAAGCCGTGGAGGACCCCGTGGTACTCGTGCGTGCGTTCGTAGTCGCGGAGCACCAGGGCGCTGACGAAGACCGCCAGGAACCCGTAGCCACCGACGGCCTCCGCCAGCCCGTACGAGAGGAACACCGCCGCCAGCGCCACGACGGGCTCGGCGGTCTCGGCCAGCCGGAGCACCCTGCGTCGGGCGTCGAAGAGCACGCGAGCCATCGCCCAGCCGGCCGCGACCCCCACGAGGGTTCCGACGACCACCTTGCCCACCAGCTCCCAGCCGACCCAGCGCAGTCCCCAGTCGGCGACGGGTCCGGCTGCGAGGAAGATCGCGGCGTAGACGAAGGGGAAGGCCAGCCCGTCGTTCAGACCCGCCTCGGAGGTGAGGGCGAACCGCGCCTCGTCCTCCTGCCCGGCGCCGGGTTCCCCGACCTGCACGTCCGACGCGAGGACCGGATCGGTGGGGGCCAGGGCGGCACCCAGCAGCAGGGCGGACGCCGGCGCCAGCCCGGCCACTCCCCAGCCGAGCAGGGCCACGGCGGCGATGCACAACGGCATCGCGACGGCGAGCAGTCGCCAGGTGCTGGACCAGCGGCGCCACCCCACCGGGCGGTCGAGGGCCAGCCCCACGCCCATCAGGGCCACGATGACGCACACCTCGGTGAGCCGCTGCGTCACGGCGCGCTCGGTGGCCGGGGCGATCTCCGGGAGCGGGACCGGCAGCAACCCGGCCAGGGCGCCGACGGCGACGAAGGCGATGGCCGGTGAGAAGGCCCGTCCGGCCAGCAGGCGAGGCAGCACCGCGGCGAGCATCAGCCCGACGCCCGCGGTCAGGTAGACGACCTCGTCGGTGGCCTCCACGCCGGAGACCCTAGGGGCCGGAAGGACGCTCCCTGTCACGAGGCTCGGCCTGCCCCGGCTCCGCCGGTCGCACCGGCGGGTGAGGCGGTTCGCCGGTCAGGTGGTCCTCGGCCGCTGCACGCTCGTCGATGCGCCGGTTGACCTCCGAGAAGCGGTGCGAGATCGCGCTCGAGACGTCGTCGCGGGAGCGGCTGAGCACCACCAGGCTCACCATGCCGGAGACGAGCAGCGCCACGATCAGCAGGAGGAAGCCGCGGAGCCCGACCAGGTAGAGCAGGGCCGCGGCGGCCACGAAGAGCAGCAAGCGAAGGGTCGTGTACTTCAGGATCGCCATGACGCTGACGAGCCTACGTCCGGCGAGGTGCCCGCGAGCAGCCTCGCCAGCAGGGCCGGGTCGACGTTTCCCCCGGAGACGACCGCGACGGTGCGCCCGGGCCGGTCGGGCCGGGCCAAGTGGGCCGCGACGGCCAGGGCCCCGCTCGGCTCGACGACCAGCCGTGCCCGCGTCGCCAGCACTGCCGTGGCCGCGAGGATCGCGTCCTCTCCCACGGTGACGACCTCGCCGACGTGACGGCGCAGGTGCTCCCAGGTGAGCTCGCCGACGCTCGGGAGGCGGACGCCGTCGGCGACCGTACGGTAGGTGAGCTCGCTGTCCCAGGTGACCCGCTCCCCGCGGGCGAGGCTCTCGGCGAAGTCCGCGGCCAGCTCGGGCTCGGCCGCCACGACCCGCGCGCGGGGGGCGAGGGCCGCCAGGGCGACGGCGACGCCGGAGGCCAGCCCGCCGCCGCCGACGGGCACGACCACGGTGTCGACGTCGGGCAGGTCCTCGACGATCTCCAGTCCGACGGTGCCTTGACCGGCGATCACGTCGGGGTGGTCGAACGGCGGGACCAGGGTCAACCCGCGTTCGTCGCGCAGGCGCTCCGCCGCCGCGACCCGCTCGGTGGGGTCGACGAGGACGACCTCGGCCCCGAGGGAGCGGGTGCCCGCCACCTTGACCGGTGGGCTCGTCGTCGGCATGACGACGACCGCCGGGACGCCGTACGACCTCGCGGCCCACGCCAGCGCCTGGGCGTGGTTGCCGCTCGAGTGCGTGACAACGCCCCGTTCCCGCGCCTCGCGGTCCAACGCAGCGACGGCGTTGGTGGCCCCACGCAGCTTGAAGGCACCGGTCGGCTGCAGGCTCTCGGGCTTGAGCCACAGGTCTCCCGGAGCCCACGGGCACGGGAGGAGAGGCGTACGCACGACCAGGCCCGCGATCCGCCGGGCCGCCGCCTGCACTTCGCCGACCGTGACGGGTGGAAACGTGTCACGATCGGGCATGCGGCCATGCTCGCAAGCCCGGGCGCGGCCGGGGCGACGGGGTCCACTGCACGTACCGGCAGACCGACCTAGGCTGGGGGTGTCCGCGACGGGTCGACGAGGAGGTGGCGGGAGGTGTCGCGAGCCTTGCTGATCATCCTCCCGATCGTGCTGGCGGTCTACGCCCTGGTCGACTGCGCCCTGGCCGAGGCGGACCGCGTGCGCGGTCCACGCCGCGCCGTGTGGGCGGCGATCATCCTCCTGCTGCCCGTCGTGGGACCGGTGGCGTGGCTGGTCGGCGGGCGGCCGCGCAGCGGGCCGCGCCGCCCACCTCGGCCGGTGGCCCCGCCGCTCGCTCCGGACGACGACCCCGAGTTCCTACGGCAGATGCACGAGATCGACGCCGAGCACGAGCGCCTGCTCGAGCAGTGGGAGCGTGACCTGCGACGACGGGAGGACGAGCTCCGCCGCAACGGGGACGACTCCTCGGGCGACGGCGGCTCCCCCCGCACCGACCCGAAGGGCCCGTAGCCGCCTCCCGACCAACGGCGTCCACGGTCGCCGGAGGCCTCAACCCCTGGGGTCCTCCTCCTTGGCCGCCGGGGCGAAGCCCGCCGTCGTGCCCACCGGGGCGAGCGGTTGGCCGATCCGCAGCACGTTGTGCCAGGGGTCGCCCAGCGCGAACTCCCGCATGGCCCACTCCCGGTCGCCGAGCTCCTCGAGGACGGCGCCGCCACTCACCGGCGGGCTGTCCGCCAGCCCGGCCGCGACCTGCGCGTGCACAGCGGCCACGGTGTCCACGTGCAGGTAGCACGTGACCGGTCCGCGAGACCGGTCCCGGACCAGGTAGAGCTCGGCGTCACCCAGCCGGACGGCCCCGAAGGTGCCCTGCCACGTCCACATCGGCGTGGCCCCGAGCACGGCGGCGTACCACGCCTGGGCCGCCCCGACGTCGGCTACGACCAGCTCCGGCACGACCCGGCGCGCGTACGTCATCGCCTCACAGCCCTCCGTACGAGTGCAGTCCCTCGAACAGGATGTTCACGCCGAAGAAGTTGAAGATCAAGCTCGCGTACGCGACGAGGCCCACCACCGAGGCCCGGCGCCCCCTCCAGCCGGCGGTCGTGCGCGCGTGCAGGTACGCGGCGTAGACAAGCCAGGTCACCAGGGACCAGACCTCCTTGGGGTCCCAGCCCCAGTAGCGCCCCCAGGACGCCTCGGCCCAGATCGCACCCGCGACGACCGCGAAGGTCCACAACGGGAACCCGAAGGCGGTCACCCGGTACGCCAGGGCGTCGAGCCGCTCGGCGGGGGGCAGGGCGCCGGCGTAACCGGTGCGGCGGCCGCTGTGTTCGGCCCGTTCCGCGACGATCTGCAGGGCACTGGCCACCATGGCGATGGTGAAGACGGCCGCGGCGATGGTCGCCGCCGCCACGTGGATGACCAGCCAGTACGACTGCAGGGAGGGCACCAGCGGCCCCACCGGTACGTAGAGGACGGTCACCGCCAGGCCAAGCGTGAGCAGCAGCGTCGCCACCACCCAGACGCCCAGCGCCCGCAGGTCGGGCTGCCGGCGCGCAGCGACCAGGTAGACCAGGGCGACGACGAACGTGCCGCTGATCGCGAAGCCGTACATGTTGCTCCACGGCACGCGCCCGGCTGCGAGCCCGCGCGTCAGCACGCCGAGACCCAGCAGGATCGTGCCCAGCACGAGTACCGACGTGCCCACGCGCCCGTATCGATCCGCCCGCCCGGCGGCCTCGGGAGGGACCTGCGCGTCCGGTGCGGTGGGACCGGACCCGTCGCGCCGGCCGGCTGGGCCGGGCCCGGATACGCTCTCCGGGTCCGTGGCGCCGGTGGCGACGAGCGACCGGTCGGCCGGCGCGCCCGTGGGCACCCGCCGGGACGCCGCCTCGGCCGCCAGGGCCACCATCGCCACGGCGAACGCCGCCATGGCGCCGTAGACCAGGTTGTCGCTCAGCTGCGCCAGCGTCTCGGTGCTCACCGGCCGTCCTCCTCGTCGCCGCCCGTGGGCCCCCCGGCGCCCAGCCGCTGCCTCACCCCGTCGACGAGGGCGTCGACCTCGCCCGCGAGATCGCCGCCCTGGTCCGTCTGTGACCGGTCGAGGCCGGCCACCTCCATCACCGTACGCCCGGGGGCGTCGGCAGCCACGCGGACCCACGCTCGCCGGCGCCGGACGAACATCGACGCCATCAGCCCGGCGAGCGCCAGCAGGGCTCCGAGGAGCGCGAGCTGCTTGCCGGCGTTGCGACCCACCTGGACGTTGACCCACGGCACGTAGCCGTCGAGGGTGATGCTGCCGTGGCCGTCGGGCAGCTCGACGCTGTCGCCCACGGTCAGCCCAGCCCGGAACGGCGTCCCGTCCTCGCCCACGAACTGCTGCATGGCATCGGTGTCGAGACGGTAGACCGACTGGGGCACGCCGTCGTCGAGGCCGAGGTCGCCGTGGTAGGCGGTGAGGAACAGGGCCGGGTTGCGCGGCGCGGGGAACACCGACCGGGGCCCCTGCTCGTCGAGCACCGCCGTGGGCAGGAAGATCCCCTCGATCCCGATGTCCTCACCCCGTCCGCGTCCCTGGGGGACCGCGACCTTGACCACGCCGGTAGAGGTGAACGCGTCGTCCTGGGGCAGGAAGGGCACCGGCCCGGTGAACAGCACCTCACCGTCGGCGTCCCTGACCGTCACGACCGGGGCGTAGCCGGGGTTCAGGACGTGCACGAGCGTGCCACCCACGGACAGGGGCTCGTTGACCCGGATGGTCCGGGTCTCAGGCTCGGCGCCAGGTTCTCGCGTCAGGGTGACCGTCGCGGCGTACTCCTGGGGCGTCCCGGCCGCCGGTCCCTCGTCGACGAAGTCCATGACGAACTCCTCGAGCTCGAGGGAGAAGGGTGGCAGGTCCGCGGGGTCGAAGAGCGACCCGGACTCGAGCGAGTCGTACTGGATCACGGAGTTGGCGAAGCCGCGCCCCTCCGGCACGAGGACGGTCGCGCGGTAGCCGAAGAGGCTGCCCAGCGCCACCGCCAGCAGGACGACGACGACCGCGAGGTGGAAGACGAGGTTGCCCGTCTCGCGCAGGTGCCCGCGCTCGGCGGCGAGCGAGGCGCCGTCGTCGGCGACGCGGTACCGGCGTGCGCGCAGCGTCGCGCGGGCCGCCACCAGCACCTCGTCCACCGGTGCGGCCACCTCGACCCGGCGGTGCTCGGGCAGCCGGGACAGGTAGCGAGGCGCCGCCGGCGGCCGGGCCCGGACGGCCCGCCAGTGCTGGCGGGACCGGGGCAGGATGCAGCCGACCAGCGAGACGAGCAGGGCGAGGTAGATCGCCGCGAACCAGGGCGCGGCGTACACGTCGAAGAGGCCGAGCCGGTCGTACCACTGCGCCAGGGCCGGGTTGACCTCCCGGAACTCCGTGACCGCCAACGGGTCCACCGTGCGCTGGGGGATGACCGAGCCCGGCACGGTCGCCAGCGCCAGCAGGAAGAGCAGGAGCAGCGCCACCCGCATCGACGTCAGCTGCCGCCACGCCCAGCGGGCCAGCTCCGGCGGTGACAGCGCGGGCGGGGGCGGCGGAGCCGCCGACTCCTCGCGCTCGGCGCGCACCGTGCTCACACGACCACCTCGAAGCTGCCGATCCACCCCTGCATCGAGGCGACGATCTCCGACCAGGCCCCCGTGACGAGCAGGAGTCCCAGGACGACGAGCATCGCACCCCCCACCCGCATGACCCACACCTGGTGACGGCGGACCCAGCCGAAGGTACCGAGGGCGCTGCGGTAGGCCAGCGCCGCAGCGACGAACGGCAGGCCCAGCCCCACGCAGTAGGCGACGGACAGCACCGCCCCCCGGGCGGCGCTCGCCTCGTCGAAGGCCAGGACCTGGACGGCCGCGAGGGTCGGGCCGATGCAGGGTGTCCAGCCGATCCCGAACAGCGCGCCGAGCAGCGGTGCGCCCGCCAGCCCCACCCGCGGCGAGGCGTGCAGGCGCCACTCCGCAGAGAGCCCGGGGAGCCACCCCGCGAAGAGCAGGCCGAGCCCGATGGTGAGGACGCCGGCGACGCGGGTGATCGCATCGGCGTGCTGGACCAGGAGCGAGCCCAGGCCGCCGAACAGCGCCCCGTACGAGACGAACACCGCAGTGAACCCGGCGACGAAGAGGAGCGTGCCGGTCAGCACCGTCCCCCGCCGACCGTCGTCGATCTCCGAGCCGGACAGCCCCGTCACGTACGAGAGGTAGCCCGGGACCAGCGGGAGGACGCAGGGCGACAGGAAGGAGACGAGGCCGGCGACGACCGCGACGGGCACCGCTACGAGCAGCGACCCGGAGAGCACGGCCTCGCCGAAGGTCTCGCCCACCGAGCGACCGGTCATGCGCCCGAGGCCGGCTCGCCCGCCACGTCCGCGACGAGATCGCGCAGGGAGGTCTCGGTGATCTCCCCGAGGACGCGCGCGGCGACCCGACCCTCGCGGTCGAGCACGAGCGTGCTGGGGATGGCGGCGGGTGGCAGCGTGTCGCGGAAGGCCAGCAACCGGGCGCCCGAGGCGTCGACCACGCTGGGGAAGGTCAGCCCGAACTGCTCCACGAAGGCACGTGCCCCGCTCTCGGTGTCACGGGTGTTGACGCCGACCACCTGCACGCCCTGGTCCCGGGTCGCCTCGTGGACGGCCTGCAAAGCGGGTGCCTCCTTGCGGCAGGGGGCGCACCAGGAGCCCCAGACGTTGAGGACGACGACGTCGCCCCGGTGGTCGGCCAGGTCGAAGTCGCCGCCGCCGAGCATCGGCCCGGCGAAGTCCACCGCCGGCTCACGGTCCGCGGCCGGGAGCGTGGTGACGACACCGGTGCCGGCGACGAAGCCGGTCTGGTCTCCGGAGGTGTCGCTGCGCTGCACCTGCCCGTCCGAGCAGGCAGCCAGCGACAGCGCCAGGGCGACGGCCGCGGCGGCGAGGCGAGCGGGTCGGCGCATCACGCCCCGGCCGAGAAGGTGGTGCCGGCATCGGCCGGCAAGAGGTCGGCCGCCGGCTCGCTGTATGCCACCGAGACGACGTCGTGCCCCTCGTACGTGAAGGTGGTGAGGCTGGCCACCGAGCACTGCCGCCTGCGGGGGTCGTGCCACAGGCGGCGGCCCTCCACCGACGATCGGACGGTCCAGATCGGCAGCTGGTGCGAGACGCAGAGCGCCTCGTGCCCGGTCGCGGCGTCGCGCGCCGCCGCCAGGGCGGCCAGCATACGGGCCGCGATCGCGGTGTAGGCCTCGCCCCAGGAGGGGCGGAACGGGTTCCGGAGGTGCCGCCAGTGCTCCGGTCGGCGGAGGGCGCCGTCGCCGACGCCGAACGTGAGGCCCTCGAAGACGTTGCCCGCCTCGATCAGCCGGTCGTCGACATCGACCCGGAGGCCGAGGACCTCGGCGGCCGGGGCAGCGGTCTCCCGGGCCCGCTCGAGCGGCGACGAGACGACGTGGGTGATGTCCCGGCCGCCGACGGTCTCGGCGATCCGCACGGCCATCGCCCGGCCCCGGTCCGAGAGGAAGTAGCCGGGGAGCCGCCCGTACAGGACGCCGGTGGGGTTGTAGACCTCGCCGTGCCGCAACAGGTGCACCCGGGTGGTGATCACGCGGCTCCCCCCGGCCTGTGCTCCGTGGCCGCCGCCGCGCGGGCCGCGTGCGGGAGCGCGTCGGCGACCCGCCCCAGTGCCGCGTCGTCGTGCGCGGCGGAGACGAACCAGGCCTCGTACGCGGACGGCGGCAGCGAGACCCCGTGCGCCAGCATCGCGTGGAAGAACGCGGCGAAGCTGGAGGCGTCGGACCGCTTCGCGGTCGCGAAGTCGGTGACCTGCGGGATCTCCACCGGGTCGACGAAGAAGACGCCGAGCAGGTTCCCGGCGCGCTGGACCAGGTGCGGGACACCCTCGGCCTCCAGCGCCTTGCCGACCAGCGCGCCGATCTCGTCCGCGACGCGGTCGAGCGCCGCGTAGACGCCCTCGTCGGCGAGGCGCAGCGTGGTGAGCCCGGCCGTGGTGGCGACGGGGTTCCCGGACAGGGTGCCCGCCTGGTAGACGGGGCCGTCCGGGGCGAGCAGCGCCATCAGGTCGGCGCGGCCGCCGAAGGCCGCAGCCGGGAACCCGCCACCCATGACCTTGCCGAACGTGACGAGGTCGGCGGGGACGCTCTCCAGGCCGTACCAGCCGGCCGCCGACACCCGGAAGCCGGTCATGACCTCGTCGAGCACGAGTAGCGCACCGTGGGCGTGGGCGGTGTCGCGGAGCATGCGGTTGAAGCCCGGGGCCGGGGGGACGGGGCCCATGTTGCCCGCCGCGGCTTCGGCGATGACGCAGGCGATGTCGTCGCCATGCTCGGCGAACGCGGCGGCCACCGCTGCGGGGTCGTTGTACGGGAGGACGATCGTGTCGGCGGCGCCGGCCCCGGTGACCCCGAGGGTGTCCGGCAGCGCGAAGGTGGCCACGCCGCTGCCCGCGTGGGCCAGCAGGGCGTCGACGTGGCCGTGGTAGTGCCCGGCGAACTTCACGACCTTGCTGCGCCCGGTGGCACCGCGGGCCAGACGGATGGCGCTCATGGTCGCCTCGGTGCCGCTGGAGACGAAGCGCACCTGCTGGACATGGTCGACCCGGCGGACGATCTCCTCGGCCAGCTCGACCTCAGGACTCGTCGGTGCGCCGTACGAGGTGCCACGGGCCACCTGCGCCTGGACAGCTGCGACGACCTCCGGGTGGGCGTGGCCGAGGATGAGCGGGCCCCAGGAGCAGACCAGGTCCACGTACTCGCGACCGTCCGCGTCCACCACGTACGGGCCGTGCCCGCCGACCATGAAGCGAGGGGTCCCCCCGACGGCCCGGAACGCCCGTACGGGCGAGTTGACCCCACCCGGTGTCACCGCGCGGGCGCGGTCGAAGAGCGCCTGGCTGGCGGGGGCGTCGTCCGGGTGGGTCACGAGGTCCAGTGTCCCAGCCGGCCCTCGCTGCCCGCCCGGTGAGGGGTCCGGCCCCCGGACCCGCCCCCGAACGACCACGTTCACCACCCTCGTCGGGGCTTCACGAGGCGTCCGCGCCTCGTGATGACCCGAGCGGCCTGGTGGTGGCCCGGCACAGCGGACCGGCACGGCGCGCCAGGGACTGCCGAGCCGACACCGACCGGCCTAACCTGGACGCGTGCCCGAGCACCAGCCCATCCGCGACGACCTCGCCGCGGCCGTCGCCGCCCGCCGCGACCTCGGTCCCGACTACGAGGATGCCGTCCTGGAGTCCTTCCTGGCGCGTCTGGACGCCGCCGTCGCCGCCCGGGTCGACGCCCGGGTGACCGAGCGCACGACTGCACGAGCGGCCGACCGCGGAGCGGAGATCCGGCAGCTGGTCCTGGGTGTCGCGTCGCTGATCTTGGGGATCCCCGTGACAGCGATAGCGACGAGCAATGCCGAGGGAATCGGTGCGCTGGCCGTGTCGTGGGGCGGAATCGCGGCGGTCAACGCCGCGCACGCCTGGACCGTACGCCGCAACCGCTGACCGGCTGGGACTGCGCCAGCTTCGGCGGCATCTCCTTCGGAGTGGGCGGGACGGCGCGGCTGACCCTCGGCGTGGCCGGCATGGTCGCCGGGTCGTCACCCTCGCGGCGGTCACCGCCGGCTATCTCGCCGTGCATCTGCCGGAGAGACTCGCCTACCGCGCGGACCCCGGTTCGTACACCTCCGGTTGGAACCTGGGCCGGGGCGACCTCCTCGTCCCCTTCGATCTGTTCTCCGCCAGCCTGCTGTTCGCGTTGCCCTGGCCTGTCGTGGGCGCCGCGCTCGGCGCGCGGAGCGCGGACCACCCGACGCGGGCGGGACGCGTGGGACCTGCTCCTCCAGATCGCGACCGCCGGACTGCGCGACGGCGACCGCGCCTGGGCGTCACGATGCGTGCCGAGCTCGCCAACGTCGACGAGCGCGGCGAACGGCGTCGCTTCGTGCTCGACTGCACCGCGTCCGCGCTGCGCCTCGGGCTGCACGGTGTGATGTGGATTGTCGCCTGCGCGGCCGGTCTCGCCGCCGTCGGGACGAACGCCGCGTCCCGCGCCTCACTCGCCGACGACGCCCCGGGATCCAGTTGGTCCAGGCACCCGGGGTCGCTGTCGTCGTGTTCGTCGCGACCTTTGCGATCGCACTGCCACCGCTCGTTCCGCGACGGCCTCCAGGGCGGGAGCCTGGTGCTGCTCGCAGCGTTGGTCGCCTCGTACGCTGTCGGGGTCTCCGAGGCGGTCGTCTGGGCCGAGCGCCGAGCCGGGTACCTGACGACCGGCGATGCGGTCCCGCCCAGCGCCCAGGCGGCGGTGCTCGACCTCCTGCGGCCCGAGTTGTCGATGCTCCTGGCCGCCGCTATGGGGGCGCTGGTCGCCCGCAGGCGTGCCCACGATCCCCAACCGGCCCGGGAGGTCTCCGTCTCCCCGTCTCCGTCCTTGGCGGCGAGTCCATCTAGGTAGAGGTCGGACACATGACGCGCGCTCGCCGCCCCTCCCCCCAGACCGTCGCCGTGGTGCTGGCCCTGGCCGACACGAGGTCCGGCTGGCGGCACGGCTACCACCTGTGCCAGCAGCTCGATCTGAAGGCCGGCACCGTCTACCCGATCCTGATGCGGTTGCACGAGCGCGGTCAGGCGGAGACCACCTGGGGGGCGGACCCGCCGGCGGCCTGCCCGCCACCTGTACCGGCTGTCCGGCGCGGGAGCCGAGCTCGCCGAGGAGCTGCGCACCGCCGCGGCGGCCGACTCCCACGCAGTGGGCAGGGGCCCGTCACCGCGGCCCGCTCTCGGAGGGGCCATGGGATGAGCCCCGCGGTCGCTACCGTCCCGAGTGACGCGGAGGACACACTCGTCGGACCATAGGGCACGGACTACCTCCGGGAGGGGGTCGCCTCCTCCGTGGGCTCGATGATGTCCTCGATCTCCGCGGCACCGGCCTGGATGTCCTCCTCGGACTCGACGCTGATGTGCGGCAGCAGGCGGGAGAGCCGGTCGGGCAGCCACCAGTTCGCCGTGCCGAAGATCGTCATCAGCGAGGGGATGAGGACGAGGCGCACCACGAACGCGTCGAGTAGCACAGCGGTGGACAGGGCCACACCGAACAGCTTGATGATGGCGTCGTCGCTGAGGACGAACGCGCCGAAGACGCTCGTCATGATCGCCGCCGCGATGGCGACGACGCGCCCGGACCCGGCCAGCCCGCGGCGGATGGCCTTGCGGTTGTCGCCGGTGTTCACCCATTCCTCGTGCATTCGGCTCACCAGGAACACCTGGTAGTCGCACGAGAGCCCGAACAGGATCGCGAAGACCATGACGGGCAGGAACGGGAAGATCGGTCCGGTCGCCTCCAACCCGACCAGGTCGGCCGCCCAGCCCCACTGGAACACGGCCACGGTGACGCCGAGTGCCGCGCCGAGCGAGAGCAGGCTGGACACAGCTCCGGTCGCCGGCACGAGCACGGACCGGAACAGGACCACCATGGCCAGGAAGCCGAAGCCCACCACGATCAGCAGGAACCACGGCAGCGCATCCTGGAGCACCCGGGTGAAGTCGACGGTCACCGCCTGGAAGCCCCCGACGTAGGCCTCGGCTCCAGTTTCGGCCGTGGCAGCCGGTATGACGTCCTGACGCAGGCGGTAGAGCAGGTCGGTGGTGGCCTCGTCCTGCGGCGCCGTCGTGGGGAACAGCTGGATCACCGCGACGCTGGTGTCCTCCGCGATCGGTGCGGCCGCTGCCAGGGCCACTCCCGCGTCGGCACCGAGCGCGTCCGTCAGTGTCGTCACAGCCTGTTGGTCGCCTGGTTCGGGCAGCTGGACGGCGATGAAGAAGGGCCCGTTGACGCCGGGGCCGAAACCCTCGGCGGTCAGGTCGTACGCGATCCGCGGTGGACTGCCCTCCGGCGTTCCCGAGTCGTCGGCGAAGCCCAGTCGCAGTGACAGCATCGGGATCGCGACGACGAGCATGACCACGAGCGCGAAGACGAGCGTCAGCCACGGACGCTGCTCCAGCCAGTGGCCGTACCGAGCGAACGCGCTGGGACGGTGCGCCGCGGGCGTCTGGCCGCGATGGACGAGTCGCCGCCAGGCCAGGCCCGCCAGCGTCACCGGGAGGAACAGGACCCAGCCGAGGTAGCGGAAGAACCTGCCCAGGGCATGCCAGGTCCCCGTCAGGCGTCTGCGCGGGAGCGCTTCCTGGTCGGTGATCCAGGCCATCCGGCCGACGAACGCCCAGGTGCCGAGCAGGGACAGCACCGCCGGCAGCAGCAGCAGCGCCCCGACCATCACCATGAAGACGGTGAGGGCGGCCGAGACGGCGATGCCGTTGAAGAAGGTGATCCGCATGACGAACAGGCCCAGCAAGGCGATGATCACTGTCGCGGCCGCGAACTGCACGGCTCGACCGGAGGTCCGCACCGACTCCAGCGCGGCATCGCGCGCCGAGCGCCCATGGATGATCGCCTCGCGGTATCGGTTGATGACGAACAGCGAGTAGTCGATCCCGACCCCGAGGCCGATCATCGAGGCCAGGATCGGTGCGAAGGTCGCCACGTCGAAGAAGCGCGCCACGAGCGGTAGGGCGAACGTCGTCGTGAGCGCGACCGACAGCAAGGCCGAGACGATGGGCAGGAAGGCGCCCAGGACCGAGCCGAAGGCGAAAAGCAGGATCACCAGCGCCACCGTGACACCGATGCCCTCCGAGGACGGCGGCTCACCACCGACGAAGGCGAACACTCCGTTGGCCCCGACCAGCAGGCCGTCCTCGCCGTTCTGGGCCTTGACGAGGTCCAGCGCGGAGTTGACGTCGTCGGTGTCCAGGTCGTCGAAGGACTCGCCCTCGAACGTGACGGTCGCGTAGGCCACCGTGCCGTCCGGGCTCACCCCCGCCCGCCCGAAGTGCGCTTGGGCCCCCTCCGCCTCGGTCGAGAGCTGCGGCTGCTCGCCCGTCTCACCACCACCCCCACCCTGGGCGGCGGGCTGTTCAGGGCATGCCCGTCCCAGCGGCTCGCCGAACGGTGTCTGCACACAGGACACGCCGGGCGACGTCGAGAGCCCGGCGAGCAGCTCGGTCATGGTCGCCTGCGGCGACTCGTCCGTGGCCTGGCCGGAATCCGGCCGCCAGACGACCTGCCCCTCGAGGCCGGCACCAGTGCCGGCGCCACCGCCCGCCACGTCGGCGAGCAGCTCCTGCGCAGTCGTCGACTCCGTGTCCGGCAGCTCGAAGTTGTCGTTGTAGTCGCCGCCGAACCTCACACCGAGCAAGCCGACCACGACCATGACGCCGACCCACGTCAGCAGCGCGTACCACGGACGGCGCACCGCCCACTGAGATATCCGGCCCATTCCGCCCTCTTCCCCGAGCACCACGAGCACCGTGGCTGCGCCCCTCCGGCGCCCCCCGTCAACGGTAGGGGGATGCGCGAGCTCAGGGCAGCCCAATTTCGGGCGCTGCACACCCACGATGGCCCGGGACGCCCCATACCGTACGAGTCGAGATGAGTTGCGTGGTGTCGCCGGAGTTCTCCGCGGTCCCCGTGCGGTGGGACCCTAGGCTGCGAGGGGTGGACGAGCAGGACGTACGAGACGGGGTGCGGCTGACCAACCTCGACGAGCAGCTCTTCGACGGCGCCGGCGTCACCAAGCGCGAGCTCGTGGACTACCTCGACGGGGTCGCCGGCCGGATGGTGCCGGTGGTCGCCGACCGACCCCTGTCGGTGGTGCGGGTGCGCCCTGGCCAGGCGCCCTTCATGCAGAAGAACCTGCCTTCCTACGCCCCGGAGTGGATCCGCACGGTGGCGATCCCGGCGCGGGCGTCGCACCGCGAGGTCCGCTACGCCCTCTGCGACGACCGGCGCACGCTGCTGTGGTTGGCCAACCAGCGGGCCGTGGAGTACCACCCGCAGCTGTTCCGCGGGACGGCGTGGGACCGACCTACGCACCTCGTGCTCGACCTCGACCCACCCGAGGACAGCGGGTTCGCCGTGGCCGCTGCGGCGGCCCAGCTGGTACGGCGGGTGCTCGACGGCGTGGGCATGGCCGGCGCGGTCAAGACCAGCGGCGCGAAGGGGGTGCACGTGTTCGTGCCCCTGGACGGGTCTGCCGGGGCCGAGGACGTGGCCGCTGCGACCCGCGCGGTGGCGGCACGGGCCGAGCGGCTGGACCCGGCGCTGGCCACGACCGCGTTCATCCGTGACGACCGCGGCGGCAAGGTGTTCCTCGACTCCACCCGGGTAGGGGGCGCGACGGTGGCGGCGGCGTACAGCCCGCGGGTGCGACCAGGCGTGCCCGTGTCGTTCCCGCTCGGGTGGCACCAGCTGGACGAAGTCTCACCGCGGGAGTTCACCGTGCGCACCGCGTTGGAGCGGCTCGGCGGCGGGGATCCGTGGCGTGAGCTCATGCCGGCCCCGCAGGGTCTGGACGCCGACCTGGTCGCCGAGGGCCACACCATCCCCGTCGCCCGGGTGCAAGCCATGCACGAGGGCAAGCGGCGCAAGCGAGCCGCGGCCCGTCCCGACGAGTGAGCCCACGCCCATGCTCGCTCCTGCCGCCGACAGGTGGGGCAGTCCGTCCGGCATCGAACGGCGGCCGACGAGGACCCGGCCGAGGTGGTTCAGGGCTCGACTCCGGCCAGCCCCAGCTGACGAAGGCGCTCCGCCGTGTCCTCCAACCCCCAGGCAGACGTGATGCGGCCGTCGGAGACCCGGAAGAAGTAGACCTCGGCGACCTCGGAGAACCGTCGACCCGTGGGCGGGTGCCCCATCCACTCCCCGGTGTGGGTCCCGGAGCAGGCGAACCGGCCCACCACGACGTCGTCTTCCTGGACCAGCTGGACGATCCGCATCTCGACATCGCTGAAGGAGGCCAGGAACGGCTCGATCCAGCGGCGGGCCGCCGGGGCCAGACGAGGCGTGTAGACCTCGTCGACCACCTCCAGCCGTCGCTCGACCATGACCTTGCGGACCAGCCGCGTCACGAGGTCCTTCGCGTCGCATGTCACGAGAAGGCTCCCTCTTGTCGGGACCAGGTCATCCTCGCGGGGCGTACATGATGACCGCCACGCCCAGCAGGCAGACGACGGCCCCCGCGATGTCGAAGCGGTCCGGCCGGAAGCCGTCCATGACGACCCCCCAGACGAGCGATCCCGCGACGAAGACCCCGCCGTACGCGGCGAGGATCCGTCCGAAGTGCGGGTCCGGCTGCAGGGTGGCGACGAAGCCGTACAGGCCCAGGGAGATCACACCGGCCGCGACCCACAGGAGGCCACGGTGCTCGCGGACCCCCTGCCAGACCAGCCAGGCGCCGCCGATCTCTGCGACCGCTGCGATGAGGAAGAGCAGGACGGAGCGGATGACGGTCACCCGCCCGATGATGCCCGGCGCTACGGGCAGGTCGGCGTCGCCGGCTCCCCGTCGAACCGGTCCCGCGTCCACGCCAGGAGCTCGGGGATGAGCGGCGAGTCGTCCTCCACCAGAGGGACGTGGTCGCGCCCGCGTACGTACGGTAGTCGACGTTGGTGTGCGGGGGCTCGCCACGACGCCGACCACGCCGACATCCGGGCCGTACTCGGGAGCGGGGATGCCGGTCCACAGCGCGCTGCGTCGGCGCACGACGCCCCGATGATCGCCTCCTCCTGGCCGCCCGAGGACGAGGAGGGGAGACACCCCGGGCCCGCACGATCATCATGGTGGCATGCCACGCCTCCGTACCGGCGTCGCCGCCGTCCTGGCGGCCGCGACGGCGGTGATCGTCGTGGGCGTCGGGCCCGCCGGGGAGATCACCGGACCGGTGGCGGTGGCCGACGACCTGCCGGTCGGCGTGGAGCAGATCACCCTCGCCGACCGGGCCTACCTGCTGGCCCGGCCGGAACAGGGCGGTGCGGGCCTGCCCGTCGTGGTCCTGCTGCACGGACGCACCGACTCCGCGTCCGGCTTCCTCGCAGGCTCGGGTCTCCTCGACTGGGTGGACATGGGCTCCGCTGTGGTCGCCGCACCGGTGACCGCGCCCGGCCTGTCACCGACGTCGTGGAATGCCGGCACCTGCTGTGACGATGCCGCACGCGGCGGCGTGGACGATGTCGGGCTGGTGGCCGGGGTCGTCGCCGACGTCGCCACTCGGACCGGTGCCGACGCCACCCGGGCGTCGGTCGTCGGGTTCTCCAACGGCGCGATGCTCGGCTACCGCGTCGCCTGCGAGCGGCCCGGCCTGCTGGCCGGGCTGGTCGCGGTGGCCGGGGCCCGGCTCGTCCCCTGCGAGCAGGGCGGTGCCGTGGCAGTCCTGCACCTGCACGGTGACTCCGACGGGGCGGTCCCGCTCGAGGGGACTACGCGCCCGGGCTTCACGGACCGGCCGCTACCGTCGGCGGAGGAGTCGGTCGCCCCGTTGCCGGGCGCTCGCCTGGAGGTCCTCCATGACACCGGCCACCGGTTCACCCGGGCCGCCGAGCAGCGGGCGCGTGCGTGGCTGACTGCCCACGCCCTGCTCGTCACCACCGGGTCTGCGGCAGCAGGTGCGCCGCCTCCGTCGCCCAGTAGGTGAGCACCACGTCGGCGCCGGCCCGCCGGATGGAGGTCAGCGTCTCCAAGACGGCGCGCTCCCGCTCGATCCAGCCGTGGGCGGCCGCGGCCTCCACCATGGCGTACTCACCTGACACCTGGTAGGCGGCGACCGGCACGTCCACGGCGGCCCGGGCCGCCGCCACCACGTCCAGGTAGGACAGCGCCGGCTTGACCATGACGACGTCGGCCCCCTCCTGCACGTCGAGCCGGATCTCGCGCATCGCCTCGGCAGCGTTGGCGGGGTCCTGCTGGTAGGTCCGGCGGTCGCCGACCAGGCTCGACTCGACCGCGTCACGGAAGGGACCGTAGAAGGCCGACGCGTACTTGGCGGCGTAGGCGAGCACCGCGACGTCCTGGTGGCCGGAGTCGTCGAGCGCCACCCGCACGGCTGCGACCTGGCCGTCCATCATGCCGCTCGGCCCCACGACGTGGACCCCGGCCGCGGCCTGGGACACGGCCATCCGGGCGTAGGCCCGCAGCGTCGCGTCGTTGTCGACGGTGCCGTCGTCGGTGAGGACGCCGCAGTGCCCGTGGTCGGTGAACTCGTCCAGGCACAGGTCGGCCATGACCACCGTGGCGTCGCCGACCTCGGCCACCACGTCGCGGATCGCGGTGTTGAGCGCGCCGTCCGGCGCATGGGCCCCACTGCCCTCGGCGTCCTTCACCGCCGGGACCGCGAAGAGCATCAGGCCGCCCACACCGGCGTCCACCGCCTCGACCGCCGCACGACGCAACGAGTCACGGGTGTGTTGCACGACCCCGGGCATCGACGGGACCGGAACCGGCTGCGCGGCACCCTCCTTGACAAAGAGCGGCAGCACCAGATGCCGCGGCTCTACGGTGGTCTCGGCCACCAGCCGGCGGATCGCCGGTGTGCGGCGCAGGCGGCGAGGCCGCTCGGCGGGGAATGACATGGGGCCCATCCTGCCGCGCACCAGTGACAAAGCGGGCGGGCAGGTCTACCGTGACGCCATCCTTGACCGGTGGTCACGGATCGAGTCAGTCAGCTCGTCCAGTGCGTCCGATCAACGGGGGTGGCCCAGTGTCCCGATCTCCCACGTCCTCCGTCGTCGCGAGGGCGCGCCGGTGGAGCCTGCCCGGGCTCGCCGGTCTCCTGGCCGTCGCCCTGACCGCCGTGCCGGGGGCGGCGGTCGCCGCCGATCCCGACGACGCGCCGGCACCGCTCGTGGGAGCCGACCGCCCTGGCGTGGTGGAGGGTCGTTACATCGTGGTGCTCGAGCAGGAGACGTCGCGCTCGCGGGCATCGGCCGCGCTGGCCCGCGCCAAGCAGCGCGGCGCCAAGGTCGACCACACCTACACCGCAGCGCTGAAGGGGTTCTCCGCCACCCTCGACGCGGCCGAACTGGCGGCGGTGCGGGCCGACCCCGACGTCGCGTACGTGGAGGCCGACCAGGTCGTCTCGACCACCGTCGACCAGAGTCCGGCCACGTGGGGGCTGGACCGCATCGACCAGCGCAACCTCCCCCTCAACAACACGTACGGCTACACGGCGACCGGGCAGGGCGTGCGCGCGTACGTGATCGACACCGGCATCCTGAGCACCCACCAACAGCTCTCCGGTCGTACGGCGGCGGGCTACACCGCCGTCAACGACGGGCGCGGCACGACCGACTGCAACGGGCACGGCACGCATGTGGCGGGGACCATCGGCGGGACCGTCCACGGCGTCGCGAAGCAGGTGACGCTCGTCCCCGTCCGGGTGCTCGGCTGCAACGGCTCGGGCACCACCTCCGGTGTCATCGCCGGGGTCGACTGGGTCACGGCCAACGCCGTGCGGCCGGCCGTGGCCAACATGAGCCTCGGTGGCGGGGCCTCGAGCGCGCTCGACAGCGCGGTCAACAGCTCGATCGGCAACGGCATCGGCTACGCAGTCGCCGCCGGCAACTCCAGCGCCAACGCCTGCAACTACTCCCCCGCCCGGGTGGCGGCCGCCATCACCGTCGCTTCCACGACGTCGACGGACGCCCGGTCGTCCTTCTCGAACTACGGGTCCTGCCTCGACGTCTTCGCGCCAGGCTCGTCGATCACGTCGGCCTGGCACACGTCCACGACGGCGACCAACACGATCAGCGGGACGTCGATGGCCAGCCCGCACGTCGCGGGCGTGACTGCCCTCTACCTGCAGGGCAACAGGACGGCTTCGCCCTCGACGGTGCGCAACCAGATCGTGTCCACCGGCACGACCGGCAAGGTGACCAGCCCCGGCAGCGGCTCGCCCAACGTCCTGCTGTTCTCCGGGCTGACAGGGGGTGGCGGTGCGCCGCCGCCGAGCGGGTGCTCCCTGCCGGAGACCCACACCGGATCGTTGAGCTCGGGCGCCTCGGCGTACCAGCCCAACGGGTCCTACTACTACAGCGCCTCGTCGGGCACGCACCGCGGCTGCCTGACCGGGCCGAGCGGGGCGGACTTCGACCTCTACCTCCAACGCTGGAACGGCTCCCGGTGGGTCGTCGTGGCGAGCGGGACGACGACCTCGCCGAACGAGGACGTCTCCTACATCGGCACGCCCGCCTACTACCGCTGGCGGGTGTACGCCTACAGCGGCTCGGGCTCCTACACCCTGCAGATCCAGCGGCCCTGACCCGCTGACCCGGACGCGCGAGCGGCCGTACCACCACGGGGGAGGTACGGCCGCTCGTGCCGTACGGAGGGGTGGGCGGGTCAGGTGGCCTTGCGCTTCGCCGGCGTGCGACGCCGCTGAGAAGGCCGGGTCACCGGCTCGCCCGCCTCGAGCAGGGCCAGTCGCCGCTCCGCGCCGAACTCGGCCAGGGCTCCCGCGAGCGCCTCGACAGAAGGTGCCGGAGCCATCACGTCGACGCGCAGGCCGTGCTCCTCGGCGGTCTTGGCCGTCTGCGGGCCGATGCAGGCCACCACGGTGGCCGCGTGCGGCTTGCCCGCGATGCCGACCAGGTTGCGGACCGTGCTGGACGAGGTGAAGACCACCGCGTCGAACCGGCCGGTCTTGATGGCCTCGCGGGTCTCGGCCGGCGGTGGTGCGGCACGCACCGTGCGGTAGGCGGTCACGTCGTCGACCTCCCAGCCGAGCTCGACCAGCCCGGCGACCAGCGTCTCCGTCGCGATGTCCGCCCGGGGCAGGAAGACGCGGTTGATCGGGTCGAGCACCTCGTCGTAGGGCGGCCAGTCCTCGAGCAGCCCGCGGGCCGACTGCTCCCCGCCGGGGACGAGGTCGGGCTGGATCCCCCAGGCACGCAGCGCCTGCGCGGTCTTGTCACCGACAGCGGCCACCTTGAGCCCCGAGAGGGCGCGGGAGTCCAGGCCGTACTCGGCGAACTTCTCCTTCACCGCGCGCAGGGCGTTGACCGAGGTGAAGGCGATCCACTCGTACCGGCCCTCGACCAGGCCGCGCACGGCCTTCTCCATCTGCTGCGGGTTGCGCGGGGGCTCGACGGAGATGGTCGGAACCTCGGCCGGCACCGCCCCGGCGGACCGGAGAGCCGAGGACAGCGCCCCCGCCTGCTCCTTCGTCCGGGGCACGAGCACGCGCCAGCCGAACAGCGGCTTCGTCTCGAACCACGACAGGACGTCCCGGTGGGCGACGACCTCCCCCACGACGACCACGGCAGGGGCGGCGAAGCCGGCGGCGCGGACGTCGGCTCCCACGTGGGCGAGGGTGCTGACCAGGGTCTCCTGCTCCACGGTGGCACCGGCCCGTGTGACGGCGACGGGCGTGTCCGGCTTGCGGCCGGCATCGACCAACGCGGCGGCCGCCTCGCCGACGGTGCCCACGGCGGAGAGGAGCACGAGCGTGTCCGACGCCGCACAGGAGGCCCAGTCGACCTTGCCCGCCGCGACGTCGACGATCCGTACGTCGCGGTGGCGCCCCAACGCCAGCGGGATGCCGGCGTAGGCGGGGACGGCCGTCGCGAGCGGGACGCCGGGGACGAGCTCGTAGGGGATCCCTGCCCGGGCGCAGGCCAGCGCCTCGTCGCCG
This sequence comes from Jiangellales bacterium, assembly GCA_035761805.1. Taxonomy (GTDB): domain Bacteria; phylum Actinomycetota; class Actinomycetes; order Jiangellales; family Jiangellaceae; genus DASTQL01. The sequence goes on along the minus strand of DASTQL010000233.1, from coordinate 13,088 downwards.
CCTGTCGAGTGGACGAACGGGTCGCCGCCGAGGAGCCGGACGACGCGGCGGCCGCCCTTGGCCGCGGCCACGACCAGCTTGCCGCGCGCCGCAGCGGTGAGCGGCAGGCCGTCGTCGTCGACACCCCCCTCGAGCACCTCGACGTCAACGCGGGACGGGTCGACCAGGTCGCGGTGGCGCGGCTCCTCCACCACGACGACGTCGGCGTCGGCGAGGAGCTCGACGGCCCGGACGGTCAGCAGGCCGGGGTCGCCGGGGCCGGCGCCGACGAAGGCGACGCTGCCGGTGCGGCGACCGGTCTGCTTGGCGGGACGCTTCCTCATGGTCACGGGACGGTCTCCTCCTGAGGTGCCCTCGTTCGAGCACCGACGACAGCCACGGCCCCGTCGGCGAGCAGCTCGGCCGCGAGCTCGCGGCCCAGGTCGCTCGCCCGCGCGAGCGGGCCGGTGGCGGACTTGCGGATGCACACCGATCCGTCGGGCGAGGCCACGACGGCGCGGAGGTAGAGCTCGAGGCCTTCGTCGCCCTCCGCCACCTCGGCGCATGCCCCCACGGGGGCGGTGCAGCCGGCCTCGAGCGCGGCGAGGAGGGAGCGTTCGGCGGTCACGGCGGCCCGGCTGGGCGGGTCGTCGAGCGCCGCGAGAAGTGGGACCAGCTGCGGTCGGCACTCGACCGCCAGGGCCCCTTGACCCGGGGCCGGCAGCATCTGGAGCGGGTCGAGCACCTCCGTCACGGCGTCGAGACGTCCAAGCCGGGCCAGCCCGGCCCGGGCGAGGACGACCGCGTCGACCTCCCCGGTCGCGACCAGCCGCAGCCGGGTGTCGACGTTGCCGCGGACCGGCGCGACCCGCAGCCCGAGACCCAGCGCGTGCAGCTGCGCCTCCCGGCGGGGCGAACCGGTGCCGACGACGGCACGGTGTCCGAGCTCGCCGAGGGTCAGCCCGTCCCGCGCGCAGAGCACGTCACGCGGATCCTCGCGCGGGGGCACCGCCGCGAGCACCAGGCCCTCGGCGGGCGCGGTCGGCAGGTCCTTGAGGGAGTGGACGGCCAGGTCGACCTCACCGGCCAGCAGGGCGTACCGCAGCGCGCTGACGAAGACCCCGGTGCCGCCGATCGAGGTGAGATGCTCGCGGCTCGTGTCGCCGCGCGTGGTCACCTCGACGAGCTCCACCGTACGGCCGGTGGCGTCGGTCACCGCCCGGGCGACCAGCCGGGCCTGGATCAGGGCGAGGGCGCTGCGCCGGGTGCCCAGGCGCAGGGCGGGTCCGGTCACCGGCCCACCTCCCCCTCGTCCGGGCGGGCGACCGCCTCCACGGTGCGCAGGTCGAGCGCGAACAGCTCGCGCAGGGCCCGCTCGTACTCGGCGCCGCCGGGCTCGGCGGCCAGCTCCTTCACCCGTACGGTCGGGGAGTGGAGCAGCTTGTCCACGACGCGGCGAACGGTGGCGGCGACCTCGGTGTCGACCCGCTCGTCGATGTCGGGCAGCCGCGTCCGCAGCCGGGTCAGCTCGGCGGACACCAGGTCGTCGGCCATCGAGCGCAGCGCGACCACGGTCGGGGCCACCCGGGCCTGCAACCGGCTGCCGGCGAAGAGCGAGAGCTCCTCGGCCACGATGCCCCGCACGGCCTCGACGTCGTCGGCGACGTCGTCGACGTGCGGGTGGTCCGCCAGCGACGCCAGGTCGACGTGGGCGATGCCGGGCAACTCTCGTACGCCGGGGTCGACGTCGTGGGGCAGGGCGAGGTCGACGATCGCCAGCGGACGGCCGGCGCGGGTCCGGGCGGCCCCCTCCACCACCTCGTACGGGATCACGACGCCGTGAGCTCCCGTGCAGGAGACGACCAGGTCGGCTCGGACCAGCTCGTGGGGGAGCTCGGCGGTCGGGACCGCACGGCCCCCGACGGCCTCTGCCAGGCGGGCCGCCCGCTCGGAGGTCCGGTTGACGACGGCGATGTCCTCGGCGCCCAGCCGGCGCAGCGTCGCCGTGGCGAGGGCGGCCATCGACCCGGCGCCGACCACCACGGCGCGGCGCCCGGCGACGCCACCGACGTGCAGCCCCACCGTCTCGAGTCCCACCGTCACCAGGGACCGGCCGGCCCGGTCGACGCCGGTCTCCGTGTGGGCGCGCTTGCCCACCCGCAGGGCTGTCTGGAAGAGCTCGTTGAGCACCCGCCCAGCGGACCCGGAGGTCTGCGCCAGCCGCAGTGCGTCCCGGACCTGGCCGAGGACCTGGCTCTCGCCGACGACCATCGAGTCGAGCCCGCTGGTCACGCCGAACAAGTGGGCTACGGCCCGGTCCTCGTAGTGCACGTAGAGGTGCGTGGTCATGGCGTGCAGGTCGGCGCCGGCGTGCCGGGCGATGAGCTCCCCGGCCTCCTCGACGCCGCCGTGGAAGGTCGCCGCGTCGGCGTAGAGCTCGACCCGGTTGCACGTGGCCAGCACGACCGCCTCGGCGAGGTGGTGCGCCGCATGGACCTCGTCGAGCAGCTTGGCCGCGGCGTCGCCGGTGAGGGCGGCACGCTCGAGGACCTCGACGGGGGCGGTGCGGTGCGACATCCCGACGACGAGCAGGCTCATGCGCGCACCGCCCGGGCCAGCTCCGCGGCCTGCTCCGCGGTGAGCGCGAGCGAGGCGCCGTTCTTGCGCTGCTCGTGGTAGGCGAGGATCTGGAGCTCGATCGACAGGTCGACCTTGCGGACGTCGACGCCGTCGGGCACCCCGAGCACGGTCGGGGCGAAGTTGAGGATGCTCGTGACCCCGGCGTCGACGAGGCGGTCGCACACCGGCTGGGCCGCGTGTGCCGGCGTGGCGATGACGCCGATCGCGACCCCGTGCTCGGTGATCAGCCGCTCGAGCTCCTCCAGGGGGCGCACCCGCAGGCCGGCGACCTCCTCGTCCGTACGGGCGGGGTCGGCGTCGACGAGGGCGGCGACACGGAAGCCGCGCGAGGCGAAGCCGGCGTAGTTGGCCAGGGCGTGACCCAGGTTGCCGATCCCGACGATGACGACGGGCCAGTCCTGGGTGAGCCCGATCTCTCGGGAGATCTGGTAGCGGAGGTACTCCACGTCGTAGCCGACGCCCCTGGTGCCGTACGAGCCGAGGTAGGACAGGTCCTTGCGCAGCTTGGCGGAGTTGACCCCGGCGGCCGTCGCGAGCTCCTCCGACGAGACCGTGGCGACGCCCCGCTCGAGCAGGCCGCCCAGCGCGCGCAGGTAGAGCGGCAGCCGGGCGACCGTCGCCTCGGGGACCCCGCGCGGGACGGTGCCCACGGCGGTGGGGCGGCTCGGTCGGGTCACGGTGCTCCCGGTCGGGGTGGACAACGCAGCCAGGACCCCCGGTGACCCGGGCGCCCTCGGCCGGTGGTAATGCGGCACCGGACAGCCTAGGTCACTTGTGAAGACACGCACAAAGTCACAGGTCGGGGCCCCAATGATCACGGCAGCCGCGTAAGTGGGTGGGTGCCGTGGTGAATGCACCTGGCTCGGCACCCATCTACGCGGCTGCCGTGATCATTTGGGGGCAGGCGACGGGCGTCGGGCGAGGGCCGCGCGCAGCCGGGCCTCGTCCACCCGCCAGAACTCGTGCTGGCGGCCGTCGATGAGCGTCACGGGGATCTGCTCCCAGTAGCGCGCCTCGAGGTCGGGGTCGTCGAGGATGCTGAGCTCCCGCCAGCTGACGCCGAGCTCCTCGCAGACCCGGGCGACCACGGCGCGGGCATCGTCGCACAGGTGGCAACCGGGTTTGCCCAGCAGCACGACTCGCGGCACCGACGGCGAGCTCACCGCCGCTCCCGGCCCAGGCCGGGGGCAGGACCCGGGGCGGTGGCCAGGCCCGGGCCGAGCTCGGCCTCGACCCTTTCGCGGGCGCGCAGCCGGCCCTTGGCGACCTTGCCGGTTGCGGAGTACGGGAGCTCACCCACCACCTGGACGACGGTCGGGCACTTGAAGCGGGCCAGCCGAGCACGCGCGTGGGCCAGGACTTCGGGCACGGACAGCTCGACGCCCTCCACCGGGACGACGAACGCCTTGACCGCCTCTCCCGTGGCCGGGTGCGGGACTCCGATCACCGCGGCGGCGGCGACCCCCGGGTGCTCGACGAGCACCTCCTCGACCTCGGCCGGGTAGACGTTGAAGCCGCTGACGATGACCAGCTCCTTGACGCGGTCGACGAGGTAGAGGTCGCCGTCCTCGTCGGCGTAGGCGACGTCGCCCGTCCGCCACCAGCCACGCGCGTCAGGCCCGCCAGAGCCGTCGGGCCAGTAGCCGGAGAAGAGCATCGGCCCACGCACCACGACCTCACCTGGGTCGCCCTCCTCGACCTCGTGGCCGTCCTCGTCGACCAGCCGCAGGTCCACACCGGGCAGTGGCCGGCCCACGGAGCCCGGCTTACGGCGCCCGCGGGAGGCGAGCGTCGTCGTGAGCACGGGAGCGGTCTCGGTCAGGCCGTACCCCTCGTGCACCGCTGCTCCTGACGCCGTCTCCACCTGCTCGAGCACCGCCACCGGCAGCGGGGCGGCACCGCTGACGACGAGCCGCACACCGGCAAGGGCCTCGTCCAGGTCGTCGCGCGCCGCCCAGGCCACCAGGACCGGAGGGGCGGCCGGGACGTTGGTCACCATGTGCCGGCGCACGAGCTCGAGCGTCCCGTCGCCGTCGAACCTCTCCGTGAGCACCAGCGTCGCCCCTGTACGGAGTGCGACGCCGAGTACCGCGTTCAGCCCGTAGACGTGGAACAGCGGCAGCACCCCCAGCACCACGTCGTCCGCGCGCATCGCCGGCGGGTCGAGCGCCATCACCGCCTCGATGTCGGCGAGCAGGGCGCGGTGGCTCAGCATGGCCGCACGCGGGTGTCCGCTCGTTCCCGACGTGTAGAGCAGCGTGGCCAGGTCCTCGCCGCCGGCGGCGGGCTCCTCCTGCGCCTCGCCCTCGGCGCCCGTCAACGACTCGTACGGGGACTCGCCGGGCAGCACGGGGGCGCCGGTCACCACCAGCCCCGGGACCTCGGCCCCGGTCCGCTCGGGCGGTGCATCGGTCAGAGCGCCTGCCGGGCCAGAGATCGCCTGACGTACGGCGGTGAGGGCGGGCCCCCCGGCGACGATCAGGCGGCTCCCCGAGTCGGCCAGCACCCGCGCCACCTCACCGGCCGTCAGTCCGGTGTTGACGGGGACGGCCACGCAGCCGGCGCGGAGCGTGCCCAGGTAGGTCTCGACGAACTCGATCGTCGTCCCGAGGGCGAGCGCCACGCGGTCGCCCGGACCCAGTCCGCGGGCTCGCAACCCCGCGGCGACGGAATCGGCGGTGGAGTCCAGCTCCGACCAGGTCACGGAGCGCTCGTCGGCGATCAGTGCCGTCCGGGACCCGGCCCGGACGGCCGTGGCCCGGGGGAGGTCGGCGAGGTTGTCGGCAACTGTGGCAGCCACGCTCCCGGAGTCTGGCACAGCGACGCCACGACCCCCCGAGGTCTCGCCAACTGCCCGGGCCTCACCCCGCGTCGGGCGGCCGGTCCCGCACGAGGCCGGGGCTGGTGGCGTAGACCTCGTCGTGGGTCACGGTCAGCTCACGGTCGACGAGGAACTCGTCGTCCCTGTCGTAGAAGACGGCACGGACCGGGTCCGGTCCGGCAAAGGCCTCGACGTCCGCCATCGACCGCCAGAGGCTGATCATCGTGAACTCGGTCCAAGGCCTGTCGGTCAGCTCGCGACGCAGCATCAGCACGCCGAGGTTGCCCGGCACGTCCGTGTAGCCGGGGAGCGCCACGTCGCGCATGTAGTCCTCGTACGCACCGGCCCGGGCGTTGTCCGTCCAGCCGGTCCACCTCCTGGCGATCATGCGCCCATCCCATCCGCTGTGACGCCGCCACGGCAAGGGTCGGGTCCCTCGCCGCTAGGCTGCGCCCATGCCTCGCGTCTCCCCCCGCGTGCTCCGCCGCAGGGGGGCGGAGGCCGGTGAGGTGTCCGCGGCCGCAGCCAAGGTCGAGGGCCCAGAGGCGATCCCGGGTGAGCCGGACCCACGCGCCGCCGCCTTCTTCGACGTCGACAACACCGTGCTCCGTGGGGCGTCGATCTTCTACCTCGCCCGGGGCCTCTACTCGCGCAAGTTCTTCCGGACGCGCGACATCGCGCGGTTCGCCTACCAGCAGGTCAGGTTCCGACTTGGCGCCGAGGACATGGAGCACGTCGCCGAGATCCGCTCGACGGCGCTCTCCTTCATCGCCGGCCACTCCGTCGCCGAGCTCACCCAGATCAGTGAGGAGGTCTTCGACGAGCTGATCGCCGACAAGATCTGGCCGGGGACACGGGCCATCGCGCAGATGCACATCGACCAGGGCCAGCGGGTCTGGCTGGTCACGGCCACCCCGGTGGAGGTCGCCACGATCATCGCGACCCGGCTGGGCCTGACCGGGGCGCTCGGCACCGTGGCCGAGCACGAGGACGGCGTCTACACCGGGCGCCTGGTGGGCGACCTGCTGCACGGCCTGGCCAAGGCCGAGGCGGTCCGTGCCCTCGCCCAACAGGAGGGGCTGGACCTGCAGCGGTGCTCGGCGTACAGCGACTCGGCCAACGACATCCCGCTGCTCTCGATGGTCGGGAACCCCTGCGCGATCAACCCGGACGCCATGCTGCGGGCACACGCGCGGCAGCAGGGCTGGGCGGTCCGCGACTACCGGGGCAAGCGCAAGACCATCGCGCTGAGCACGGCCGCGGGGGTCGGGGCACTGAGCGGCGCCGCGACCGCCGGGGTCCTGGCGTTGCGTCGGGCCCGCCGCTGACCGCTGCGCGCGGTCCCGCACCTGGCCCCCGAAATGAGCACGTTCACCACCCTCGTTGCTGGTGGGGCCTTCACCAGGGGTGCGCACCTGGTGATGGCCCCAGCAGCCTCGTGGTGGCCGGGATCCGGCTCGCCGGCCGAGATGCGTCCGATCGTGGGGCGTCTTCGATGCTCCAACCCGCCTTCAGCGCTGTGTCTGGGCATCCCGAACGCCACGTCGAGCAACGAAGGCGCGCCAGCGGGGTCAGGCTGATCACCGTGTAGCTGCGGTCCCGCCACGCGGGACGTCGAGCCCACCCCGATCACCAGCACCCCCCGTAGAAGACGGGTGATGATCACCGTGTGGCTCCCCTGCCGCGCACGCGACGCCGCCGAGTCGCTGCCACGCGATCCCGCCCGACACCCGGGTGGTCGGGCCAGGCTCGTGGTCAGAAGAACACGCTCCGGCGCTGCATCAGCAGGGTGTAGAGCGAGTGCTGGATGGTCTCGCGCACCTGGTCGGTGATGTTGAACACCAGCATGGGGTCGTCGGCGGCGCCCTCGCCGTGCACGTCGGTGCGGATCGGCTCACCGAACTCGATGATCCACTTGGACGGGAGCGGGATCAGCCCGAGCGGCCCCAGCCAGGGGAAGGTCGGGGTGATCGGGACGTAGGGAACCCCGATGATCCGGGCCAGCGTCGGCAGGTTGCCGATCAGCGGGAAGATCTCCTCCGCGCCGACGATGGACACCGGGATGATCGGGGTGCCCGTGCGCATCGCCGCCGCGACGAAGCCGCCGCGGCCGAAGCGCTGCAGCTTGTAGCGCTCGGAGAACGGTTTGCCCACACCCTTGAAGCCCTCGGGCCACACGCCGACCAGCTCGCCGGAGCCCAGCAGCCGTTCGGCGTCCTCGTTGCAGGCCAGCGTGGCGCCGCTCTTGCGGGCCATCTGGCCGACGAAGGGCATCTTGTAGACCAGGTCGGCGCCCAGCATCCGCAAGTGGCGCCGCGCCGGGTGCTCGTCGAGCAGGGCCAGCTGGGTCATCAGCGAGTCGACCGGCACCGTTCCCGAGTGGTTGGCCACGATCAACGCGCCGCCGGTCGCCGGCACGTGCTCGATACCGCGCACCTCGACCCTGAACCACTTCTGGTACAGCGGGCGCAGCACCGGCATCAGGACCGTCTCGGTGAGCTCGCGGTCGAATCCGAAGACGTCCACCTGGTAGTCGCCGGTGATCCGCCGGCGCAGGAAGGCCAGGGCCTGGGCAGCCTGCTCATCCGACCCCGGCCCGAGCGCCTGGACGGCCAGCTCGGCCAGGACCGCGGCCAGGTGGCCCACGGGGCCGTGCCGGGCGGGCTCCGGCTCCGTCGCGCCGATCGGGGCCGCCGCCGGCCCCGCGGGAGAGGTGCCCGGGCGTGCCTCTTCCCGTACGGGAGCGGGGCTGCGGGACCGGCGGACGCGCGCGGGCCGGTCGGCGCGAGCAGCCGTCGAGGACGTCGCAGCCAGCGGGGTCGTCGGGGCGGCGCCGTCGGTCGCTCGGGCGTCGACGGACATCCCGGCTCTGCGCGGCCTGGAGGTACGGGTGGCCGCGCCGTCCGGAGTCGGCCGGGTCGCGCGCTTGGTCGTCCCGGTGCGAGCAGTCCCCGACGCTCGGCGACGACCCGTCGGCGCCGACGCCGGCCGGCCGGTCGCGGTGTCGTGCTCCTGGGCGTCCGTCGTCGACCCGCCCGACAGGGGGGCGGCCGGCGTGGCCGGGGCCCGCTTCGCCGTCCGTCTGGTCGTGGGGGCGGGCGTCGTGGCGTCCGTCTCGGCGGCCGGGCGGCGGCGGGTGCGAGGGGTCCTCGGAGCGAGCGCACGCGAGGCCGCGGACGGGGTTCCCGACCCGTCCGAGCCGCGGCCGGGACGGCCACCGGCACCGATGGGGATGACCTCGGCGTCAGCCATCGCGGCCTCCCTGCGGCAGCACGCCGACGAGCGCCTGCTCCGCGCGCCGGACCCGGCTCCGGTCGAGGATGCCGCCACGTGTGCGGACGTCGGCGAAGCTCGCGAAGGCCCGTTCCGTCGTGTACTCGGGCTCGAAGCCGAGAACCTCGCGCATCCGCTCGGTGTCCACACCCCGCCCGTACGTGAGGAACTGGATCTGCTCGGGGGAGAAGTCGGCCAGCCGGGCACGGCGGAAGAGCTGTCCGACCGAGGACGCCGTCAGGGTGGGCACCGGGAGCGCGGGCCGCCCGCAGCGGCGGATCGCCTGACTCAGCATGAGGATCTCGTCGCCCGCGATGTTGTAGATCCCCGGGTGGTCGGTCAAGGTCGCGTGCCGGAGGGCAGCGAGACCGTCGTCCTCGTGCACGAACTGCAGGCGGGCGTCGAAGCCCAGCAGGGTGGGCACGACGGGGAGCGTGAAGTACTCGGTGAGCGGCGTGCGCACCGTCGGTCCCATGAAGTTGGCCAGCCGCAACGTGGTGACCACGACGTCAGGGCGGCGGCGGGAGAAGCCCCGCACGTAGCCCTCCACCTCGACGCTGTCCTTGGCGTAGCCGGATCGCGGCAGCACCTTGGGCGCCATGTCCTCGGTGAACATCGCCGGGTCGCGCGAGGACGACCCGTAGACCGTCGTGGACGACTTGACGACCAGCTTCGAGACGCTCGGCGACTTCTGGCAGGCGGCCAGCAGCTGCATCGTCCCGATGACGTTGATCTCCTTCTGCGGCACCCGCCCGCCCGCGTCGAGCGGGGTCGCGAGGACGTTCATGTGCACGACCGTGTCGACCTGCGCTCGCGCGATCACCTTGGCGATGACCGGGTTGCGGATGTCGGCGCGGACGAACTCGCACCGGCCCACGTCGTGCTGCGGGGGTATGACGTCGACCCCGAGGACGCGCTCGATGTCCGGGTCCTCGCCGAGGATGCGGGCCAGCCGGGCGCCGAGGTACCGGGCGACACCGGTCACCATGACGACGCTGGCCACTGGTGTCACTCCCCCTGCGCTCGGCGGTGCGCGCCCATCCTAGGCCGGGGCCGGGTGGGCCGGGTGACGGGGCCGCGACGTGACGACGCCGCCCGGCCCCGTCTCGGAGCGGGCGGCGGGGGCGCGGCGGACGCTGCCGCGCCGATCGGTCACTTGCCGAGCTTGCGGCGCTGGACCCGCGTCTTGCGCAGGAGCTTGCGGTGCTTCTTCTTCGCCATGCGCTTGCGACGCTTCTTGATGACAGAGCCCACGGGGCGTCCTCGCTGTCGGTCGGTGGGTGGACGTCGTACGGCGCGGGAGGACCCGCGCGTGCCACCGGCCAGGGTACCCGGTGCGTTCAGCCGGCCTGGATGTACGAGTCGCGGAGGTAGTCGTGGACGGCCCGCTCGGGGATGCGGAAGGAGCGCCCGACCTGGATCGCCGGGAGGGTGCCGGCGTGCACCAAGCGGTAGACCGTCATCTTCGACACGCGCATGGCGGCGGCCACCTCGGCCACGGTGAGGAAGCGGACCTCGTCGAGGGGCCCGGTGCCGTCGTCGTCGTCCTTGCCCACTGCCTCCACCCGACCTTCGCCCCGTGCGGTCCCGGCTTCCCCGCCGGGACACGTCGAGCACGGTTGCCTCCGCGGATCGTAGAGGCAGGTGTGACTCCTGGGAAAGGTGTCACCAGTGCGGATCGAGCCCGTGGTACGGAAATGTGGCCTTCCGCGTGGCCAGCACGGCCCGGTCGAGCCAGTCGCCGGGGTCGTAGCCGGTCTCCCAGGAAACGTACGAGGGGGTGGCGCCGTCGGTCATCCGGAACGGCGCCGGCCGGCCCACGGCCACCTCGACGTGGTCGCGCCAGTCCCCCGGGGTGTCGGTCTCCGGGGCCACCGGGTGCCCGACCGCCTCGGCCAGCAGGTGGGTCCACGAGCGGGGGACGACCTCGACGATCGCGTAGCCGCCGCCGCCCGTGGCGACCCAGCGTCCGCCGCACAGGTCGTGGGCGAGCTGGTGCAGGAGGGCGTACGAGGTGCGCTGCCCGTCGACGGTGAGCGCCATGTGCGCGAGCGGGTCGTCGAAGTGCGTGTCGCAGCCGTGCTGGGTGACCAGGACCTGGGGCGCGAAGGCCTCGAGCAGCGGGGGGACGACCGCGTGGAAGGCCCGGAGCCATCCCGAGTCGGTCGTGCCCGGCGGTAGGGCGACGTTGACCGCCGATCCCTCGGCGCCCCTCCCACCGATCTCCTCCGGGTAGCCGGTGCCCGGGAAGAGCGTGCGGGGGCTCTCGTGCAGGCTGATGGTGAGCACCCTGGGGTCGTCCCAGAAGATGGCCTGGACCCCGTCACCGTGGTGCACGTCGACGTCGACGTACGCGACCCGCTCGGCGCCCAGGTCCAGCAGGTGCCGGATCGCGACCGCGACGTCGTTGTAGACGCAGAAGCCGCTGCTGCGCCTCGGCATCGCGTGGTGCAGGCCGCCGGTGACATTGACCCCGTGCTCGGCGCGGCCGTTCCACACCGCGTCGGCGATGGCCACCGACCCGCCCACGACCCTGGCCGTGGCCTCGTGCATGCCGGGGAAGCAGGGGTCGTCGTCGGTCCCGAGCCCGAAGTCCGGCTCGTACCGGCTCGTGTCCAGCGCACAGCGCCGCACCGCGTCGACGAGTGCTGCGGAGTGGACCGTGGTGAGCACGCCGTCGTCCGCGAGCGGTGGGGAGAGCACCTCGACGTTGGAACGGTCGAGCACGCCCAGGGATCGGGCCAGGCGGATGGTCAGGTCGATGCGCAATGGGCTCATCGGATGCCCCCGGCCGAAGTCGTAGTCCGTGAGGGACGGGTCCCACACGACCTGGACCGACGCGCTCATGTCGGGACCCTACGCGGGTCGGCGTGCACCACGAGTGGGCCGTCGACCCGCCGACCCCGTAGGGTGGGGAGAGACCGGGAGCGTACCCGCGCACCCGAGGTCGTCTGCTCGAGCGTCCAGCGCGACGCTCCCCCTCTCCTGACGCGTGAGCGGGCCCGGCAACCGCGGCCACCACCGACGTCCGAAGGACCCTTCGTGCCTGTGCAAGTCCCCGCCCCCTCCACCTCCCCTGCCCGTACGGGCTTCGCCGCCCTCGGCGTACCCGAGGGAATCGTCGCTGCGCTCGCCGAGCAGGGCATTCACAGCCCGTTCCCCATCCAGTCCGCGACGCTGCCCGACTCGCTGGCCGGGCGTGACATCCTGGGCCGCGCCCGGACCGGCAGCGGCAAGACCATCGCCTTCGCCGTGGCGACCGTCGTCGCCCTGGCACGCTCGTCGCAGCGCCGCCGCCACGGAGCGCCGCGCGCCCTCGTCCTCGTCCCCACCCGCGAGCTGGCCGTCCAGGTTCACGAGGCGCTCGCCCCGCTCGCCGCCGCCCTCGGCCTCCGCGCGACGACCGTCTTCGGCGGTGTCGGGCAGACCCCGCAGGTCCGAGCCCTGGAGGCGGGCGTGGACGTGTGTGTCGCCACGCCGGGCCGGCTCGAGGACCTGATCGGCCAGGGGCACTGCCGGCTGGACGCCATCGAGGTCACGGTGCTGGACGAGGCCGACCACATGGCCGACCTCGGCTTCCTGCCTGCGGTGCGGCGGTTGCTCGACCGGACCCCGCGGCGAGGCCAGCGGCTGCTCTTCTCCGCCACCCTGGATCGCGGCGTCGACGTCCTGGTCCGGCGATACCTGCACGACCCGATCGCGCACTCGGTCGACAGTGCTGGGTCACCGGTCCCGGAGATGTCCCACCACGTCCTGACGGTCGGCCACGCGGACAAGCCGTCCGTCGTCCGCGAGCTGGTCGCCGGGCAGGGCCGCACGCTGGCCTTCACCCGGACGAAGCACGCCGCCAAGAAGCTGGCGCGCCAGCTCACCGCGGCCGGGGTCCCCGCGGTCGACCTCCACGGCAACCTCTCGCAGAACGCCCGTCGGCGAAACCTGGAGTCCTTCGACGCCGGCACCGTGCGGGTCCTGGTCGCCACCGACATCGCCGCGCGAGGGATCCACGTCGACGACGTGTCGCTGGTCGTGCACGTCGACCCCCCGACGGAGCACAAGGCCTACCTGCACCGATCCGGCCGGACCGCCCGGGCGGGCAGCGGCGGGGTCGTCGTCACCATCGGCACCCCGGACCAGGCCTCCGACGTCCGGCAGCTGATGCGGCGGGCCGCGATCCGGCCCACCGTCCGGTCGGTCACCCCCGGGCACCCGGCGATCTCAGCCCTGAGCGGCCCGCCTGCCGAGCGCGTCCAGCCCTCGCCGGCGGTACGGCCACCGGCGTCCGCCGGACGGTCGGCGCCCGCCGGACGGTCGGTGCGCGCGCCGCGGGGACGGTCACGTCCCAAAGGCCGCCGACCCGGCCGTGGCGGCGCCGATG
>DASTQL010000232.1:0-21359 GCA_035761805.1 Jiangellales bacterium | reverse complement strand
GGCCCGGTCCGAGTCCGCACGGCTCCTCGTCGAGGGCATGGTCGCCGAGCACCGGGTCATCCTCGGCCTCGCCGACGAGGTCGCCCAGGCGGCGGAGCCGGTACAGGCCGCGGCCGCGGCGTACGCGTTGCAGGTACTCTTCCAGGCGCACCTCTCCAAGGAGAACGATCTCGTCCTCCCGGTCGTCGTCGCGGACGAGGAGACCTCGCTGGCCGAGGTGCTCCACGGCATGCACGAGCTCCTGGGCCACGAGGGTGGGGGAGCCTGACCGTGTGCCAGCACTGCGGCTGCCACGGTAATACCGTGATCCGCCGGCTCTCCGACGAGCACGACGCGATCATCGAGGCGTCCGGCGCGCTGCGCCGAGCCGCGGGCCGGGGTGACGTGGCTTCCGTACGGCAGCGGGTGCAGCACCTCACGATGCTCCTCGACCCGCACTCGGCGGCCGAGGAGAGCGGGCTCTTCCGCGAGCTGGGCGAGCACGCCGAGTTCGCCGATCACCTCGGGAGCCTGTCGGCCGAGCACGTGGAGCTCGAGCGTCGTCTCGGTCGGGTGCTCCGCGGCGAGCTGCAAGCAGTGGACGGCTTCGTCGACCTCCTCCGCAGGCACATCGCGCGGGAGGAGGACGGGCTCTTCCCCGCTGCCGTCATCGCGCTGGACGGTGCGGCCTGGGAGCGGATTGCGCCGGAGGACGGGGCACCGGGGGTATAGACGGTCTTCGTCGTGTCGAGCAACCGCGAGCAACGCTCGTAGGGAGTAGGGGGCGGCAGGGCGGGAGGACGCACGCGGACGGGAATACTGGACGCACCCTGCCGTGATCGGCTGTCTCGTACGTGACGTCGGGTGCCATGCTTGATCTTGGTCGCGGGCCACAACCGGGTATCCGCGCTCTCGTGCCGCTCGACGGCCATCCGCGTACCGTCCGCCGACGTCACCGAGAAGTGGGATTGACGGACCGTTCTCGGGGCATTCAGTGCAGGCGTCCTCGGACCGTGACGACCCACCGGTCCGAGGGCCCGGCGGTCACCCCGGCCGGCGGGCGGAGACCCCCGAGGAGGCGCCGTGACGACGACCCCCGGGGATCTGACGTCCGCCACGCGGGTCGAGACGGGTGGCTCCGGGACCGGTGCCGTGGCCGACTGGTTCGAGCGACGGACCTCGTCCGTACGGGACTGGTCGTCTGCCGAGGGACGGGCCCGCAAGGGCGGCACCACGGTCAGCGTGGTCCTCCCGGCACTCGACGAGGAGGCCACGGTCGGGGCGATCGTCTCGGCGATTCGCCACGACCTCGTCGACGGCGTCGGCCTGGTCGACGAGCTCGTCGTCCTGGACTCGGGGTCCACCGACGCCACGGCCGCCGTCGCAGCGGCGGCAGGCGCACGGGTCGAGCACAGCCACGCCGTCCTCCCCCGTCTCGGCACCGTCCCCGGCAAGGGCGAAGCGCTGTGGAAGGCGTTGCACGTCACCAACGGCGACGTCGTCGTCTACGTCGACAGCGACCTCACCGACTTCGCCCCGTCCTTCGTCGTCGGACTGCTCGGCCCGCTCTTCCACGACCCGGCCGTGGCGATGGTCAAGGCCTTCTACGACCGGCCGCTGACCACGTCCGAGGGCGTCGCACCGGCCGGCGGCGGGCGAGTCACCGAGCTGGTCGCGAGACCGCTGCTCAACGCCTGCTGGCCGCAGCTGGCCGGTGTCGTCCAGCCGCTTGCGGGGGAGTACGCCGCCCGCCGGGACCTGCTCGTCCGGCTGCCCTTCGTCTCCGGCTACGGGGTCGAGGTGGGCATGCTCGTCGACCTGCTCGACCTCGTCGGCCTCGACGGGCTGGCCCAGGTCGACCTGGGCGTCCGGAGCCACCGCCACCAGTCCGACGAGGCGCTCGGGCGGATGGCCGGTCAGCTGTGGCAGACCCTCGTCCGTCGGCTGCCGGCCACACCGATCACTGCGGACGGCGAGCCGGTGTCGGCCGCCCTCACCCAGTTCGTACGGGATCGACGCGGCCGCTTCGGTATGCGCACCTACGACGTCTCGACCACCGAGCGACCGCCCATGCTCACCGTGCCCGAGTACCGCGCCAGGCACGGACTCGCACCGTCGGGGACGTGACAAGGGTGCGCGTGCTCGTCAACGCCGGCCCTTGGCTGCCCGTGCCGCCGCCCGACTACGGGGGGATCGAGAACGTCGTCGCCACGCTCGTCCCGGAGCTGCGCGCCCACGGCGTCGACGTGACCGTCGCCACCGTCGGATCCTCGTCCATTGCCGCCGACCGTGTCGTCACGGCCTTCGAGGACGGTCAGTTCCCGCGGCTCGGGGCGCCCTACGCCGCCGTCGTGGGCTTGGCCCTCGCCCACATGACCATGGTCCTCGACGAGCTCCGCGGGGCGGCTGCCGTGGGTCGTCCGTACGACCTGGTCCACGACCACCTCGAGGCGGTCGGCCCGGCGGTCCTGGCGGCCGCACAGCGGGGCGGCGCGGCCGCATCGCCTGCCGCCGTACCGCCGGTGCTGCAGACCCTGCACTGGGACCTCCATCGGCAGGAGGACTTCTACGCCACCTTCGACGGCGGCGGCCGGGTGTGGTTCGCCGGCGTCTCGGACGCCCAGGTGGCGCGGGCACACCCGAACCTCCGCCGCCAGGTGGTCGGTGCGGTGCCGCTCGCCACCCCGCTGCCACCGTGGGAACCGGTCGAGCCGCGCGGGCACCTGCTCACCCTCGGCCGGATGACGCCGCTGAAGGGGTACGACGTGGCCGCCCGGGCCTGCCGGGAACGCGGCATCCCGCTCGTCATGGCCGGACCCGTCGGTGGCCTGCCGGACGCGGCCGCGCTGGGCGAGGCGCTCGCCGACCCCTCCCACCCGGCGGGCGCCTACGAGGACGTGAGGTGGTTCGTCGAGCACGTCCTCCCCTCGGTCGACGGCGACGTCGTGCGGTGGGTCGGCAGCGTGGGCGGTGACGCCAAGGACGAGGTGCTGCGCACCGCACGGGCCGTGCTCTTCCCGTTGCAGTGGGAGGAGCCAGGGGCCACCGCGGTCGTGGAGTCGCTGTCGGCCGGAGTGCCGGTCGTCGCAAACGCTCGCGGGGTGTTGCCGTCACTGGTCGACCACGGCAGCACCGGGTGGTTGGCGGCCGACGACGAGGAATTCGT
Source organism: Jiangellales bacterium (assembly GCA_035761805.1). Taxonomy (GTDB): domain Bacteria; phylum Actinomycetota; class Actinomycetes; order Jiangellales; family Jiangellaceae; genus DASTQL01. Next base: position 18,214 of record DASTQL010000232.1, on the reverse strand, counting down.
CGGCTACCTCGACCGGGTCGACGAGCTGGACCGGACAGCATGCCGGAAGGTCGCCGAGGAGCGCTTCGCGCCTCCTGTCATGGCTGAGCGATACCTGCGGCTCTACGAGCGGGTGCTCACGGCGGCGTCGCGCTGAAGACGGTCTGGAGCGTCTCCCGCCGCCCCTCGGCCAGCTCGACGATGCGTCGCGGCGCGTCCTCGAACGCCACGACATGGGTCACGAGGTGTTTCCGGACCGCGTCACCGTGCTCGGCCAGCAGCGCGACCGTCTCGGCCGAGAGCCGCTCGCGGTCCCAGAGGTGCGCGAGCCCCCGGGGGACCCGCCCGATCTGGGCGCACACCAGTGAGAGGCCGTTGTGGTGGAACTCCTCGCCGAGCCGCACCTCCCCGGCGCCGCCGGGGTAGAAGGCCAGGTCGACGACCGTGCCCTGGGGGCGGAGCAGCCGGAGCGCGGTGGCCAGCGCCCAGGCCTGACCACGGCACTGCAGCACCACGTCGGCGCCACGGTCTCCCGGACCGTGCCGCCACCGGGTCTTGAGCAGCCGGGCGGGGTCCTCGGCCGTGCCGTCCACGGGTGTTAGCCCGAGCGCCTCGGCGACTGCGAGCCGCGAGGCCGTCGGATCCACGACCGCCACCTCGGACGCACCGTGCGCTTGGGCGAAGACTCCGCAGAGGAGCCCGACCACGCCGGCACCGACGACGGCGACCCGGCGACCGCGGACACCGGCACCCAAGTCGGTGACGGCCCCCCTGTCGACGTCGGCCGCCGCGTGCAGAAGGCCGTTGGCGCAGATCGGGCCCATCTGCGCGACGTACACGCCCAGCAGCGGGTCGAGGCCCTCGGGCAGCGGGACGAAGCGTTCGGCCAGCGGGTCGGCGTCGTGGCCGGTGCGGTGCCCGTAGGTCATCGCGACCATGGCGCCTGCCTCCACGGCCGGCGTGCGGCTCTCCACGACGCGGCCGACCTGCATGTAGCCGAACCGCTCGACCGGGTAGCCGGGAAGCGGTACCCCCGGCGTGACCGGGCCCTCGCCCACGACGTCCTCGAAGATGCGGAGCTCCGGGTCGAAGCGACGGTGCAGGCTGGGGTTGGTCCCCTTGACGAAGGACAGGTCGGTGCCCGTCGAGAGGCCACTGTGAACGGTGTCGACCCGGAAGCGGCCCTCGGCCAGCTCCCCGCGCTCCTCGGCGACCCAGCGCACACGACCTGGGGCGTCGACCTGCAGGCGGAGTACCTCAGCCACGAGGGGCCCGGGCGTCGGGAGCGGCTGTCGTCACGGGCGGCCCCTGGTCGACTGCGACGACCGTACCCGTCTCGGCAGCGCGGATCAGGGCGACGCCCACCCGATGGGTCCGAAGCGCCTCGGCGTAGTCGACCAGGGCCGGCTGCGGCGGGCCCCCTCGTACGGCCTCCACGAACGCAGCGTCGACCGCGTGTCGCCCGTCGATGCGGGGGGTCGTGGACTCGGTGCGCCCGTCCTCGTGGACCACGAGCTGCGTCTCGCTCACGTCGAGAACCAGGCCGTCGGCGACCACGGTGAGCTGAGCCCGGTGCTTCGTGTGGAGGATGCTGGTCGCCGCAACCGTGCCGACGGCACCGCCCGCGAACTTCAACGTCCCGGCCGAGGCCACGTCGATGTCCGGTTCCGGTCCGTCGGTCGTCGCGTCCGGCGCCGAGACCCACCGCTGCCCTGTAGCCGTCACGGCCGTGACCTCCCCGACCAGGATCCGGGCGAGGTCGAGCAGGTGCGTCGCCTGCTCCACGAGCTGCCCGCCGGACCGGGCCTGGGTTGTCCACCAGGGCACGGGGGGCACCTTGTCGAACCACTCCGCGACCACCAGGCGGGCAGGCCGGTCCGCCAGCAGCTCCGCAGCGCGGTGCACCGTGTCGAGATGGCGCCAGTGGTACCCGGTCGCCGTGACGACGCCAGTGGCGGCCACCTCGCGAGCCAGCTGCTCGGCCACCTCCAGGTCTCCCGCGAGAGGCTTCTCGACGAAGAGCGGGACCCCGGCTGCCAGCACCGAGCGCTCGGGCTCGCCGTGGGCGAAGGGCGGGACACACACGTACACCGCGTCCAGCCTCTCCGCGGCGAGCATCTCGTTCGCGCCGCGGTGTGGCGTCGCACCCACGAGGCCGCCGAGTGTCCGAGCGGCCTCCGCCTCGGGGTCGGCGACGGCAGCCACGGTCACTCCAGGCAGCCGGTCGAGCACGGTGGCGTGGCGCCTCGCCACGCCGCCGGCACCCACCAGGCCGATCCTCAGGTCGTCCGTCACGGCCGCAGACGTACCCCGTCCTCGGCGTCTGAGACCTCCGGCTCGCGCCGGCTCACGTCCCTGCCGCGGCGCGGGGCTGGTGCAGCGCCCCGACGTACACGCCGACCAGGACCAGCAGTCCTCCGGCCGCGAGTCCCCAGGTCAGCTGCTCGCCGTCGAGCCAGGCCGAGAGGACGAGGGTGACGATCGGAACGAGCAGGAAGCCGTACGCCGCTCGCGACGCGGACCAGTGCCCGAGGACGACGAGGTAGAGCCAGAAGACGGCGATGGACCCCACGACGGCGAGGTAGCCGAGCGCGGCCCACGTCGTGCCCAGCTGCGGAACGACGAACGGCTCGCTCCGGACCATGGCGCCGACCAGGAGGACGACTGCGCCGGTGGCCATGCCGACGGCGTTCATCGCGACCGGGTGGGGCGAGGGGTAGCGGCGGACCAGGATGGTGCCCTGGGCGAAGCAGAGGGTCGCGCCGAGGCCGGCCAGCAGGTGGAGGACCGGCAGGGATCCGCCGAGCGACGCCTGGGTCATGGCGGCCACGCCGAGCACGGCGACGACGGATCCGACGACGGCGGCCCAGCGGAGCCGCTCGTCCCGCTGCGCGACGGCCAGCAGCAGCGTGGCCAGCGGCACGAGAGCACCCGTGAGCTGGAAGAAGCCGGCCTGCAGCTCGAGGAGGGCGTAGAAGATGAAGGCGTAGGCCCCACCGAAGACCAGCACACCGTAGAGCAGCGCCCCGGTGAGCTCCCGGCCCCGCGGCCAGGGAACCCGCCGTAGCGTCATCACGACGAGCAGGATCGTTGCGGCGAGAGCGAAGCGCAGGCACGCCGCCCACAGCGGCGAGGTGTGCAGCTCGCGCAGGCTGATCCGGATCCCGACGGCGTTGCCGCCGGCGAGCAGGGCGCCACCGACGAACGCGGCCATGGCCACTCGTTCGGCGCGGGCGGCGGCGGTCGTGTCGGACTTGACGATCATGGCGGCCTCGGCTGTGGTGGCGGTCATGGGGACCACTCCTCGGGCATCCAGGTGGGCGATGGAGACGCCTGTGACCGTAGGAGCGGCCCCGCCTGGCCACATCGACCGAACGGTGTATCCGGCGTTCGGCGGCGACCGGGGCGCCTGGTCCGCCTAGTCCAGGGTCAGCAGCACTCCCTGCCCGAAGGTGTCGAGGTCGGCGGAGTGGATCGTGCGGAGCCAGAAGTTGACCCGCCGACCGAAGCCCCGTACGGCGCCGTCGAAGACGTTCCCACCGCTGCCCAGCGGTCCCCAGTGGTCGCCACCGAAGACCCGGGCGGCGGTCCGGGTGCCGTCGATGGTGAAGATGTCGAACGCATAGGCGTTGTCACGGTCGAAGTCGGCCAGCGGATCCACCATCGACACGGTTCCCCAGGCGAGGAACGGCCGCGGTCGGCCGAGGTCGATGGTCGCGCTGGCCGAGCCACCCTCGTTCTTGAGGGCGAAGAGGTCGACCTTGAAGGCGTCCATGTCACTCGTCCTCCTCGGCGTCGGTCCTGGTCTCCAGGCGCCTGGTCCGAAGGCGTCCGGTCGTGGGGTCGACCCGGCGCGCCGTACGCCGGCTGGAGCTGGGCCGGTCGCTGGTGGTGACGCTGCCGACCCTGGCCAGGTCCAGCCCCCGGGAGACGAGCTCCGCGGAGGCGTCCTCCACGGTCACCGCGGCCGGCGCGGACAGCTCGGCTCCGCCCTCACCCGCGCGTTCCACCACCCGGACCTCGTAGTGCGAGTGCAGGAGCTCGCCGGTCTCGCGGTCGTAGAAGAGGGTTCGTTTCACTCCGGTCCTCCCAGGTCGTCGAGCACGAGCACCGTGCCCGTTCCGAAGACGTCCAGGTCGGCTGTGTGGAGGGCGCTCACGCGGAACGTGATCCGCCGTGCCCGGCCGGTGAAGGCCCCCGTGTAGACGTTGGGGGGCGCCTCGCGCGAGCCCCAGTGGTCGCCGCCGAAGACGAAGCCGCCTGGCCGGTCCCCGTCGACCTCGAAGACCTCGACGGCCCAGGCGTTGTCCCGGTCGGCGTCGGTGAGCGAGTCGGCCATGGTGACCTGCCCCCAGGCCAGGACACGCCGCGTGGTGCCGAGGTCGACCTGGACGGTGCCCGACCCCCCGCCGTTCTTGAGGGCCCACAGCGGAACGGTGACGGCCCTCTGGCCCGGGGCGGCGACCACGGGTGGGTAGCGGCTCTTGATGCCGCGGACGTCCACCTCGTGCAGCCGGCGGCGCTGGGTGTTGATGGCGAAGAACATGACCGCGTCGGACACGCCGCTGTGCCTCAGCCCGAGCGCGTGCCCGATCTCGTGCAGCGCCACGGTCTCGAGGTCGACCCTGCCACTCCCGTGGGTGTGGGCCCAGGTCTCCGCCTCGTCGAAGTGGATGCGGCCGTCCTCTGGGTAGAACGCATGGGCGAAGATGTTGAAGCCACCGGAGCCCGAGCCGTCGAAGGGTGACCCGTCCCCGTGGTCGCCCGTCGCCCACTCCACGACGAGGTCCGCCTGGGCCGCGCTCGGGACCTGGGTGAAGGTCAGGGGCACCTGCGCCGCCCACGTGTCGAACGCGCGTTGGAGCGCTGCCGCCTCGTCGGCGATGTCAGGGGTGCCGGTCTGGAGGAACCAGCGCAGCGCGCGGTGGTCCCAGGTGTCTGCACTGAACACGAACGGGTCGCTGTCCTCGACGCCGGGGCCTCCGACCTCGTCCGGGTCGAAGTCGACCATCGGGCACCGGGGCTGCCGCATGAGCTTCAGCGTCTCGACGGTCAGGGTGCCGGTGACCCGCAACCGCGCAAAACGCTGGAACCGGCGAAGCGCACGTGCCGTCGGGCCGGTCAGCCGGCCGTCCTCGACCGCGACCCGCTCCTCCCTCGACAGGTATCCGTAGCGAGCCAGGTACTCCTGGGCCTCGCGGACCTCGATCCTCTCCGTCCCCCGGCCGGCGACTACCGTCGTCGACGTGCGTTCTCGCATGGTCGGCCTCTCTCCTCGTCGAGAGGAGCGACGAGGAGCGCCCAAGATACGCCAGGAGCGGAGATGCCGGTCGGCCGTCAGAGGAGTTCGTGCTCGAGGGCGAAGAGGGCGATGCCCGCCCGGGTCGAGACGCCGGTCTTCTGGTAGAGGTGCGTGACGTGCGTGTGCACGGTGCCCGGGGCGATGACCAGCTCGGCGGCGATCTGCTTCTTGGACCGGCCGCGGGCGAGCAGGCGCAGCACGTCGATCTCCCGGTCGGTGAGCCCGGCAGGCCACTCCCGGACGATGCGCTCGATCGGCGTACCCGCCGCCGCGCAGACGGCGCCGACCGCGTCGGGGTCCAGTGATCCCGTACGGGCGGCGGTCTCGATCTCGGCGCCGGCCAGCTCAGGTGGGAGTGGGGGGCGGTGCGGGCGGACCTCGGTGAGGGCGTGGAAGGCGTCGGCGGCGGCGAGCAGCCGTGCGGCGCGCGACGCGGTGGTCACGCCGCGGTGGTAGCCGCTGCCGTCGAGACGTTCGTGGTGGGCACCGGCGACGGCGGCCAGCGGCTGCAACAGGGGTGAGCCGGCCAGGACTCGTTCGGTGTAGTAGGCGTGCAGCCGCACCTGCTCCCACTCCGGCGGGCTGAGCGGGCCGGGCTTGTCCCACAGCCGGGTGGACACGGCGACCCGGCCGAGGTCGTGCAGCAGGGCCGCCCGGCGCAGTGTCGTGCGGTCGGCGTCGTCGAAGCCGAGCCGCTCGGCCGCGGCCACGGCCAGGTCGGCGACGCCGGGGGAGTGACCGAGCAGGTAGGGCGACTTCACGTCGGCGAAGTCGGCGAAGGCGGCCGCCACGTCGTCCACGCCCCACGGCGGTACGGTCACGTGCGGCTCCGGCTCGGCTGCGAGTGCCGCCTCCCACGTCGAGCCCGCCTCGATGACGGCGAAGACCTCGTCGGCGCACCGCAGGAAGGCCTGTGCGCAGGCCGGGTCGAACCAGCCACCCGACCGCCGACGGGCCATCTCGAGAGCGCCGTCCCTTCCTTCCGTACGGAGGAACGCCTCGGCCTGATCTGAGACGGTGAGCACGCGCGTACCGATCTCGATGTCCTCACCGTCCAGGCCGCGGGGTGCACCCTTGCCGTCCCAGCGCTCGAAGACCTGCTGCAGCATCGCGCCGACGCCGTGGCCGACCGCGAAGCGGCGGACGAAGGACGCCATGCCCTCGCAGTCGGCGGCCACAATGGACCGGTCGATCTCCTTGCCCTTGACGGTGGTGTTGACCAGCGTGCGGGTACGGCGGCCGCGGCCCGCGCCGCGCACGCTCGCTGCCACGGCGCCCAGGGCCTCCCGCGGCCGGGTCGGGTCGACGGCCTGCACCGCCCGTACGGCGGCGAACTCGTCGCCGAAGTAGTGCACCAGCTCACGGGCGAAGCCTGTACACCCGACGGATCGGAGCAGCGTGGCGTAGTACAGGTCGGAGCGGGTCCCGGCGTCCAGGCCGAGCTCGCCGGCGACCGCCTGGGCGATCAGCGTGGACCGGACCGTGGACTCCGGCGGCACGCCGAGGCCGAGGTCGGTAGCCACCGAGAGGCCGGCCAACAGGTCGGCCAGCCGGACGCGCTCGGGCGCGGTCATGCGCCTGACGATCTCACCGGTCGCGTCCGCATGCGAGCGCCAGGCGGGAGCCGGACGGGACGACCCCTGTGGACGGGTCGGGCCCGGAAGAACTCATCGCCACGGCGGTCGGCGCCATCGGGGCACGTAGGCCGGTGTGGTGACGCGGTACCTGCCCATCTGTGCCGGGAACGAGGCGAGCAGGCGCCGCTCCTCGGCGATTGTCTCCCCGTGGACCACCACCGCTGCCAGCGGTGCGGTGAGGAGGGTCCACGGCGACCCGGTAGCCAGCCCGAGGCCGAGGTGGATGAGCCCCCACGCGACGTACATGGGGTGGCGGATGACGGCGTAGGGGCCGGTGGTGACGAGTCGATCCGGCTGGGCCAGGTGCACCTCACCCGCCGCTCGTACCGAGGCGGTGGCGAGGACCGTACCGGCCGCGCTCAGCGGCAGGGCGAGGAGCCACCGCTTCCGTACGGGAGGACGGGGACTCACACGCTGCAGCACGACGGCCGCCACCAGTCCGACGACATGGGTCGGTGGCACCGGCACGTTCGCGAGCCGCCAAGGCCTCCCCGCGTGCGTGACGCCGTGACCGCGTCCTCGGGCCGGCCTCACCAGCCGTCACCTCCCCCGCCAGTCAACACCGCGCCGTCCGGAGCCGCTCCGGCGGTCACCGTCCCACATCTCCTGCCCAGAAGGGGTCGTCTGGGCAGGCTCGGATCTTGCCGCCAGCAGTGGCAGCAAGTGCCCAGCCCCCGACGAAGGTGCCCGTCGGGCCGGATGTGCCGAGGGGCAACCGCGTCAGGGGCTGACCAGACGCCGGAGGGCGAGCTGGGCCAGCGGCGCGTAGGCGACCAGCACCGGCCACGGCCCCCTCAGTGTCAGGGCGGCGACGCTGCCACGGCCGTCGGCGCGGTCAGCGGCCGCGACCGAGTGGTCGAGCTCCATGTGCAGCGGCCCGAGGTTCACCGCCCACGACCAGGTCCCGGCCTCCTGGTGCACCGCGGTGACAGTGAAGCTGACGGGGAGCGGCCCGTAGGACCAGGCCCGGCCGGTCATCCCGGGGAGGAGCCGCTCCCGGGTGTCGTCCACCTCGACCCGGCGGATATGCGGTGACCAAAGGGGCCACCGGGTGGGCTCGGCGTAGCGGTCCCACACCGTGTCGGGGCTCGCGTCGCCGCGTGCCTCCAGCCGGATCGTGCCGTCGAGGATCACGGGGCTGATCCTGCCGCTCGCCCTGCTCCTCCGCGCAGGCCGCTGGCGCGTACGACCGGTCGGACCACCGCCGCCCGCACGGAGGCCTCGCTGCCCACCACCCGTACGAGTTCTCGGGCGCGGGTGACCGCGGTGTAGACGAGCTCGCGGGTGAGCAGGTGCGAGTCGGGTGGTGGGAGGAGCACGGTCACCCGGGCGAACTGGCTGCCCTGGGCCCGGTGGACGGTCAGCGCGTGGACGGTCTGCACCGCGCCGAGCCGGCTGGGCGCCACCTCGACCACCTCGGGGCCGCGCGCGAAGACCGCCACCGGTCCGGTCCCCGGGTGGTCGACGACCACGCCGGTGTCGCCGTTGTAGAGGCCGAGCTCGTAGTCGTTGGCGGTGACGATGAGCGGGCGACCGATGTACCACTCGCCGTCCGTCGCGTAGCCGTCGATCGTGGCCGCCAGCCAGCGTTCGACGTCCGCGGCCCAGCGAGCCACGCCGTACGGGCCGTGGCGGTGGGCGCACAGGAGCCGGTGCCGCTCGAGGGCGGCGAGAGCCTCGCGGTCGTCACCCTCCCGGGCAGCGGTGACCATCCGGCGGCCGGCGTCGACGACATCCCTCCGGAGGGACTCGAGACCGACCGGGGTGCGGGCTTCGACGGCCACCGGCTCGACCAGCTGAACGGCGGGGTCGTCCTCGCGCAGCACGGCCATGACGGCGTCGGGGTCTCCACGACGTACGGCCTCGGCCAGTGCGGCGATCGCCCCGCGGTAGCGGTACACGCGGCGCAGGCGCACGACGTCGTTGCGGAGCTCGGTCCGAGCCTCGTCCGGCGGCTCCATGTCCCCAGGGACGAGGTCGTCGAGGAGCGCCTCCCTCGCGTCGGCGGTCGGGCGCTCCATCCGGTGGACCAGGTCACCGAGCACCGCGCCGGCCTCCACCGAAGCCAGCTGGTCGGGGTCGCCGACCAGGACGAGTCGCGCATCGGGGCGCACGGCCTCGAGCAACCGCGACATGAGGGTCAGCGACACCATCGAGGTCTCGTCGACGACCACCACGTCGTACGGGAGGTGGTTGCCCGCGTGGTGGCGGAAGCGGCTGTGGGAGTCCGGGCGCCAGCCGAGCAGGCGGTGCAGGGTCGAGGCACCGGGCGAGGCCGGGACGGGGTGACCGCGGGCCCGCAGCGCGGCGAGCTCGTCGCCGACGGCCTCCTGCAACCGGGCCGCTGCCTTGCCGGTCGGCGCCGCCAGTGCAACGCGTGGAGGCGACTCGAGCGCGGCGTCCAGCACCGCCAGCAGCCGGGCTACCGTCGTGGTCTTGCCGGTTCCCGGGCCTCCCGCGACGACTGTCACCCACCCGGTCGCCGCGGCAGCCACGGCCAGGCGCTGATGGTCTGGGGCCTCGCCTCCGAAGTAGCGGTCGAGTGCCTGGACGAGTCGGGCGCGATCGAGAGCCGACGCCGGCCGGGCGGCCCGGGACTCCAGCTCCACGGCGACGAGTCGCTCCTCGCGCCAGTACCGGTCGAGGTAGAGCAGCCCGTCGACCAGCCGCACCGGCCGGTCGGCCGGGCCGTCGGCTCCCACTGCCACAACGGGGCTGGCCTCCACCGCGGCCATCCAGGCTGCCGTCTCGGGCCAGGGCAGGGCGTCGAGGTCGACCGGGTCCTCGACGTCACCCACCGACGCCCGGGCCCCGGGGAGGTCGAGGCACACCGACCCCATACGCACCGCCCGTACCGCGAGGGCGGCGGCCAGGAGGACGCGCTCGTCCTGTTCGTCGCAGAGACGGCCCAGCGTCTGGGCGACATGGACGTCTGCCGCAGTCAGCACGCCGGCCGCGTTGAAGCCGGCGAGCACTCCCGACGCGCGGAGCGCGAACCGGGCGTCGTAGGGGTCCGCGAGCACCGTCACCGGGTCAGAGCACCAGGTCGGCCGGGCGGATGCTGACGGGAAAGGGCTGCGACAGCTCCAGCAGCGCGTCTCCGACCGCGTTCCCCGAGCGGCGGGACCACGTGTGCGGTGAGCACCGCGATCAGTCCCATGACGGCCCACTGGTGCCGTGGGGTCGGTGCCGGCGTCACGAGGAGTGCACCGTCGAGGAGCTCGTAGCGGTGACCGTCATCGGGCAACGACTCGAGGTCGTCGCGGGTCAGCGGTCGTCCCCACAGCAGCGTCGTCACAGCGCTCATCGTGCCTCCTCGCGGCCATGGGCTCCACCCGGGTGGAGCATGATCACCGTGTGCTCGGGCGCCCGCACGCCGCGATCCCAGGCGCACGCCGATCACTCGGCCGCCGCGCGGCCCCGCGGCGGTGATCACCGTGAGGGCTGGGTCCCGCGCGAGGCGTCCACCAGGGCGGACAGCTCGTCCACCAGCGCCGCCGGGGGCCGCCACGCGAAGACGCCTGTCGGGGTCCCGTCCACCAGCGGGGTGTCGGGCCCGCACATGCCGCGAACGAAGAGGTAGAGCACCCCGCCGAGGTGGCGCTCCGGGTCGTACGACGGTTGGCGCCAGCGAAGGAATCGGTGCAGCGCCACGGCGTAGAGCAGGGCCTGCAGGGGATAGTGCGCGCGCACCATCTCCACGGCCAGCGCCGTGGGCCGGTAGTCCCAGGCGGTCAGTGGCTCGGCGCCCGCAGGACCGAATCCGCCGAGCCAGTTGGTCTTGTAGTCGACGACGAGGTAGCGCGGCTCACCGTCCGGTGCACGCACCCGCAGGGCGGCGTCGATGCTGCCGGTGAGGTAGCCGCGCAGCCGCTCGGCACGCAGGCCGGGTGCGTCGAGGGCGTCTGCGTAGGAGGCGAGCGGGTCGCCCGCCGGGACGTGCTGCCGCAGGAGCGCGGCCACGTCGGACAGGGACGCCTCCTCCGTACGGGGGTCGTCGCCGCCGGCCAGGGGCAGCTCGAACTCGAGCTCGGGCAGGCGGTCACGGGGCGCGATGTCGGCGAGGGTCAGGTTGCCGGCCAGCGGGCCCAGCGGAGTGGCGAGCACCGGGAGCAGCGCGGCCGCCAGCGCCTCGGGGTCCACGGAGGCGCCGAGTCTGGAGGCGATGGCCTCGGCGCAGCGTGCCCGCACCTCCGCGGCGAGGTCGGACGCTCGGGTGTCGACCGCCTCCAGCACCGCGTGGACCAGCGTGCCGAAGGCCGCCCCCGAGGGCAGGTCGGCCATCGGGGAGGGGACGGCTCGCAGCGCCTCGTCGAGCAGGTCCGCGGGCGCCTCGGGCGAGGCTGCCAGGACCGGCTCGTCCTGGCGCTCCTCCACCTCCGGCTCGCTGCCCACGCCCGGCTGGACCGTGTGGCCTTCGTGGACGGCCCGCGTGAGCCCGGTGTACGACGTGCGGCGCCAGCCGTCGTCGAGCTGTCGGTCGAAGCGGGCGGCCGACAGGTCGGGGGCGCCCGTGGTCGTGGGTCGCCATCGCGTCGTCCGGTCCTCGGGAACCGTCTCCACGGCCACGCCGCCCCCTGACCCGTCGGCCAGTGCCTCGAGCCGCTCGCGGGCCTTGGCGTCGCGGGGGACGGGTACGGAGTCCGGCGGCTGCTCGCCGGGTACGTGGTCGCCGAAGAGCAGGCGGTGCAGCGGCGCGTGCTCCGCCGTGGTCGCCGGCGCCCACCACGTGACCACCTGGCACCGGGCCCGGGTCATGGCGACGTAGAGCAGCCTGAGGTCCTCCCCGAGCTCCTCGGCGACGTGCCGGGTCCGGCGACCGGGGTAGCCCGGACCCTCAGGCCCGCCCACGTCGAGCAGCCTGGCCCCGCCGTCGTCGTGCAGTCGGAGCACGTCCAGGTCCCGGGGGATGTTGCGGTCCCAGCCGAAGGGCACGTTCACGATCGGGAACTCCAGCCCCTTGCTGCCGTGAACCGTGATGACCTGGACCGCCTCGGCGTCGGACTCCAGGCGCCGGCTGCGCTCGTCCGAGCTGTCGTCGGCCGCCTCGCTGATCCGGCGCTGCAGCCACGCCACGACGGCCGACGGGCCGAGACGGTCGGAGACCGCCGCCGCGTGCAGCGCCTGGCCGATGTGCCTCACGTCGGTCAGCTCGCGCTCGCCGTCATCCGTTGCCAGCACTCGTTCGACGAGCCCGGTCGAGGCCGTCACCACCTCCATCAGTGCCGCGACCCCGCGCTCGGCGAGCACCCCGCGCCAGTCCCGCAGCAGCCCGCCGAGCTCGTCGCTCCCGGACTCGTCCTCCTCGGCCAGCTGCTGCGGAGACCAGCCCAAGAAGCAGGTCAGCGCCGCCGCGCGGGCCAGTCCAGTACGGTGCGGCTGCTCCAACGCCCGCAGCAGGGTGAGCCACTCGCGGGCCGCCGGCGCCAGGAAGACGCTGCGGCTCCCGGTCAGGACGGCCGGGACGCCCGCCTCGTGCAGCTTGTCGCGGACCAGGGCGGCCTGGGCGTTGGTCCGCACCAGCACGGCGACGTCGCCGGGGGAGACGGGCCGTGGCCCGTCGCCGAGGTCGAGCCGGGCCGGGCCCTCGAGCGTGGCGACCACGTCGCGCGCCAGGTCCTCGGCGACGATCGGTCGGGCCCGGCCGACCTTGATCCGGTCCTTCCGGTCGCACTCGGGTTCCTCGACCAGCGACCGCCGCACCACGCGCAGCCGCAACGGCGCCCCGGCCTCGTGGAGCCGGGCCTCGCCGTGGTGGGCCTCCACCCCCCGTACGGGAATCCGCGGGTCACCCAGCGCGGCGCCGCGGAAGACCGCGCCGAGCGCACCGAGCAGGGGCGCGTCGCTGCGCCAGTTGCGGCCGAGGGTACGGCGGCTGGTCGCGGCCACGGTGGCCTGCAGGTAGGTGACCAGGTCGGCCCCGCGGAAGGCATAGACGGCCTGCTTGGGGTCACCGATGAGCACCAGGGTCGTGGCGCCGTGGAAGGCCGTGCGGAGGATCCGCCACTGCAGCGGGTCGGTGTCCTGGAACTCGTCGACGAGCACGATGCTGTACCGCGACCGGACCCGCTCCACCGCCGCTCGGCCACGGACGCGGTCCTGCAACGCGTCGTCGAGCCGGGTCAGCAGGTCGTCGTAGTCGAGGACCCGCCGGAGTCGCTTGCGCCGGGCCATCTCGTCGCGGGCGGCGCCGGCCATGCCGAAGCGGAGCTGGGCGACGGACCCGGGCTCGGCATCGGCAGGGACAAGCGTGGCCTGCGGGTCTCCCACGGCCGAGCGGGCCACCTTGAGCGCCGTGGCGTGGTCGATCCGGGGCGGCTCCCGGTCGCCCGCGAACTTGCGGAGGTAGAGGTCGCCCACCACCTCGGTCACCAGGTCGTCGACGTCCTCGACGAAGGTCAGGTCGGGCTCGAGGTCGCCTGCCATCCCCAACCCGGCCAGCATCTGCTGGCAGAAGCCGTGGGTGGTCGCGATCGTCGCGGCGTCGAAGCCGGCGAGGGCCCGGGAGAGCCGCTTGCGGCGCGTGGCCACGTCGTCGTCGGGGGCGTCCGCGAGCAGCTGCAGCAGGGCGTCGCCGGTCGCGCTCCTCGCCCGTACGGGATCGGCCAGGCCGCGCTCGGCGGAGACCAGCCGCTCGCGGACTCGCTCGCGCAGCTCCTGGGTGGCCGCCCGGCTGAAGGTGACGAGCATGAGCTCCGGGAGCTGGGCCACCCCCTCGGCGACGTAGCGGGTCGCCAGTGCGGCGATCGTGTAGGTCTTGCCGGTGCCGGCGCTGGCCTCGAGCACCGTCGTGCCCGTCGGCAGCGGCCCGCAGACGTCGAAGGGCTCGTCCTCCATCAGCCGACGACGCTGCTCGGGCGGAGGCGCAGCGGGAAGGGCCGCGACACCTCCAGGACGTCGTCGCCGGTCGCGTGACTCACCTCGACGTAGGCAGACTCCTGCAGCTCGAGCACCGTCACCGCGGGAACGTCCGGGTCGACGACCCAGTACGAGGGGCAGCCGGCACTCGCAAGGCGGTCAGGCTTCAGCAGGAGGTCGACACGACGCGTGCTCGGTGAGAGCACCTCGACGGCCAGGCTGGGCGGGCCGGGCAGGTCGACGTCGGTGAAGGACCCGGTCGGCGCTATGACCAGGTCCGGCTGCAGGACTGTGTCAGCTGCGAGCACCACGTCGTAGGGGGCGGTGAGGACCAGCATCCCGTCCGGGGCGCACTGGGACAGCTGGACCAGGAGGCAGGCGACGGCCATCTGGTGCCGTGTCCGGGGAGCCGGGCTCACGAGGAGCATCCCGTCGAGGAGCTCGTAGCGGTGGCCGTCATCCGGCATCCGCGCGAGGTCGTCGTGCTCGAGCGGACGTCCGTACGGCAGGGCTGTCACGATGCTCATCGTGCCTCCCCGAGGTCATGGGTCCAAGCCTGGCGTGGCGGGCGGTTCCGCTGCGGTGCTCGTCCACAGGCCGCGCGGGGTGGCGGTCCGGTGGCATCGTGTCGGGTATGACACAGGGCACGCGGGTCGAGCAGGTTCCCAAGGTCGTCGGGCAATCGGGCCCCGAGCGCCGTTACACACGGTCCCGCCGGGCCGTCCACCTGAGCGCGGCCGAGCGGGCGGCAAGCGGCAAGGCGGCCCGCAGCGAGGTGCCTCGCTCCAGCCACGCCGTCTTCGACCCGCCGGCAGGCCGGCCGGACCCGGTGGCGCTGCTGGAAGATCAGGCTGCGGCACGGGTGCCCGAGCTGGTGCCGATCCGCTACGGCCGGATGCTCACGTCGCCGTTCGCCTACTTCCGCGGGTCGGCGCTCGTCATGGCCTCGGACCTCGCCGGCACCCCGACCAGTGGGCTGCGTGTCCAGGCGTCCGGTGATGCCCACCTGTCCAACTTCGGGCTCTTCGCCTCACCCGAGCGGCAGCTGGTCTTCGACATGAACGACTTCGACGAGACCCTGCCCGGGCCGTGGGAGTGGGACGTGAAGCGGCTCGCCGCCAGCCTCGAGGTCGCGGGGCGGGACAACGGCTTCGACGACGCGGAGCGCCGCACGGTGGTGCTGTCAGGCGTCCGCTCGTACCGGACGGCGATGAACGACCTGGCGCGGAGGGGCAACCTGGCCGCGTGGTACGCGCAGTTCCCCGTCGAGGAGGTCAAGGCGCGGCTCGACGCGGCCACGCGGGAGCGAGTCGTCGCGAAGACGCGGAAGATCGCCGACAAGGCCCGGGCGCACGACCACCTCCGGGCGTTCGGCCGTCTGGTCACCGTGGCCGATGGCGAGCCGCGGTTCGTCAGTGACCCGCCACTGCTGGTCCCGATCGAGGAGCTGCTCGGTGATGCCGTCACCGGTGAGGAACTCCAGGCCGGGTTGGCCGGGGCCATTCGGACCTATCGGAACACCCTCAGCACGGAGAACCGCCGGCTGCTCGAGGGTTATCGCTTCGTCCAGCTGGCCCGCAAGGTGGTGGGCGTCGGGTCCGTGGGAACCCGGGCCTGGGTCGCGCTCATGCTGGGGCGCGATGCCGAGGACCCGCTGCTGCTGCAGATCAAGGAGGCCCAGCCCTCGGTGCTCGAGGCGTTCGTCGGTCGCAGCGAGTACACCAACGCCGGGCACCGGGTCGTCGCGGGCCAGCGGCTCATGCAGGCGGCGAGCGACCACCTCCTGGGCTGGGAGCGCCTGCAGGGCATCGACGGCCGGGTCCGCGACTTCTACATCCGGCAGCTCCATGACTGGAAGGGCTCCTTCGACGTGCAGGCGATGGTCCCGACCGGGATGGCCCTCTACGCCGAGCTGTGCGGCTGGACCCTGGCCCGTGCCCACGCGCGGTCGGGCGACCGGATCGCGATCGCCGCCTATCTCGGGAACAAGGACGTCTTCGACCGAGCCGTCGCGACGTTCGCCTCCCTCTACGCCGACCAGACGGCGCGCGACCACGCGGCGCTGGCGACCGCGGTCACCGAGGGACGGGTGCAGGCCGAGTCGGGCGTCTGAGGCGGCCCGTCAGCGCGCCCCGATCACGTGGTCGCTGGAGGGTGCCGGGACATCGGCCCTGAGTCCGCCCTAAGCCGCCCTAAGCCAGCGCGGCGCAGAGTGCGGCGAAGTCCCCCTCGAAGGCCTGGTGCGGTCCGGAGAGCTTGACCAGTTCCCCATCGCCGTCGAACTCGGCGTATCCGACGTCGAGGAGCACCACGCCGTGTCCGGGCACGTTGAGGCGGACGTAGAGGCCGCGGATCGTGTAGGTTCCGGTCCTCAGGTCGACCGTCTCCAGCCAGTTGTCTCGGCCGGACGCCGTCTTGCCGTTCTGGGGGTTGGTCGCTGTCCCGTGGTCCTCGCCCTTGATCTGGATACGCTCAAGATTGCCGGACTCGTCGTAGAACTCGGTGATCCGGAGCGTGCCGACGAAGCTGACTTCGAGGTCGAAGTCACAGGCCTCGGTGTCGGTGAACGTGTCGGCGAACTCCACCGTGAAGGTCTCTGGTCGTGCGGCGTTGGCCGGGACCACACCCAGCAGGCTGGTGACGAGGGCCGCGATGAGCGCAGCGACCAGCGCGCGTACTGGATTCATGGTCTCCCCCTCCGGGTCCAGGCGTCGCGCTCTCGCGCATCTCGGTGCCCCCTCTGGCAACCCCGCCCTCACCCCGAAGAGTCGGCGCATAGGGATCACTGCGCAACCCCTGACGGGTGGCGGAGCGGTCACTCCGTGCGGTCGAGGACCAGCGTCCTCGCCAACCTCACTCGCCCAGGGTCCGAGGCACGACGGTGAGCGGGTAGGGGTGGTCGAACTCGACTGCATGGTCGTCCACACCCGGGGCGGTCTCGACGTGACGACGTCCGACGAGCTGAGCTCGAGGACCGTGACGGAGGGCTCCTCGGGATCGACCATCCAGTACGAGGGGATGCCGGCCGCCCCGTAGCGAGAGCGCTTCAGCAGGAGGTCGACCCTGCGCGTCCTAGGGGGGGACCTCGACGCCGGATGACGGGGGGCGGCGTGGTCGGGCCTGGCGTCGTCCACAGGCGACGTCGGTTCCAGGCGCTCCAGCGGGGCCAGGCGGCCGGCTGGTGCGGGAGGGCGGCGAGATCACCGTGACCGGCACGTCCCGCGGGTGCAACAGCAGCCTCACGGTGATCTTGGCGGTGGGGGTCGGGCGACCTGGTGAGCTCGCCGTGTGGGTCGCACCGGCTGCGTGGAGATCACCGTGTGGGCTGGGTGCCGCGAGGCGGGACGGCAACCGCACGCTGATCACATGCTGATCAGGTCCCGGCGAGCACCGCGGCCAGCGTGGGCAGCGCGATGTTGCGGCCCGACACCACGGCGACCGGTCGGCCGTTGACGGCGACCTTGCCGGCCCGGAGGGCGGCCACCGGGACGGCGCCCGCGCCCTCGGCCACGTAGCCGCGCTCGCCCGCCAGGTAGCGGATCGCCGAGCGGATCTCCGCCTCGCTCACCGTGACCAGATCGTCGACGTAACGGGCGACCAGGTCGACCGTCACCGACCCCGGCTCGATGTTTCCGGCCATGCCGTCGGCCAGGGTCTCGCCGACGGGGACCGGGACTTGGCGCCCGGCAGCCACGGCCGCCGAGACCGCCGTCGACACCTCCGCCTCGACGCCCACCACCCGGACGTCCGGCCGCCGGGAGGCCCACAGGCCGAGGCCGGACGCCAGGCCGCCGCCCCCGACCCCGCAGACGACCGTGAGCGGCCCGGTGAGCTGGTCGTCGAGCTCGAGGCCGATCGTGCCCTGGCCGGCGATCACGGCGGCGTCGTTGTAGCCGGAGAGGAAGCGGGCGCCCTCCGCGGCCAGCCCGAGGGCATGGGCCTCCGCGTCGTCGTAGGAGGTCCCCGTCTCCACCAGGTCGACCCCGAGCCGGCGGAGCTGGTCCACCTTGGCGGGGGACGCGGTCGTCGCCACGACCACCGTCGCCGAGCGCCCCAGCGCCCGGGAGGCGAAGGCCACGCCGAGCCCGTGATTGCCCGCGGACGCCGTCACCACCGGGATCCCGGGGTCGAGGGCGCCGAGGGCGTTGAGGGCACCCCGCACCTTGAAGGACCCCGTGGGATGCAGGTTCTCCAGCTTGAGGACCGGGTCCTCGACCGTGCCCGCGCCCAGGTCCACGGGCGACGGGGCGAGATGCCGCCGGACCGTCGACCAGGCGGCGTCGAGGTCGCCATGGGTCGGTGCGCTGACGGCGCGGGCGCTCTGCGGGGTGGTCACGGGCCCCAGCATGGCCGACGTCGGTGTCACCACGGATTCCCGAGCCGCGCGAGCAGTGCCATGCTCCGTGCATGGGGGTGCGTCCCAGCCCGACCCCGGTAC
>DASTQL010000231.1:0-14154 GCA_035761805.1 Jiangellales bacterium | reverse complement strand
GGCCGCGGCCGCGTCGCGGCGGCTGCTCACCGACCCGGCCGACGGGCACCTGCTCACCGCGCCGATCCGCGCCTACCGGCCCACCGCGGCGGTGCGCGCCTTCGTGCTGGCCCGGGCCGGCGGGGTGTGCGCCGCCCGCGGCTGCACCGCCCGGCACGACCTGCAGCTCGACCACTGGGCGAGCACCCGGTGCCCGACCCGGACCCCACCGCCCTGGTCCGGCCCGGCTGCACCGGCTGGTCCAGCACACCCACCGACGAGGCGGCCCCTGCCAGACCACCGGACCCCGCGAACAGGGACGCCAACCCACCGCCTGACCACCGGCGGGGCAGTCGTCGGGGCGGGTCTGGGGGCTACGTCGCCAGCACCCGTTCCCGTTCGGCGCGGACGTCATAGTCGGCCGCCGGCCAGCCGACGTCCATGGCCGCCAGGTGCTGGATGAGCAGCCGCGTCACCGCCCAGTTGCGGTACCACTTCCGGTCGGCGGGAACCACGTACCAGGGGGCCGCCTCGGTGTTGCAGCGCTCGAGGGCGATCTCGTAGGCCTCCTGGTACGCCGGCCAGAGCTTGCGCTCGTCGACGTCGCCCGGGTTGTACTTCCAGTGCTTGGTGGAGTCGTCCAGCCGGGCTACCAGGCGGTCGCGCTGCTCGTCCTCCGAGATGTGAAGCATCACCTTGACGACGACGTAGTCGTCGGCCACGAGCTTCGTCTCGAAAGCGTTGATGACGTCGTAGCGGCGCTCGATCGTCGACGGCCGGGCCAGCCCCCGGACCCTGGCGATGAGCACGTCCTCGTAGTGGCTGCGGTCCAAGACCCCGACCATGCCTGGCCCGGGGAGCGCCTGGCGGATGCGCCAGAGGAAGCCGCGGCGGCGCTCCTCCGCCGTGGGCGCTTTGAACGAGGTGATCGACACCCCCTGGGGATCCATCAGTCCGACGGCATGACGTACCGTCCCACCCTTGCCGGACGTGTCCATGCCCTGCACCACGAGGAGCAGTCGCCGCTGGCCCCCGGCGCGGCCGTGGGCGAAGAGCCGCTCCTGCAGGTCGCTGAGCGGGGACTCCAGGGCCGTGAGCGCCGCCTTGCCGTCCTGCTTGCTGCCCTCGAACCCGGGTGTGGCGCGAGTGTCGACGGCGCCGAGGTCGACCGGTCCCGGGGGAAGCCGGAGGCGATCGGTGAGAGTCTGCGACTCCCGTTTGTCCTTCTTCCCCTTGCCCATGCCCACCTCCGTGGCGGCCGCGGCGCCGGTCGCCGCACTCGGTGTCCTGGCATCCTGCCGCATGTCGGGTACGAGGGCGGTGAATGATGGGCGCGACACGACCAGCCCGACGACGCCCCGAGTGACGCCCTGGGAGGCCGGAGCAGTGACGACCTTCGAGGTGTGGGCGCCCGCCGCGGCTGCCGTGGCCCTCGACCTTGCAGGAGAGCGGCGCGACATGCAGCGCTCGGAGCGGACGGGGTGGTGGTCGCTGGAGGCCCGGGACGCCTCGCACGGCACCCGGTACGCCTTCTGCGTGAACGGCGGCGAGCCGTTGCCCGATCCGCGTGCCGTCTGGCTGCCCGACGGGGTGCACGCGCCGGGCGCCGTCTACGACCACGACCGCTTCGACTGGTCCGACTCCGCATGGTCCGGTCGAGCGCTCGAGGGCGGCCTGGTCTACGAACTGCACGTCGGGACGTTCTCGTCGAGCGGAACGTTCGACGGCGTCGCCACCCACCTCGACCACCTGGTCGACCTGGGTGTGTCCCACGTCGAGCTCATGCCGGTCGCGACGTGGGACGGACCGCGCGGCTGGGGCTACGACGGCGCGGCGCCGTGGTCGGTCCACGAGGTCTACGGCGGACCGGATGCCCTCAAGCGCCTGGTCGACGCCTGCCACGCCCGCGGCCTGGCGGTCGTCCTCGACGTCGTCTACAACCACCTGGGACCCAGCGGGAACTACTTGTCCCGCTACGGTCCCTACTTCCACGACGCCTACCACACCCCGTGGGGACAGGCCGTGAACCTCGACGGCGCCGGGTCGGACGAGGTCCGCGCGTACCTCGTGGGCAACGCCGTCTCGTGGCTGCGCGACTTCCACCTCGACGGGCTCCGGCTGGACGCCGTCCACGCCCTGCACGACGAGCGGGCCGTCCATCTGCTCGAGCAGCTCTCGACGGCTGTCGACGACCTCGCCGACGAGCTGGGGCGACCCCTGACGCTGATCGCCGAGAGCGACGTCAACGACCCACGCGTCGTGACTCCACGCGACAGCTGGGGGCTGGGCATCACCGCGCAGTGGAGCGACGACTTCCACCACGCCCTCCACACCCTGCTCTCCGGTGAGGGGCAGGGCTACTACGCCGACTTCGCCGCCGATCCGTGGGCCGCGCTGGCCCGCACCCTCACCGGGGCGTACTTCCACGACGGCTGCTGGTCCAGCTTCCGCGGCCGCTCCCACGGGCGTCCGGTGGACGTCGAGAGCTTGCCGGGCTGGAGGTTCCTCGGCTACCTGCAAGACCACGACCAGGTGGGCAACCGCGCGCTCGGTGACCGCCTCTCCGCGACCCTCTCCCCCGGCCTGCTCGCCTGCGGTGCCGCTCTTGTGCTCACCTCACCCTTCACCCCCATGCTCTTCATGGGTGAGGAGTGGGGCGCCGGCACCCCGTGGCGGTACTTCACGTCCTATCCCGACGTCGACCTGGGCCGGGCGATCAGCGACGGACGCCGGCAGGAGTTCGGTGATCACGGCTGGGCGGCCGACGAGGTGCCCGACCCGCAGGACCCGGCCACCTTCGAGCGGTCGAGACTCGACTGGAGCGAGGCCCTGCGGGAGCCTCACACCCGACTGCTCGGCTGGTACCGCGAGCTGGTTCGGCTGCGGGCCCGGTCGCCCGAGCTGACCGATCCGTGGCTCGGCCGGGTGCAGGTCGCCTACGACGCCGACGCGCGCTGGCTCGTCGTGCACCGGGGTGGTCTGCGAATCGTGTGCAACCTCGCCGACGGCACCCAGGCCGTTCCGCTGGACGAGGAGCCCGGGCCGGTCGTCTTGGCCTGGGACGATCCCGAGGCCGAGGCGGGCGCGCTGCTCCTACCCGGCTGCTCCGTGGCCGTCGTCGGCAGCTCGGCCGCCGAACCCCTGGCTCAGGCGCTGTCCCGCAGTGGCTCGCCGGGCCAGGACGGCTCCCCCAGCTCAGGCCGCTCCGGCCGGTAGCGACCCTTGAGCAGCGGGGACGAGATCATCAGGTCGGCGCTCGCGATGTTGCACGCCACGCCCACGTTCCACACTGCAGCGACCCGGAGCAGCGCCTTGACGTCCGGGTCGTGCGGCTGGGGCTCCAGCGGGTCCCAGAGGAAGACCAGGAGGTCGATCCCGCCCTCGGCGATGCGTGCGCCGATCTGCTGGTCGCCGCCGACCGGGCCGGAGAGGAAGCGCGTGACCGGCAGCCCCAGCTCGTACTGGAGCATCGTCCCCGTCGTGCCGGTCGCGTAGAGGTGGTGCTCGGCGAGGGTCTCCCGGTTGTAGGCGGCCCAGGCGAGTAGGTCCACCTTCTTGTTGTCGTGCGCCACGAGGGCGATGTGTCGTCGGTTCGTCGCCATGCAGCCAGGCTCCGGGGAGCAGGTTTCGCTACGGTGACCTGAAGTTGTCGGCGAGATGACCAGGTCAGCGTGACGACGTGGTGCCGGTCACGCGGTCACTCTCCCGCGCCAGCGCGACCATCCGACTCACGGCACGGAAGTACTTCTTGCGGTAGCCGCCGCGCAGCATGTCGTCGTCGAAGAGCTGGTCCACCGGTGCACCGCTGGCCACGACCGGGACGTCGCGGTCGTAGAGCCGGTCGGCCAGCACGACCAGCCGCAGCGCCGTGGCCTGGTCCGTGACGGTCCGCACACCACGCAGGTGCACCGCCGCGACACCGTCGAGCAGCGGCCCGTACCGGGAAGGGTGCACCGTGCCGAGGTGAGCGCAGAGCTCCTCGAAGTCGTCCAGGGTCGCCCCGGGGACGGCCCCAGCGGACTCGGTCACGGCCCCGTCCTCGTACGGGACGGGAGCGTCCGGCAGCCCGCGGTGCCGGTAGTCCTCTCCGTCGACCCGCACGACGTCGAAGTGCGCGGCGAGTCCCTGGATCTCCCGCAGGAAGTCGTCGGCGGCGAAGCGCCCCTCGCCCAGCCGACCGGGCAGCGTGTTCGATGTCGCGGCGAGCCGGACCCCGGCTTCGCCGAGCCGGCTCAGCAGGGTCGACATGAGCACCGTGTCGCCCGGGTCGTCCAGCTCGAACTCGTCGATGCACAGCAGCCGGTGACCGGAGAGCACGTCGACCGTGTACTGGAATCCGAGGGCCCCCACGACGTGGGTGAGCTCCACGAAGGTGCCGAACGCCTTCGGCCGCGGAGCGACGTGCCATAGCGCCGCGAGCAGGTGGGTCTTGCCCACTCCGAACCCGCCGTCCATGTAGACCCCGGCCCGCCCCTCCGGCGGGTCCGGAGCACGGCGGAACCAGGAACGGCGCTGCTCACGGACCTCCAGGCGCCCGGCGAAGGCCTGCAGCGCCGCCACTGCGGCACCCTGTGTGGGCTGGTCCGGGTCGGGCACGTACGTCTCGAAGCGGACGTCGGCGAACCGCGGGGGCGGGACCAGGTCGGCGACGATCCGGCCGAGCTCGACCGCCGGGTGGCGGTCGACGAGGCGGAACGGCATGCGGGCAAGGGTACGGGTCTGGTGTGATCGTCCCGTGCGCCTGCTGCTGCCCCCACCCGTCCAGGACGACGTCGACGACGAGACCCTCACCGAGCTGTACGCGTATCCCGCGGACCGCCCTTGGCTGCGTGCCAACATGGTGTCGTCCCTCGACGGCGCTGTCACCGGACCGGATGCCCGTTCGGGATCCCTCGCCACCGCTGCCGACCGGCGCGTCTTCTCCGTGCTGAGAGCGCTGTGCGACGTCGTCCTCGTCGGCGCGGGAACGGCGCGTGCCGAAGGGTACGGGCCGGCACGGGTGACTCCCGACCGCGCGGCGCTTCGGGCCCGGCTCGGCCTGCGAGAGGCGCCGTCGATCGCAGTCGTCAGCGGCTCCCTGGACCTGGACCCGTCGGCGCCGCTCTTCACCGAGGCCCACGAGCCGACGCTCGTGCTCACGCACGCCGGGTCTCCCACCGACCGGCAGGACGCGCTGACCCTCGTCGCCGACGTCGGCGTGGTCGGGGAGGACCACGTCGACGTCAGGGCGGCGCTGTCCGCGCTCCACGGCCGCGGCCTGACCCGAGTCCTCTGCGAGGGTGGGCCTCACCTGCTCGCCGACGTGGCGGCGGCGGGAGCGCTCGACGAGCTGTGCCTGACGGTCGCACCCGTGCTCGAGGGCGGCACCGCGCCACGGATCCTCAGCGGCCCGCCGCTCGACCTCCCGATGCTGCTGGGACACGTCCTGGAGGAGGAGGGGACGCTGCTGACCCGCTGGGTGCGCAGCTGACACCCCGGCGCATGGCACGATCGCGGGGTGCAGCTGCCCGTCATGCCCCCGGTCGCCCCGATGCTCGCGAAGTCCGTGAAGGGGGTGCCGGAGCCCTCGACCGTCCCGGCCGGACTCGCGTACGAGCCGAAGTGGGACGGCTTCCGAAGCGTCGTCTTCCGGGACGGTGGCGAGGTCGAGATCGGCAGCCGCAACGAGCGGCCGATGACCCGCTACTTCCCGGAGCTGGCGGCCGGCCTTCTGCGCGAGCTGCCCGAGCGATGTGTGGTCGACGGCGAGATCGTGGTCGCCGTGGATGGTCGCCTGGAGTTCGAACGGCTGCAAGAGCGCATCCACCCGGCGGCCTCCCGGGTGGCCATGCTGGCCGAGCGGACCCCTGCCTCCTTCGTGGCCTTCGACTTGCTGGCCCTCGACGGCGACTCGTTGATGGACCAGCCGTTCGAGGAACGACGGATCCGGCTCGAGCAGGCCCTGGCCGAGTCCCGTGCGCCAGTCTTCGTCACCCCGCTGACCCGGGACCACGCGACCGCGCTGGAGTGGTTCGACACCTTCGAGGGCGCCGGACTGGACGGTCTCGTCGCCAAACCGCTCGATCTCCGCTACCAGCCGGACAAGCGCGTCATGCTCAAGGTCAAGCACGACCGCACCGCCGACTGCGTGGTCGCCGGCTACCGCGAGCACAAGCAGTCGACCCCCGAACGGCCACTGCTGGGGTCACTGCTGCTCGGGCTGTACGACGCCTCCGGCGGGCTGCAGTTCGTCGGTGTGTCGGCCTCCTTCCCGGTGTCCCGTCGGGCGGAGCTCTGGGAGGAGATGCAGCCCCTTCGGCGCGATCTGGGCGGGCACCCCTGGGGGGACTGGGCGGACGCCGTCCCCGAGGGAGAGCGCCGCCCCGGTGCGGTCTCGCGGTGGAACACCGGTAAAGACCTGTCCTTCCAGCCGCTGCGCCCCGAACGGGTCGTTGAGGTGGCGTACGACCACATGGAGGGCACCCGCTTCCGGCACACGGCCCAGTTCCGGCGCTGGCGGCCCGACCGAGACCCGTCGTCGTGCACGTACGAGCAGCTGGAGGCCCCCCTCCGCTTCGACCTGGCGCAGATCCTTCCCGGGGCCTGACGGTGTCGTGTCCATGGCCTTTCCGGCGGGATCGGGCCACGATGGTGCCCTGGTTCCGCGGAGGTGAAGCGGTGGACGATGTCGTGGTCCTGGTCGAGCAACCGGTGTCGCACGTCGACGCACGGCAGGTCGTGGGGTTGCACGCCGGCAGCAAGCATCCGCGGCACTACCACGTACTGATCCCGGTCGAGGACGCATCGGTCCGGGTCGAGGCCACGATCGGCACGCTTGCGACCAGCGAGGTGCTGGGCACGTCCTCGCTCTACTTCGGCGAAGAGGACCTCGACCGGATCCGTCGGGAGGTCGTGGAGTCCTCCCGTCGCGCCGTGGCCGACTCGGTCGCGGCCTTCCGTGAGGCAGGAGCCTCCGCCGACGGCGAGGTCGCCGTCGAGGACCCGCTCGATCGCCTCTGCGCACTCGTCGCCGAGCGTGGCTCGCGGGAGGTCGTCGTCCTGACCCGGCCCCACCTCGTGGCCGAGCTCCTCCACGTCGACTGGACCAGCAAGGCCCGCAAGCGGCTCGACGTCCCGTGCGTCCACCTGCTCGCCCACGGCGACGACGAGGTCCCACCCGTGGAGTGAGGCCACCGGTCCCCCACGATCAGCACCAGCGTGGCGCCACCGAAGACCGCGAGGGTTCCGGTGACCGACTCCAGCGCCTGCGGAGCGAGCAGCATGGTCCCCGCTAGCGCGAGCATGACGACACCGCTGACCAGCTTGAGAGCCCGTCCGTGCCGTTCCTGCACCTTCGCCGCGCGCAGGGTGACGACCGCAGCCCCGAAGACGAGGAGCTCGTCGAGCAGGAACACGGCCATGTAGGCGCCGAACAGCCCGGCAGCCTGGCCGGTGCTCACCCCCGCCTCCGCCAGCAGGCTGGTCCACAGCACAGGCAGGCCGGCGGTGCACGGCGTCTCCAGGAGCGATACGCCCACGGCGAGCAGGATCGTGCCCGCCACAGCGGCCGGCAGCGCACGCTCCGGTGAGGCAGCTGCACGCATGCGCCGGAAGAGCCACGGCTTGCGGGACGCGGGGATGGACAGGCTCACCCCACGCCGGTAGGCGACGTAGTCCTTGACATGACCAGGCCGAACAGCGCCGCGACGATCGCCACGGCCAACCGAATCCAGTCGAGCCCACCGAGCAGGTCGAGGACGCCGTAGATGCCGACCACGTAGGCCGCGTACATCCCTGCGGTGACGGTCAGGAACGTCGTGCCTACCGCGAGCACCCGCCCGCGCGAGCCACCGTGCAGGACGATGGCCAGCAGCATCGACAACGCCCACAGCGAGCATGGGTTCACCCCGTCCACGAAGCCGATCAAGAGCGTGGACACGAGCAGTGACGACGACGCGAGGTCCACCTGGCCGACGACCGGCAGGTCGAGACTTCTGGCCGCCACCGGCACGTCCTCGCCGGTGAGAAGGGCCGCCACGGTGTTCTCCACGTCGGTCGCCACCGCGTCGCTGAAGCCGATCCAGTGACGGCCGCCGACGATCGTCACGGGGACGCCGGACGGCTCGAAACCCAGGTCGGCGGCATGTTCGGCCAGACGGGCGCGGTTGGCCTCGTCGTGCCACACCTCGTACTGCCGGACCAGGAGCCGTGGGTGCTGGTCCTGCAACCCGACGAGCCACTCCCGCTCGGCCGCGCAGTGGGGGCAGCCGTCGCCGTGGTACAGGACCAGCGTCACCTCGTCGGCCGGTGGCGTGCCGCCCGCGGACCCCGAGGTCTCGGGCGCCGCCGCCACCGCGGGGCCTGGCCAGAGCACCAGCCCGACGGTGGCCAGCACGACCACGAGCCCGGCACGCCGGAGCGTCTCGGTCCCCACGGTGCCAGGGCGACCGGGCGGGCGTCGGAGCAGCAGGGGCGGAGGTCCCCCGCACCTCAGCCCCGGTCCGCGGGGTCCTCCGGCCTCGCCCGGCTGGGCTGCACGCGCTTCGGCTCGCCCGGCATCTTGGGGTAGTCCGGTGGGTACGGCATGTCGCCCAGGCCCTGGTCGCGCTCGTCTCGCTCGTACCACTCCAGCAGTACGCCCAGGTCGTGAACGACGTCGTCGATCCCGGCGTGGAGGTCGCCCACCTCGGCGAAGCGGGCCGGCACGGACCGTACGGTGAAGTCCTCCGGGGCGACGTCGGCCAGCTCCTCCCAGCGGAGGGGCGTGGACACGGGAGCATGGGGCTTGGGACGGACGGAGTAGGCGGAGGCGATGGTGCGGTCGCGGGCGTTCTGGTTGTAGTCGAGGAAGACCTTCTCGCCGCGTTCCTCCTTCCACCACTTGGTGGTCACGAGGTCGGGCCGGCGGCGCTCCATCTCGCGGCCGAAGGCGATCGCGGCGTGGCGGACGTCGGTGAAGCTCCACCGGGGCTCGATCCGGACGTAGACGTGGACCCCGCGCCCACCGCTGGTCTTGGGCCAGCCGGTCCAGCCGAGCTCGTCGAGCATCTCGCGCATGAGGTGGGCAGCCTCGACCGCGTCGCGGAAGTCGGTGCCCGGCTGGGGGTCGAGGTCGAGGCGCAGCTCGTCGGGGTGGTCGACATCGCCGCTGCGCACCGGCCAGGGGTGGAAGGTGATGGTGCCGAGGTTGGCCGCCCAGGCGACGACCGCGACGTGGTCGGGGGCGATCTCGTCGGCGGTCCGCCCGCTCGGGAACGCGATCCGCGCGGTGGGCACCCAGTCCGGCGCGCCCTTCGGCACCCGCTTCTGGAAGAACGCGTCACCGTGCGGGTCGGCGCGCGTGGCCTGCTTGACGCCCTCGTGCACGCCGGTCGGCCAGCGCTCCATGGTCGTGGGCCTGTCGCGGAGGGCACGCAGGATCCCCTCGCCCACGCTGACGTAGTACTCGACCAGGTCGAGCTTGGTGATCCCCACGTCGGCGAAGTAGGGCCGGTCGGGGTTGCTCACCCGCACCGGACGTCCGTCGACCTCGAGCTCCACGGCTGGCGTCGGCATGGGCGCACCGTAACGCGCCCCGCCGACACGAGGACGTACCGTCGTGGGCATGAGCGACGACACCACCAGCAGCTACCCCGTGCAGAAGTCCGAGGACGAGTGGCGCGCCGAGCTGTCCCCTGCCGAGTACCACGTGCTGCGCGAGGCCGGCACCGAGCGGCCCTACTCCCACCCGTACGCCGAGGATCTCAGCCCGGGCCACGCCTACACCTGCCGGGCCTGCGGTGCCGAGCTCTTCCGGAGCGAGCAGAAGTTCGCATCCCACTGCGGCTGGCCCTCCTTCTACCAGCCGCTCGCCGAGGACCGCGTGGTGTACGTGGAGGACCGCTCGCTCGGGATGAAGCGGGTGGAGGTGCGCTGCGCCCGATGCGGCTCCCACCTGGGCCACGTCTTCGAGGGCGAGGGCTACGCGACACCCACCGACCTCCGCTACTGCATCAACGGCGTGGCGCTGCGCCGGGAGGAGTCCCCCGCCGGCTGAGCGTCACGCCTGCTCGGACGGCAGCGGCGTCCGCAGAGCGGCGACGGCGGCGAGCAGGACCGCCTGCTGGTCCGTGTACGGCAGGTACTCCTGGGGCGGCTGATGCAAGGACGGCGCATAGAGCGGCCGGACCTGGTTGGCGAGGTCGAGCAGCTCGGCCCGCGTGAATCCCTCGTTCGAGAGCCGGCCGGCCTCGTTGGCGGCGAAGCGGAGGTCCTCGACCCGGCCCCGCCACCCCGGGTTGGTCATCCGCGCCGTCTCGGCAGCCATCGCGCGGGAGATCGTGCGGAGAGCGCGCTCCAGGTCGTCGAGCTGGGCCCGCCGGGCGTCGACGTCGAGCGGCGGCTCCGGCGGGACGTCGTCCTCGCCGTCGTCCTCGCGTCGCCCCCGCAGGCGATCGAGGAGGCCCATCAGGGGAGGTCCCGGACGAGCTCGCCCATGGCGCGACGGCGGCCGGTGTAGAACGGCAGCTCCTCGCGGACATGCCGCCGTGCGGACGAGCTGCGCAGGTGCCGCATCAGGTCGACGATGCGGTGGAGCTCGTCGGCCTCGAAGGCCAGCATCCACTCGTAGTCGCCCAGCGCGAACGACGCCACCGTGTTGGCCCGGACGTCCGGGAAGCCACGGGCCATCCGGCCGTGCTCGGCGAGCATGTCGCGGCGTTCGTCCTCGGGCAGCAGGTACCACTCGTACGACCGGACGAAGGGGTAGACGCAGACGTACGCGCGCGGGTCCTCTTCGGCGAGGAAGGCCGGGACGTGGCTCTTGTTGAACTCCGCCGGACGGTGCAGCGCCAGCTGGGACCAGACGGGCTCGAGGCGCGCGCCGAGGGCGGTGCGTCGGAAGCGGTGGTAGGCATCCTGCAGGTCGTCGCCGGAGGGAGCGTGCCACCACACCATCAGGTCGGCGTCGGCGCGCAGACCGCCGAGGTCGTACGTGCCACGGACGACGACATCCTTGGCCGCGAGCTGGGCGAACAGGTCGTCGACCTCCGCGGTGAGCGCCGCCCGGTCGGCGGTGTCCCCCAGGCCCTCGCGCAGGCGGAACACCGACCACATCGTGTAGCGGATGGCCTGGTTGATGTCACGGGCCTTCGGGCGGGGGCGCTCCTCGCTCATGCCTCGATGGTCGCACCCGGGACCAGGTCGCGCACCAGCCGGGTGACGGCCGCCCGTGCCGTGGCGATGCAGGCCGCGATGCCGACCCCGTCGTAGACGGCTCCGCAGACCTCCAGGCCGGGCACCTCCGCCACGGCGGACCGGATGCGGGCAACCCGGTCGAGGTGCCCGACGGCGTACTGCGGAAGGCCGCCGCCCCAGCGGGTCACACGGGTTGCGACCGGCCGGCCCCGCAGGCCGAGGGCGTCGACCAGGTCCCCGTGCACCGCGGCCACCAGGTCGGCGTCCTCGCGCTGGAGGTCTCGCTCCTCCCCGTGCCGACCCACGGAGGCGCGGACGACGACCAGCCCGGGGTCCACATCCGCGAGCCAACCCCACTTCGCGGACGAGAAGGTGACGGCCTTCACCAGGCGCCCTTCGGAAGGCGGGACGAGAAAGCCCGTCCCGCGCAAGGGCCAGGGGACGTCGGCTGCGGACACGGCCAGGGCTACGACGGCCACGCTCGCGTGCTCGACGGCCGCGAGCTCGTGGGCCGCCGCAGGGGCGACACCAGCCAGCAGGCGGCCGGCCGGTGTCGCCGGGACGGCCAGCACGACCGCGTCGGCTTCGAACACCTGCGGGTCGGGGACCGATCCCGTCACCAGGCGCCACGTCCCGTCCGAGACCCTCGTCACCTCGCGGACCGTCACCCCGGTCCGGACCTCGGCGCCGGCGGCGTCGGCGACGGCGCCGGGCAGGCGCCCGACACCTCCGCGCAGCCCGGCGAAGAGGGGCGGCGGCGGCTCGTGCGCCGGTCGTCGAGCGGCCCGCCGGGCGGCAACGAGCAGGCTCCGTGTCCTGACGACCTGATGGGCGAGCTGGGGCACCGTTGCCTGTAGCGACAGCTCGTCGGCGCGCCCCGCGTAGACGCCGCCGAGCAACGGTTCCACCAACCGATCCACGACCTGTTCGCCCATCCGGTGGCGCACGAGATGACCCACTGCAACGTCACCCTCCGGCGGCCGGCCGGGAAGAACGGTGTCGAGGGCGGCCCGGGCCACGCCGGCGGGCGAGATCAGGCCGCCGGCCACGAGGGGGCGCAGGTCCGCCGGGACCCCCATGACCGTCCGATCGGGAAGCGGCCTGAGCCGCCCCTGAGTCCAGACGGACGCACCGGTCGTCGCCGGGTGGACCAGGTCGTCACCCAGCCCCACCGCCCGGGCGAGGTCGGCCGCGTCGGGCCGACGCCAGAGCATGGACTCCGCCCCCTCGTCGACCGGCAGACCGGCCAGTTCGGAGACGCGAAGCTTGCCCCCGACGGCGGGACCGGCCTCCAGCAGGGTCAGCCGGACGGCATCCCCCAGAGCCGCACGCAACGACCAGGCCGCCGCAACGCCGGAGATGCCGCCACCGACCACGACCACATGACGAGGGCGTGGTGGGGCCATCACGCCCCCGTCGCCCGCACCTGCTCGACGACGCGCGCCAAGGTGTCCGGGTCCGTCGACGGCAGGACACCGTGGCCGAGGTTGAACACGTGACCGTGTGCGGCCCTGCCCCCGGTGAGGACGCGGCGGACCTCCTCCTCGACGACGCGGGGAGGGGCGGCCAGGATGGCGGGATCCAGGTTGCCTTGGAGCGCGCGCCCGGGGCCGACCCGTCGGGCCGCCTCCTCGAGCGGGACCCGCCAGTCGACGCCGACCACTTCGGCTCCGGCCTCGCCCATCAGCCCCAGGAACTCCCCCGTGCCCACCCCGAAGTGGATCCGTGGCGCGTTCAGGTCCGCCACGGCGGCCAGCACGTCCCGGCTGTGCGGGAGCACGAACCGCTCGTAGTCCGCGGCCGACAGGGTCCCCGCCCAGGAGTCGAACAACTGGACCGCCGAGGCCCCCGCGAGGACCTGGGTGCGCAGGAACGCCGCCGAGATCGCTCCGACCCGGGCCAGCAGGTCGTGCCAGAGGGGCGGGTCGGAGTGCATCAGCGCCTTGGTGTGCGCCAGGTGCCGGGACGGCCCGCCCTCGACCAGGTATGAGGCGAGCGTGAACGGTGCCCCGGCGAAGCCGATCAGCGGCGTCTCCCCCAGCTCACCCCCGAGCGCCGCCACGGCCTCCATCACGTACGGGACGTCATCCGGCTGGAGCGGGCGCAAGACGTCGAGGTCCTGGCGGCGCCGTACCGGCTGCGCGACGACCGGGCCGATCCCCGGCTTGATGTCCACGTCGACCCCGACGGCCTTGAGCGGTACGACGATGTCGGAGAAGAAGATCGCCGCGTCGACGCCGTACCGTCGGACGGGCTGGAGCGTGATCTCGACGATCGTGTCCGTACGGGTGCACGCCTCGAGCATGGAGACGCCCTCGCGCAGCCGCCGGTACTCCGGCAGGGACCGCCCGGCCTGCCGCATGAACCACACCGGTGGGCGCGGCACGGGCTCACCCCGGCTGGCACGCAGGAGCAGGGAGTCCGTGAGGGGTCGGGCCACCCGGCGATCCTCGCACGTGGGCGCCCGGTGGGCGCGCCGCTCCCGGCCCGCTACCGCCTGCGGACGTACGCTCGCGTGGTGGTGCGCAGCGAGGAGTTCTGCCGTGCGGTGGAGTCCGTCCGTGCCGCCCGCCTGCGGCCGGAGGTGCGGGTCGAGGAGATCCCGGCCCCGCAGCGACTGGCGCCGTACGGGCTCGCCCTGAGCGCCGACGTGGTGGTCGGTGACGACGACGTGGGTTCGGGCCGCCTGGTGCTGCTGCACGACCCGGCCGGACAGGAAGCGTGGCACGGCACGTTCCGGGTCGTGGTCTACGTCCGGGCGTCCCTGGAGCCCGAGATGGCCTCCGACCCGTTGCTCCCCGGCGTCGGCTGGGCCTGGCTGACCGAGGCGCTGGCCGATCGTGACGCGCCGTACGCGGCCCCCAGCGGCACGGTCACCCGGGTCGCCTCGGAGAGCTTCGGCGGCATGGCCGACGACCCGGCCTCCGCCGAGATCGAGATCCGGGCCTCGTGGACGCCGGTCGATCCGACCCTGACTCCGCACGTCGAGGCGTGGGGCGACACGCTGGCGGCGGCCGCCGG
>DASTQL010000230.1:0-5335 GCA_035761805.1 Jiangellales bacterium | reverse complement strand
AGCGAGTGGTAGGAGATCACGACGATCCGCCCGCCGACCGCGAGGCACGCCACGGCGGCCGGGAGCGCGCGGGCGAGCACGTCGAGCTCTGCGTTGACCTCGATGCGCAGGGCCTGGAAGGTCCGCTTGGCCGGATGGCCTCCGCTGCGGCGCGCGGGTGCGGGGATCGCCTCGTAGAGCAGCTCCACCAGCCGGCGGCTGGTCGTGAACGGCGCCCGTGCCCGCTCGCGCACCACGGCCTCGGCGATCCGGTGGGCGTAGCGCTCCTCGCCGTACTCGCGGAGCACCCGGGCGAGCTCGCGTGCCGGGTAGGTGTTGAGCACGTCGGCAGCGGTCGTCGCCGAGCGCGGGTCCATGCGCATGTCGAGCGGCGCGTCGTGCGCGTAGGCGAACCCGCGTGCGGCCTCGTCGAGCTGCAGGGAGGACACCCCGAGGTCGAACAGCACGGCCCGCACGGGCAGCACGCCCACCAGGTCAAGGACCTCGGGCAGCGTGTCGTAGACGGCATGCACGGGGACGAAGCGATCGCCGTGCGGGGCCAGCCTCGCGGCGGCGACCGCCAGGGCCTCGGGGTCGCGGTCCAGGCCCACCAGCCGGGCCTGCGGGCACCGGCGCAGGATCGCGTCGGCATGTCCGGCCAAGCCCAGGGTGGCGTCGACGGCGACCGCGCCCGGCTCGGTCAGGGCCGGCTCCAGGAGCGAGACGACCCGGTCCAGGAGCACCGGCACGTGGCGGGGACCCTCCACGTCAGCCCACCACCGCGAGCACGAGCCGAAGCAGGGCGGACAGACCCAGCGACAGTGCCAGGGAGACGGCGACGACGGCGGCCCGGGCGCCTGCCTCGGAGCGGACGGACCCGGGCGGGCCGAGCCTCGGCCGACGGCCCCAGGGCGGCGGCAGCGTGCGGTGCCGGCCACCCCCGCCCGCCGCCCCACCCATCTCGACCTCCTGCTCGGCTTCTCCTGTCGGTACCTGTCGGGCCCGCCCGTCCGGCCAGGTCCCCGCCCGCTCGGTCGGCCTGGCGTCGGGGAAGGGGCGCCAGGAGCGGTGAGCGGGCCGAGACCTCGCCGTACGGACGACCTGCCTGGTGGTGGGGCGGTCAGACGAGCCCCGGGAAGACCTCCTCGGAGATGTCGGCGAACACGGGCTCCTTCTCGGCCTGGTACGCGTCCCAGGTCTCGGCGTCCCAGATCTCCAGTCGCGTCATCGCCCCCACCACTGCGCAGTCGCGGCGCAGGCCGGCGTAGTCGCGCAGCGCGGCCGGGATGGTGACCCGGCCCTGCCTGTCCGGCACCTCGTCGGACGCCCCCGCGGCGAGCATCCGGGTCAGCTCGCGGGCTCCCCGGTGGGTGAAGGGTGCGCTGCGTAGCTGTTCCGTGATGCGCAGGAAGTCCGTACGTGGCCACACGTAGAGGCAGTGGTCCTGGCCCCTGGTGATCACGACGCCCTCCGCGAGCTGGTCCCGGAACTTCGCGGGGAGGAAGAGCCGGCCCTTGTCGTCCAGGCGGGGCGTGTGGGTGCCGAGGAACACGGCACCACCTCCCGGCCGAGGACCACCACGGGTCGACCCCCCTGCTCCACCACGCGCCACTATACCCCACTCTCCCCCACCCGCGCTCCACCACGCGGCGATCATTCCCGCCAAGGCCCCGTTTCCGGGCGGGGAACCGACCCCCTGGTGCCCTCGTTTGCCCGGTCGACGGGCGGCAGCGGCGGCCGCGAGGGCGGACACTGGTCTGCGCAGGCCCATGTGGTTTGCGAGACTCGGGGGAGCCGACCGGTCCGCCGCAGGAGGAGCCGAGTGACCTACCAGTCCACGACGTCCGACCGTGCCGACGGCACGACGCTCGGCCTGGCCGACCTCGCCGAGACGACCCGGCGCGTCCAGGAGGCCGTCGAGATGGTGATCGAGGGCAAGCCCGAGGTGGTCCGGCTCGCCCTGACGGCCGTGCTCGCCGAGGGTCACCTCCTCGTCGAGGACGTCCCCGGTGTCGGCAAGACCATGCTGGCCAAGGCCCTGGCCAGGTCGATCGACTGCACCGTGCGCCGGATCCAGTTCACACCCGACCTGATGCCCAGCGACGTCACCGGTGTGTCGGTCTTCGACCAGGCCAGCAGGCAGTTCGAGTTCAAGCCGGGCGGCGTCTTCGCCAACGTCGTGGTCGGGGACGAGATCAACCGCGCCTCGCCCAAGACCCAGTCCGCCCTGTTGGAGTGCATGGAGGAGCGGCAGGTCACGGTCGACGGCACCACGTACGAGCTGGCGCCACCCTTCATCGTCATCGCCACGCAGAACCCGGTCGAGATGGAGGGGACGTACCCCCTCCCCGAGGCGCAGCGTGACCGCTTCATGATCAGGCTGGCCATGGGCTACCCCGCGCCGGCGGCCGAGATGGACATGATCGACACGCACGGCAGTGCGCCTGCCCTGGAGACCGTGTCGCCCGTCACCGATGCCTCACGCGTGGCCAAGCTCGTCGAGGTGGTGCGGCAGGTCCACGTGTCCGCCTCGGTCAAGCAGTACGTCGTGGACCTCGTGACCGCGACCCGCCGGTCGCCGGACCTGCGCCTGGGCGCCTCGCCGCGCGCCACCCTGCACCTGGTGCGGTCCGCCCGCGCGTGGGCGGCTCTGCACGGCCGTGACTACGTCCTGCCCGACGACGTGCAGGAGCTCGCAGTGCCGGTCCTCGCTCACCGCTTGCTCACCACCGCCGAGGCGCAGATCGGCCGTCGACGGGCGTCGGAGGTCGTCGCCGAGATCGTCGCCACGCTGCCCGTCCCCGAACCGCCGGCCCCCGCACCGGGCCGCACCCGGAGGGGATGAGTCCCGCGTGCGCGCGGCACTGTCAGGCCTCACGCGTCGTGGCTCGGCCTTCCTCGCGGCCGGCATCGCGGCCGCCATGGCCGCGCTCCTGCTGGGGCAGCGCGACCTCCTCCGGGTCGGGGTGCTGCTCGCGGCCCTCCCGCTGGTCGGCCTCGCGGTCGTGCTCCGCAGCCGGGTCCGGATCGCCGCAGCCCGCTCCCTGGACCCCGCGCGGGTCCCGGTGGGAGAACCCGCGACCGTGCGGCTGGCGCTGCAGAACCTGGCCCGGATCCCGACCGGCGTGCTGCTGATCGAGGACACCCTCCCGTACGTGCTGGGGACCCGACCCCGCTTCGTGCTGGACCACGTGTGGTCGCGCTTCCGGCGTGAAGTCCGATACACCGTGCGGGCCGACGTGCGGGGCCGTTACGACATCGGCCCGCTCATCGTGCGGCTGACCGACCCCTTCGGGCTGGTCGAGGTCCGGCGCGCCTTCAGCGAGAGGGCAGCGCTCGTGGTCACTCCCCACGTGGTCCAGCTGCCGCCGGTGCGCCTGCCCGGTGAGTGGAGCGGCAGCGGCGAGAGTCGGCCCCGCTCGGTCGCGGCCGCCGGCGAGGAGGACGCCACCATCCGGTCCTACCGGCACGGCGACGACATGCGCCGCGTGCACTGGCGCGCCACCGCGCACCACGGCGAGCTCATGGTCCGCCGCGAGGAGCAGCCGTGGCAGAGCCGCGCCACCCTCCTGCTCGACAGCCGCAGCCGTGGGCACACCGGGCACGGCCCGACCTCGTCCTTCGAGTGGGCGGTCACCGCGACGGCGTCCGCGGCCACCCACCTGCTCAGCCGCGGCTACGCGGTCCGGTTGCTGACGGACGCCGGTGGGTCGGTGAGCTCCGAGTGGCACGACCCCGGGGAGGGCCCGGGGAGTGCCGAGGGCGTCGTCCTGGAGGCGCTGGCGGTGGTCGACCCCCAGCAGCAGGCGTCGGTGGGGCGCTGGCCGGACCTGCTCACCGGGGCGGGGTCGGCCACCGGGCTTCTCGTGGCCGTGCTGGGTCGGCTGCACCCGGACGAGGCGGCCGTCGTGGCCGGTCTCCGGCATGGATCCACCGCGGCCCTGGCCGTCCTGCTCGACGTCTCGACCTGGACGTCGCTCCCGGGGCGGCTGCGGGCGGAGGAGCGCCGCGAGCTGGAGCACGCCGCGGCGGTACTGCGCCGCGCGGGGTGGCGGGTCGTGGTCGCGGGCCGCCAGGACCTCCTCCCGCTGGTGTGGGAGCGGCTCAGCCTGGGGGCCACGAGCCCGACCGCCGTGACGGGAGGTGCGGCGTGACCGGCAGCACGCGCATGGCCGTCACCGCAGGCGTCGCGTCCCTGCTGGCCGCCCTGCCGCTCCTGGCGGTGACCCGCGGTGGGTCCTGGCTGGTCCCGGCGGCGGTCGTGGTGGCGCTGATCACGGGGACCGGCTCGGTCGCCCGACGGGCCGGCCTCCCGAGGGCCCTGATCCCCCTGGCGCAGCTCGTCGTGGTCACGCTCTGGCTCGGGGTACTGGTGGCGGGCGACGTCGCCCGCCTCGGCTTCCTGCCGACCCTCGAGTGGGCCGATCGCCTGGCGACCGTCGCGGTCGAGGGCTGGGAGGCGGTGCTGACGTTCGCGCCACCCGTCCCCGTCGACCGCGGGATCCTGCTCCTGGTCGTCGGTGGCGTGGGACTCGTCGCGGTCGCCGTCGACCTGCTCGCCGTCACCCTGCGCCGGGCGCCGTGGGCGGGCGTGCCGATCGCCACCGTCTACGCCGTGCCGGCAGCTGTCGTCCCGGACGGGCTGGCGGCGCTGTGGTTCGTCCCCCCGGCGGCCGGGTACCTGGCGCTGCTCGTCGCCGAGAGCCGGACCCGCGTGGCGCGATGGGGCCGGGCCGTGGGCGCGACCACGCGGCGCGCCATCGGCGAACCTGAGACGGACTCGCTGGCACGCAACGGCCGTCGGGTCGGCGCCCTCGCGATCGCCGCCGCGCTGCTGGTGCCCGCGGTCCTGCCCCTCGTCGAGGACGGGTTGCTCGGCAGGGGTGGCAGCGGTGCCGGTCAGGGCCGGACCATCCGGACCGACAACCCCATCGTCGACCTGCACCGCGACCTGGTCCGCCCGGACAACGTGGAGCTGCTCACGTACCAGACGGACGCGCCGTCACCGCCGTACATCCGCATCGTCACCCTCGACACCTTCGACGGCGCGACATGGCGCACCTCGGACCGGCGCGTCCCGGAGTCGCAGCGGGTCGAGGAGGGCATGCCCGCGCCGCCCGGCCTCGAGAACCCTCCTGCGGAGGTCGACAGCTACGACATCGAGGTGTCCGAGAACTACGCCTCGCGCTGGCTGCCCATGCCCTACCCGGCGGCCGAGGTCACGATCGACGGCGACTGGCGCTACGTCGTCGAGACGCTGGACGTGGTGTCCCCGGACGACGACGTCCGGGCACAGTCGTACACCGTGCTCAGGTACCGGGTCGAGCCCTCGGTGGCCGCCCTGCAGGCATCCGGA
>DASTQL010000229.1:0-21833 GCA_035761805.1 Jiangellales bacterium | reverse complement strand
GATATATCGTCGAGGCATCGCGACACGTCACACGGGAGGTCGGCCATGACGACGTTCTCCGGGGCGGGGTGCCCGCCCCTCGGGCAGTGGGCCGGCTCGGCCGCGCTGCGGGACCTGATCGGGGCCGCGATGGGCGCCCGGACGGGCCACGGTTGGGGCGGCCACGGCCGTGGCGGCCGGGGCTGGGGCGGGCCACCGCCGTGGGCCCGGCCCGGATCGCCGTGGGGTCAGCCCTTCGACGTCTTCGGGGGAGGGGCCTGGCGCGGCCACGGGCACCGGCGAGGGTCACGCGGGCGCGGGGACGTCCGGTTGGCGATCGTCGGACTGCTGGCCGAGGAGCCGATGCACGGCTACCAGCTGATCCAGGAGATCACGACCCGCAGCGAGGGCCGCTGGCGGCCGAGTCCCGGCTCGGTCTACCCGACACTGGCCCAGCTCGAGGACGAGGGCCTCGTCCGCGCCGAGGACGCCGAGGGTCGCCGGGTGTTCCGCCTCACCGACGAGGGCCGGAGGCTCGCGGCCGAGCGGGCGTCGGACTTCGCGGGGCTCTGGAGCGACGACACCGAGCCGGTCGGTGGCGGCATCCGCGAGCTCGGCGAGGTGCTCTTCCAGGTCGGTGGTGCGGCCGTCCAGGTCGCGTCGGCCGGCTCCGAGGCGCAGCGGCGGGCGGCCACCGAGCTGCTCGAGCGCACGCGCCGCGAGCTCTACCTCCTGCTCGCTGAGGACGCCCCCGATGACGACGACGCGTCGGAGGACGGGTCCGCCGACGACACCGGCCGGGCCGCGACATGAGCACTCCCGCTCGGTGGCGGGCCGGAGACGTCGACCGCGAGCAGGTCGCCGGAGCGCTGCGCACCGCCCATGCCGAGGGGCGCATCGGCCTCGACGAGTTCGGCGAACGGCTGGATGCGGCGTTCGCCGCGACCTACGTCGACGAGCTCGTACCGCTGACCGCCGACCTGCCACCCGACGACGCGGCGGTCGAGGTCGTCCGGCCCGCCCGTCGCACCCGGCCCGACCAGCGGTGGCAGGGCCTGCACGGAGCCTGGTCGGGGGCGAACCCGACCCCGTACGGAGGCCGGCCGGCCGCCCATGGCTGCTCCGGGTGGGCAGGGCTCCCCGGTCGATGGGTCGGGTTGTTCGTCCTCCTGGCCGTCGTACTCGCGATCGTCGCGGTGGCTGCCGGCGGCGCGCCGTGGCCGCTGCTCTGGCTGGCGGTCGCCTTCGTGGTCCTGAGGGGTCGTCCGCGCTCGGGGCTGGGCAGGAGCTCGTGACGGCGGTGGAGGGCCGGGGGCGGTCAGCCGCAGGGGGCGGCGCCCGCGGCGGTGGCGGTGTCCCCGGACAGCGCCACCGCGACCACGGAGGCGTTGTCGGTCTCGTCGGACTCCAGCACCAGGTCGTAGGGGTCAGCCGCGGTGTGTAGGCAGTAGGTGCCGTCCGGCAGTTCCGCCGGAAGCTCGAGCTTCTGGGAGGGCAGCGTCGCCCGGTAGACGTCGGCCCATCCCGCCGAGATGCCCTGCCGCGTGTCCCGCTCGCACTCCCCGTAGTACTCCGCTGGCTCGGCCACGTCCGTGGGCTCGGCCACGTCCGTGCCGAGTGTCCGGTTGTCCCGCAGGCAGAAGCTGACCTTGTCCTGCGACACGACCGGGACGCCCTCGCCGGGGCGCGTCAGGGCGTAGCGGGCACTGGAGTCGACGTGCCAGTGGTCGTGGTCGGGGTGGAACAGCATGCAGCCGAGCGGCCTGGTGCTCGTCCTCGTGTCGACCGACCGGTCGTACCGACCGTCGCCGTCCACGTCGTGGAAGAAGACCTGGCTCACGTGCCGCTGCTCCTCGGGGCAGGTCCGGCCGGGCTCCGGCACGACCTCGAGCGGGGCGCCCCCCGGGTTGGCCAGGATGCCGGCGAACCGCAGTCCGCGCGCGCCGTCCACCACCTCCAGCGAGACGTCCTCGGCCGGAAGGCTGGTGAGGTTGGGGAGCAGGCGAGCCCCGACCGGAATCCGCACCGGGTCCGGCCAGTCGGCGGGCTCAGGTGCCGCAGACGGTGCCGCCGCCGCGGGGTCGGGGGGAGCATCCTCCGCGCCGACGACCACCGCCGCCGCAGCCGCGGCGGTCACGACCGCGCCCGCCAGCGCGGCCGCGACCGTGGTGGCGCGCGGGATCCGTCTCATCGCGCACCACCGTACGACGTCGTGCCACAGCAGGGCATCCGGCGCGACGCGGTCGTTCGCCGTCGGGGTCTCGGATCGTGAGACGGCCGAGCGAAACCGCGAGACACGCTCGGTACCGCGGAGTAGCCTCCCCTCGTCATGCAGTGGCAGGTACGCATTCTTAGCCGCCGCGACGGGACCCGATAGGGCCGGCTCCCCGTCGCGGTGTTCGGCGTGACCGCCGGCCTTCGCCCCCGCGACGAGGACCCTGCAGTGACGACAGCCACCTCCCAGGACGAGCACCTCGACTCCTGGCACCTCGACTGGATCGCCTACGCCGGCGGCACCGACGTGGGACCGCGTGCCCGCGTGCACCTGTCCCGCGCCGAGGAGTCGGTCGAGGCCGAGGGAACCGGGACCGGCCTCATCGACGCCGCCTGCCACGCCGTGTCGCAGGCCTGCGGCGTCGAGGGACGAGTCATGGGCTTCCGCGCCTACGCGATCGGACCCGGCAGCGAGGCCGTCGGGGAGGTCGAGCTGGACGTCCAGGTCGGCAGCCGCCGGATCACCGTCCGAGCCTCGTCGACCGACGTGGTGGAGGCGTGCGCGCGCGCGTTCCTCTCCGCCGTCGTCGGTACGCACTGAGCCACCCCCGTCGAAGAACCGGACCAGCAATGGAGCATCACCATGAGCGAGAGCCGTCCCAGCAGCGCCCGCAACGCCCTGCAGGAGGCCATGGACCGACGTGACAACGGCGGCGAGACCGGTCACTGACCCCCGACCGGCGCGGCCTGCGACCGCCCTGTCCCGCGATCCGGGACGGGGTGGTCGCTTCGTGAGACGGCTGTCCTACGCTTGCCGCCCATGACGCGCAGCATCCGGCTGGCCGTCGTCCCAGGGGACGGCATCGGCCCCGAGGTCGTCACCGAGGGGCTCAGGGTCCTCGACGCCGCCCTGGCCGGCAGTGACACGAAGGTCGAGACCACCCCGTACGACCTGGGAGCGCGCCGCTGGCACGCCACCGGGGAGACCCTGCCCGACGCCGTGCTGACCGAGCTGAGACAGCACGACGCGATCCTGCTCGGCGCGGTGGGTGACCCGGGGGTCCCGTCCGGGGTCCTCGAGCGCGGGCTGCTGCTCAGGCTGCGCTTCGAGCTGGAGCAGTACGTCAACCTGCGCCCGTCCCGGCTCTATCCCGGAGTGGCCACCCCGCTGCGTGACCCTGGGGACGTCGACTTCGTCGTCGTCCGGGAGGGCACCGAAGGCCCGTACGTGGGCAACGGCGGCGCCCTGCGCGTGGGGACCCCCCACGAGGTGGCCACGGAGGTGAGCGTCAACACGGCGTTCGGCGTCGAGCGGGTGGTCCGGGATGCGTTCGCGCGCGCCGAGCGACGCCCCCGACGGCGCCTCACCCTGGTGCACAAGCACAACGTGCTGGTCCACGCGGGCCACCTCTGGAGGCGCACGGTCGAGGCCGTCGCCGCGGAGCACCCCGACGTGGCGGTGGACTACCTGCACGTCGACGCCGCCACGATGTCCCTCGTGCAGGACCCCGCACGCTTCGA
Source organism: Jiangellales bacterium (assembly GCA_035761805.1). Lineage (GTDB taxonomy): Bacteria > Actinomycetota > Actinomycetes > Jiangellales > Jiangellaceae > DASTQL01. The sequence goes on along the minus strand of DASTQL010000229.1, from coordinate 18,119 downwards.
CGTGGTCGTGACGGACAACCTCTTCGGCGACATCCTCACCGACCTCGCGGCCGCGGTCACGGGCGGGATCGGGCTGGCCGCCAGCGGCAACGTCAACCCAGACCGCACGGCGCCGTCGATGTTCGAGCCCGTGCACGGCTCCGCCCCGGACATCGCCGGGCAGGGGATCGCCGACCCCACGGCCACGGTGCTCTCCGTGGCCTTGCTCCTGGACCACCTGGGCATGCCTGGCGAGGCCGCGCGGATCGAGGCCGCCGTGGCCGACGACCTCGCCAGCCGCGGCAGCGCCCACCGTCGTACGGCCGAGGTGGGCGATGCCCTCGCCGCCCGGATCTCGGATCCTGGTGCGGTCACGGGACCCAGAACGCGTTGACGCCCTCGGCGGGGTAGACGGTCTCGCAGGGAATCCCGTCGGAGTCGGCGTCCATGCGGCCTGGCGCTCCGTCGGACCACCAGTAGGCCACCGCTTCGGGGTAGGTGAACCCCCGCGCGTACAGGTCGCGGCAGAACAGTCCCGGTGGTGGGTCACCGGCCAGCGGCAGGTCCTGCGGCTGCCAGTAGGCGGCCACATCAGCGCCCGGGTACACCGTCTCGCAAGGGATCCCGTTGCCGTCGGCGTCCATCTGGTTCGGCTCGCCGTGCAGTCGCCAGTATTCGACTGCGGCGGTATAGGAGTATCCCTGGGCGTCCAGGTCGCGGCAGAACAGTCCTGTGGGCAACGTACGGACGTCCCGGCCTTCGCCAGTTGGCGTGGCCGACGGCTGCACCGCAGCCTCTTGGGTGGCGGTCTGCGGTGTGGCGGACGGGCTCGGCTCCGCGGTGGGAGAGGAGCCGCCGCGGGCGGCGACATCGCCGTCCTCTCGCTCGCCGTCCTCTCGCAACATGACCATGATCACGGCGATCAGCACGATCACGACGCCCACGGCTGCGCCTGCCAGTGCGATGGGGGCTACGGACCTGTACCGGCCTGCGGACCCGACGTGCCGACCGCGCGAGGCTGCGCCCTCACCGGGCACAGGGGAACCACAAGCCGGACAGAACCCAGCCTGCCCCACGTCGGTGCCGCACTGCGGACAGAACATCTACGCCCTCGGAGTCGGTCGTGCCCCGCGACCCGATTCTGTCTCACCGCCCTGCGCATCCGATCGCCGCAGGGCGACGTGTCGCGAACGAACCAGGGGTGCGGTGAGACGTTGCGTGATGGGGGCCTGTGAGCCTCTTGGCCGCCGGCTGGGTCGGGGGGAGATTGGGAGCGACAGGGGCCGGCTCGAGCGCCGGCCCATTGGCGAGGAGGTGCGGGCATGAGAGCCGTCGTCTACCACGGTCCGGGCAGCAAGGCGTTGGAGGTAGTCCCCGATCCGGTGATCCAGAAGCCGACCGACGTCATCGTGCGGATGGACACGACGACCATCTGCGGTACGGACCTGCACATCCTCAAAGGGGATGTTCCCGCCGTCACCGACGGCCGCATCCTCGGCCACGAGGGCGTGGGGACCGTCGTCGAGGTGGGGTCGGCGGTGTCCACGGTCTCGGTTGGTGACCGTGTCATCCTGTCCTGCATCAGTGCGTGCGGGGCCTGCTCCTACTGCCACCAGGGCCTGTACGCGCACTGTCTGGCCGACGAGGGCGCCAGCGGTATCGGCTGGATCTTCGGGCACCTCATCGACGGCACGCAGGCCGAGCTGGTCCGGGTGCCCTTCGCGGACAACTCGGTCTACCAGCTGCCCGACGGGGTGAGCGACGAGGCGGCGGTCATGCTCTCGGACATCCTGCCGACCGGGTTCGAGATCGGCGTGCGCTACGGCCGGGTCAAGCCGGGCGACGTCGTCGCGGTGGTCGGGGCGGGCCCGGTCGGGTTGGCGGCGATGATGACGGCGACCCTGTACGGCGCGTCGCGGATCATCGCGCTCGACCTGGACGCCAACCGTCTGGAGCAGGCCAAGCTGATGGGCGCCACCGACGCGGTCGACAGCGGTGACGTGGACTGGGCCGACCAGGTACGGGCGATGACCGACGGGCTGGGTGTGGACGTGGCCATCGAGGCGGTCGGGATCCCCGCGACGTTCCGTGCCTGCTGCGACCTGGTCCGACCGGGCGGTTCGGTGGCCAACGTGGGCGTGCACGGGGCGCCTGTCGAGCTGCCGCTGCAGGACCTGTGGATCCAGGACCTGTCGATCACGATGGGACTGGTGAGCACGTCGACCACCCCGATGCTGCTCAAGCTGGTCGCTCAGCACAAGATCCCGGCGGAGCGCTTCGCCACCCACACCTTCACCTTCGACGCGATCATCGACGCCTACGACACCTTCGGTCGGGCCGCCCAGACCAAGGCGCTCAAGGTGGTCATCAAGCGCTGAGCGCGCACCGCACGCGGGGACGATCATCGACGGTGACGACGCCGGCGGGGACGTCACAGCCACGGGACCTTCACCGCCGTGGCGTACCGGCACCAGCGGTCGCCGAAGGTGCTGGCCAGCTCGGCCTCTTCCTCGCCCGCGAACAACCTGGAGGCCACGTACAGGACCGCTCCGAGCAGGGCCCCGAGCCACGTGTCGAGGAGGAAGCCGGCCCAGGGCAGCACCAGCAAGGCCACGCCCGTGTAGAGCGGGTGCTTGACGACTGCGTACGGGCCGGCCGTGATCAGTTCCCCCCGCGGGACCTCCCGGAGGATCAGGACCACCGTCCAGAGCCAGACCGCGACGCCCGCGGCCAGAACGAGCATGGACACGAGCTGCAGGGCCTTCGGTGGTCCGCCCACGTCGAACGCGGCGGGAAACATCACGTTCAGCAGCACGCCGACCACCACGAACGGCGACATCAACAGCGCGATCTTGTCTCCGCTGCCGACCAGCGACGCGAGACGCACGGACATCTCCCTTCACACACGAACCGCCTGACCGACCTCGGTGTGTCTGTGCCGCACGGCTGCGGCTGTCGAATCGATTACCACCGTCCGGGGCCGGACACGAGGGCCCATCGGCCCTCGTCGCCCGGGCGGCCCCTCGGTGGTCCTTCGGATCACGGGGTCGGCTCGCCGGCGTGGACGATGCCGGCTTCGTAGGCGAACACCACGGCCTGGGCGCGGTCTCGGGCGCCGATCTTGGCGAACAGGTGCCCGATGTGTGTGCGCACCGTTGCCTCTGCGAGGTGGAGACGTTCGGCGACCTCGGTGTTGGACAGCCCGCGGGCAAGGAGGGTGAGTACGTCCCGTTCTCGTTGCGTCAGCCGGTGAGCTCTGCGTCGGAGCTCGGCGGATGGCTGGGTGAGGCGGAGGTGGTGCTCGATGAGCCGGCGCGTCACGCTCGGCGCCAGCAGGGCGTCGCCGGCTGCGACGGTGCGTACTGCGGCGTAGAGGCCGTTGCGCGGGGTGTCCTTGAGCAGGAAGCCGCTCGCGCCGGCGCGCAGCGCGGCCAGCACGTACTCGTCGAGGTCGAAGGTCGTGAGGATCAACACCCGCGTGCTGGTGTGCGGGTCGCGGCAGATCTCGGCGGTGGCGGCGATGCCGTCCAGGCCGGGCATGCGCACATCCATGAGCACCACATCCGGGCGGTGGGCCCGCACGAGGTCGACCGCCTCCCGCCCGGTAGCTGCCTCGGCGACGACCTCGAAGTCGGGCTGGGTGCCGAGCACCGCGGCGAACCCGACGCGGACCAGCTCCTGGTCGTCGGCGACCAGCACGCGCACGGTCATGGCGGGCTCATCGCGGGGCCCACCGGGATGCGGGCTCGGACCCGGAATCCCGATTCGGTCGGGCCCGACTCGACCTCACCGCCGTAGAGGGTGACCCGCTCGCGCATCCCGATCAGCCCGCGCCCGCCACGGGTCGTCCCGGGTCGGATGCCCGAGCTGTCGCCGCTGCCCTGGTCGACCACCTCCACCAGCACCTCGTCGGGTCGAACCCGCACGGTTGCCTCCACCGTCGTCCGCCCGGCGTGCCGCACCGCGTTGGTCAAGGCTTCCTGCAGCACCCGGTAGGCGGCGAGGTCGACACCGGGCGGGATCTCGGCAGTGGGGCCTTCGATGCGCAGCCGTACATCGAGCCCGGCTCTGCGCATCTGCTCGGCGAGCCGGCCGGCGTCGCGCAGCCGTGGCCGTGGCTGACGCGAGGGCTGTCGCCACAGGTCGCCTGTACTCTCGCCCTCCAGGACGCCGAGCAGGTGGCGCAGCTCGCCGAGCGTGGCCCGCCCGGTGTCCTGGATCGCGCGCAGCGCCTGGCCTGACCGTTCGGCGTCCGGTAACAGCGCCTCGCCCGCCTCGGCCTGCACGACCATCACGCTGACGCTGTGCGCCACCACGTCGTGCACATCACGGGCGATGCGGGCGCGTTCCTCCGCTGCGACGGCCCGCGCCTCGGCGGCGCGCCCACGCTCCAGCTCCGCGGCCTGGGTCTGGAGCTGCTCGACCAGCCGTTGACGTGACCAGACCACCCGACCGGCAACCCAGAAACCACCGACCAGACCGACGATGAACGGGAGGTCCTCGAGCGGGTCACCGCTGTCGCGCCAGCCGGCGAACGCCATCACCGGTACGAACACCAGCAGCCCGGTCACCGCCACCCGGAGCGGGCGGTGCGCGGCCAGGGTGTAGGTGCTGACCAGCAGGCCGAAGAAGACACCAACCCCCTCGGTCGACCCGAGAAGCGCGGATCCGAGCACGATCATCAGCAGCACGAAGCTGAAGACGCCGGCGGGGAACCGCCGCCGCACCGCCAGCGGCAGGGTGAGCAGCAGGCCGGTGACCACAGCCAGCCATGCCGGCCCCTCGTCGTAGTTGCCGGCGAGGGTCGCGATGGTGGACACCGCCGCCATCAGGACGGCAAGCGCGGCGTCGACCCGGTCCTCGCGGGTGAGCCGACCGGCCACCACCCGCGACCACCGCCCGCGCAGCCGACCCGGCACGCCTCCCACGCTAGAGCGCCGCCGACCGACTGGCATCAGCTTCGACGCTGAACCGGCCACGCCCCGGGTCAGCGCACACGCGGAGACGATGACGCGGTCACGCTGACGCCGCCGCGGTCGAGCGGGCCTACCGTCCCCACGCGACCCGGCTCGTGCGGCCGAGTCGGGACCAGGACCAAGTGCCCGGGAGGACGACATGAACAGCGCAGTCACACACAAGACAGCAGCGCACCCGGCCTCGGCCGCGCGGCTCCAGCGCGGCCTGCTGACCACGTGCCTGCTGGCAGCTCCAGCCCTGCTGACCGCCTCCGAACTGGCCCGCCTCGAGGTGGAGAACAGCCGGGTCGAAAGCGAGGACACCTACCGGGACGTCATGTCCCAGCTGGACGCCGTGACCGCCCACATCGGGCTCTGGCGCCTCGCGGCCTGGCTCGACCTCGCCTTCATCCTCACCTGGACCGGGGCGCTCGTCGCGGCCGTCATCGTCATCCACCGGACCCGCCCCTGGATCGCCACGCTCGCCGGAGTGACCGCCGCAGTGTCCATCGTCGGACTGAGCATGCACCACGCCTTCTACTACCAAGCCCTCGCCGACATGGCCGGCATCCCCGACCACGAATCGACGGCCCGTCTGCTTGCCCAGGCAGGGTCCGACCCGCTCTCGGTGGCCGCGTTGCTGATGTTCCTGATCGGAGCGCTGGTCACGCCCGTCATCCTCGGGATCGGGATGTGGCGAGCCCACACACTGCCCTGGTGGGCCGCAACAGGGCTTCTGCTCTGGCTGGGATCGGTCCTGATCGGGTCGGAAGCCACCCCCGCCGCACTGTTCAACCTGGCACTCCTGCTGCCCTTCGCAGCCCTGGCAGGGGAACTCGCGGCAGCACCGCGCACCGTGGAGCAGCCACCGGCCGTCGAGACCCTCTCCTGACCGCTCGGTTCCGGCCCCGGGCCGACGGTGGCGGCGCTGGTAGCGTCTGCTTTGACGTCCTAGCACCCGTGCCCGCCCGTCAGGGACCCCTGGAGGCCCTCCATGCCCACGTCCACCGGCCGCCTCGATTTCGCCATCCAGCGCAACGAGCGGCCGGTGCCCGATGACGAGCGGGCGGCGGTGCTCGCCGATCCTGGGTTCGGGGTGACCTTCACCGACCACATGGTGACGGCGACCTGGACGCCCGCCGCGGGGTGGCACGACGCCGCCGTGCGGCCCTACGCGTCGATCCCACTCGATCCGGCGACGGCGGTCCTGCACTACGCACAGTCGATCTTCGAGGGACTCAAGGCCTACCGGCACGCCGACGGATCGGTCTGGACCTTCCGGCCGGACCAGAACGCCGCCCGGTTCGCCCGCAGCGCGCGGCGGCTGGCCCTGCCCGAGCTGCCCGCCGAGGACTTCCTGGCCTCCATCGACGTGCTCGTCCGGACCGACCGGGAGTGGGTGCCCACCGGCGGCGAGGCCAGCCTGTACCTGCGTCCCTTCATGTTTGCGTCCGAGAGCTTCCTCGGCGTGCGTCCGGCCAAGCAGGTCACCTACTGCCTGATCGCCTCGCCGGCCGGCGCCTACTTCGCCAAGGGCGTCAAGCCGGTCTCGATCTGGCTCTCCCGCGACTACACCCGGGCGGCCCCCGGCGGTACGGGGGCGGCCAAGTGCGCCGGCAACTACGCCGCGAGCCTGCTGCCGCAGCAGGAGGCGCTGGAGCACGGCTGCGACCAGGTGTGCTTCCTCGACGCGGTCGAGCGCCGCTGGGTCGAGGAGCTCGGCGGTATGAACCTCTACTTCGTCCACGACGACGGGTCGATCGTCACGCCCGAGCTGACCGGGACGATCCTCGAGGGCGTGACCCGAGGGTCGATCCTGCAGCTGGCCGGTGATCTCGGCTTCAAGGTGGAAGAACGCAAGGTCGAGATCGACGAGTGGCGCGACGGCGTCCGCACCGGTCGGATCACCGAGGTCTTCGCCTGCGGGACCGCCGCCGTGGTCACCCCGATCGGCAGGCTGGCCTGGAACGGGGGCGAGCTGCTGATGGCCGGCGACGAACCCGGGCCGGTGACGAGCACGATCCGCCGGTCCCTGCTGGACATCCAGTACGGCCGCTCCGAGGACCTCCACGGCTGGATGCACCGGATCACCTGATCCGGGCGCCGGCGGGGCGTGGCTCCCCCGCGCCGGGGTAGACCGACATCCATGCCCCCAGCTGCGGCCGGCGCCGCCCCGTACGTCCCGGAGACCCGCGATCTCGACGTGCTGAAGGCAGCCGTCGACGGCTGTCGCGGTTGTGACCTCTACCGCGGCGCCACCCGGGGGGTGCTCGGGGCGGGTCCGCCGACCGCGAGGGTGATCCTCGTGGGAGAGCAGCCGGGGGACCAGGAGGACCGGAGGGGCGAGCCGTTCGTCGGCCCAGCCGGGCGGGTGCTCGACCGGGCGCTGGCCGATGCGGGCGTCGACCGCGCGGATGCCTACCTCACCAACGCCGTCAAGCACTTCAAGTTCCGCATCGCCGGTCCCGGCAAGCGCCGCATCCACGCGACACCGGACGCAGCGGAGATCACGGCGTGCCGGCCCTGGCTCGTCGCCGAGATGGCCGTCCTCCGCCCCCGTGTAGTCGTCGCCCTGGGTGCCACGGCCGCCAAGGCGCTGTTCGGGCCGTCCTTCCGAGTCACCAAGGAGCGTGGGCAGCTGCGGGACTGGCCGGCGTCCGCACGACAACCGGAGGACTTCGCGGGTCAGGACGGTGAGGCTCTGGCGACGCTGCACCCGTCGGCCGTGCTTCGCGCCGACGACCGCGACGCGGCGTACGCGGGGCTTGTGGCGGACCTCCGGGTCGCAGCAGCGGCGCTGTGACGGCTGTCCACGATGCGGGCAGGCCTGTTCACGAGGCGAGCGGCTGTGCCACCATCCCCGGGATGACCAGCGTCCTGATCATTACCGAGGCGCGCCGAGCCGGCTGACTCCGACACCAGCCCCCGGCGCGCAGACCCTTCGCACCCGCGAGGGGTCTTTTTCGTTGCCGAAGGCACCCACCCACCCCACGAGACGAGCGGGACGATGACGACCGACGAGCTCCACGTCTACGACACCACGCTGCGCGACGGCGCCCAGCAGGAGGGCCTCAGCCTCTCCGTGGGTGACAAGCTCGCCATCGCCCGGCACCTCGACGAGCTGGGCGTGGGCTTCATCGAGGGCGGGTGGCCCGGCGCCAACCCCAAGGACACGGAGTTCTTCTGCCGCGCGGCCGACGAGCTCGACCTGCGGTATGCCACCCTCGCCGCCTTCGGAGCCACCCGTCGGCCCGGGGTCGCCGCCGCCGACGACCCGCTGGTCCGGGCGCTCCTCGACAGCAAGGCCCCGGTCGTCACCCTGGTCGCCAAGAGCCACTCCCGGCACGTCGAGCTGGCCCTGCGCACCACGCCGGAGGAGAACCTCGCCATGGTCCGCGACACCGTGACGCTGCTCCGGACGGAGGGACGCCGGGTGTTCCTGGACGCGGAGCACTTCTTCGACGGCTACACCGCCGACCGGCCGTACGCGTTGGAGGTCCTGCACGCGGCGGCAGAGGCTGGTGCCGAGCTGGTGGCGCTGTGCGACACCAACGGCGGCACGCTGCCGGACCGGGTGGGCGAGGTCGTCGCCGACGCACACGCGATGACCGGCGTACGGGTCGGCATCCACTGCCACAACGACACCGGCTGCGCCGTGGCCAACTCCCTGGCTGCGGTCGACGCCGGTGCCAGCCACGTCCAGGGCACGCTCAACGGTTACGGCGAGCGCACCGGCAACGCCGACCTGGTCTCGGTGGTGGCCAACCTCGAGCTCAAGCTCGGGCGCGAGGTCCTGCCCGACGGCCGCCTGCGCGAAGCCACCCGGGTCGCCCACGCGGTCTCCGAGGTGACCAACGTCGTCCCGTACTCCCGCCAGCCGTACGTGGGGGCCAGCGCCTTCGCGCACAAGGCGGGCCTGCACGCCAGCGCCGTCAAGGTGGACCCCGACCTCTACCAGCACGTACGGCCGGAGCGGGTCGGCAACGACATGCGGATGCTCGTCTCGGACATGGCAGGCCGCGCGAGCATCGAGCTCAAGGGGCGCGAGCTCGGCTTCGACCTCTCGCAGGACCGTGAGCGGCTCGGGAGGGTGACCGCACGGGTCAAGGACCTGGAGGCCGCGGGCTACACGTTCGAGGCGGCCGACGCTTCCTTCGAGCTGCTGCTGCGCGAAGAGGTCGACGGGCGACGGCCCAGCTACTACGACGTGGAGTCCTGGCGGGTCATCACCGAGTCGCGGCCGGGCGGGGAGGCGGTGAGCGAGGCCACCGTCAAGCTGCGTGCCGGCGGCGAGCGGATCGTGGCCACCGGCGAGGGCAACGGACCGGTCAACGCGCTCGACCACGCGCTGCGGCTGGCGATCGGGCAGCTGCACCCCGAGATCGGCAAGCTCGAGCTCATCGACTACAAGGTCCGCATCCTCGACGCCGCGCACGGCACCGACGCGGTCACCCGCGTCCTCGTCGAGACCAGCGACGGCACCACCTCGTGGGAGACGGTCGGCGTGGGCGCCAACATCGTCGAGGCGTCCTGGCAGGCGCTCCGTGACGGGGTGACCTACGGGTTGCTGCGGGCGGGTGTGGAGCCGCTGCGGTGAGCGCCGTCGTCACCTGTCGGGGGGTGCATGGTCCCGGCATGCTGGCTCGTGTGGCGGTCGTGGCCAACCCGTTCCCGGTGAGCGGCTTGGACTACCGCGTGGACGCAGACGGCGTCATCACCGTCCGGGTCACCGTCGACGGACCACCCGCGGCAGGTGAGCGCGTGGCCGCGCGGCTGCGGCGCGTGGTGGGGTTGACTGCCGTCGTGCTCGCTGTGGATTCGGGAGCGCCTACGCTGGCCGCCATGACCCCGTAGCGGCCGGAGAGGCCGGCTGTCCGCCGGCTGATCGGCATGTGGCTCGGGTCCCGGGTGGCGGGACGGTGCGCCCACGGTGATCTTGCCCGCGAGGGCAAGCCGGAGCCGTGATGATCACCGTGTGCCCATGCTCCCGCGGAGCGGCACCGCGCCCGCACGGTGATCTCGACCGGTGAGCAATCGTCGGCCGGGTCGTCCACCGGGGACTGGACGCGATGTCGGCGCACTCCCGAGCGGCCACGGACCTCGGCGAACCGGTCGAAGGCTGCTTTCCGGGTGTCGTAGTCGGTCACGGCGTGCTCGATGTGCAGGGTGGTCATGTCGGGCTGCCTCCAAGGTCCCAGGTCGAGGTGTTCACCCCCGGACGGCAGGCGTGATGAACGTCGGCGGGGCATCCCTGCTTCCTGGGGCACTGCAGCCCGCATGGTCGCCAGGGCCTCCGGCAGCCGCCGGCCTACGATCGCGACGTGCCGCGACGCGCGGTCGAGGGGCAGGTACTCCGCCGGATCGCCGCGATCTGCGCAACCGGTGCCGACGATCGCGCCCTCCGTCACGAGGTCCTCGAGCAGGTCAGCCGGTGCGTGCCGTTCGACGCACACGCGTGGCTCATGACGGATCCGGAGACGTCGGTGGGGTCCTCACCCCTGGCCGACGTCCCCTTCCTGGCGGAGCTGCCGACCCTGGTCGGCCTGAAGTACCGGACAGGTCTTCCGGAACGGTACGGGTGCTGGGGCTTCCTCGACCTCTGGCGTGTGGCACCCGGTCTGCCATTCGCCCCGGACGAGGTGCGATTCCTTGGTCAGCTCGGGCCGATGGTCACGGCTGCGTTGCGGCACGCGCAGGCCTCCACCCTCTCGACGAGGCGCCGGGCGGGCGCGGTTCCCGGGCCCGTCGTGCTCCTGCTGTCTCCCCGCCTCGAGGTACGGGCGCGGACCCCGCAGACAGACCGGTACCTGGAGCGGCTCGTCCCACCGCGCGAGGGGGCCCGAGCGGTCCCCGCCGGCTCGTACAACGTCGCGGCGCAGCTGCTCGCGGTCGAGACCGGCGTCGACGGGAACCCGCCCCGGGCCCGCGTCCACCTGGGGGACGACGTGTGGCTGACGACGAGCGCGGCACGGATCCCGCACGAGCATCGGCATCGGAACCGGACATCACCGTCACCCTCGAGCTGACCTCAACGGCCGATCGGCTCGACCTGTTCACCCGCTGCTTCGCACTCAGTCCGCGTGAGACCCAACTGGTCCACCAGCTCGCCACCGGGACCGACACCCGCCACATCGCCCACCTGCTCGCTCTCTCCGAGAGCACCGTCCAGGACCACCTCAAGGCCGTGTTCGCGAAGACGTCCGTGCACGGCCGGGCCGAGCTGCTGGCGCGAGCGTTCGGGGCCTGATCGGGCGAGGGCTCAGGACCGGGATCATGTTGCGGGGCCGGACGTCGGTGGGTGCTCCCCCGACCCACCGGCTGATCACCGGTCCTGAGACGTCAGCAGGACACCGCGGAGGGACAGCACTCATGACGCGAGATCGGGGACGAGCACCCAGTCGATGCTGAAGCCCGCCAGATCGTGCTTCGGGACGAGCTTCACCATCCCCGCGTTCTGGAACCGGACCACCTGGGCCGCCTCGTCACCGGCGACCAGCAGCGAGGCCAAGCGGTCCAGGAAGGGCAGGTGCCCCACGACGGCGAGCGACGCCCTGGCGTCCTGGCCGACGAGCCACTGCGCGAACGGCGGGACCGGGCTGGACGGGCCCAGGTCGCCCCGGGCCTCGACGGCCGGGATTCGCAGGCCTGTGGCGAGCACGCGTGCGGTCTGCTCGGCTCGTAGCTTGCCGCTGTGGAGGCAGGCGTCCACGTGAACGCCTGCCACTACGGCCATTGCAGTCACGCGTTCCGCAGCATGGCGCCCGGGCTCTGTGAGCGGGCGAGCAGGATCCTGCGACTCGGACACCGCCACGCCGTGCTGCATGAGGTAGAGGTCCACGTCGATCCTCCTGTCGACTCGCGCGACGGGCCGGCGATCCAGCCGACCCGCACCACGTCGGACCTGCCATGGTGGCTTCGTCGCCCGCGAAGGGCCAGCGGCGCTCCTCGGGTGGGTCGCCCGGCGGCAGTCGGCGGCCTGGGGACGGTGGTGGTGGGCGCGCCGATGTCAGGGTGAGGTGGGGACGCGGGTGGCCGGTGAGATGGAGATGAGGGTCTCAGCGGGTGTCACCCGGATGCGCACGCACTGGACACGTGCCCGGTCGGCGGACGGCACACGTCGCTACACCTGGCACCTGACGCTCGAGGACTGCGTGGAGCTGCACCGGACCGTCGCCGCCCTCCAGGGCGCGATGAGGCCGGCCCCACAGCTCGACATGGTGCCGGTCGACTGGCTGCACCTGACGCTGGCCGACGGCGGCTCCAGTGCCGACGTGTCTCTCGCCCGTGCCCGCCGGCACGCTGCGGAGGTCTTCGGCCGGTCGGGCACGGTCGGTGCCCGGGCGATCGTCTTCTCCCAGGTCATGGTGGTGGCCGAGGGCGTCGTGCTGGAGGCGTCCGCCACGCCGTGGCTGGACGAGCTGGCGCGGCTCGTCGGCCGGACGCCGGACGGGCCGGTCTGGCCGCATGTGAGCCTTGCCTACTCCCACGGCGACGCGGACCCGGAGGCCGTCCTCGCGCTCCTGAGGACGGCCGGGACGGTGCCGCCGACGGTCGCCCGACCCCGGCTGACGCTCGCGGAGCAGCGTCGGGAGGCCCGCGCGTACGTGTGGGAGGTCATCGCCCAACGGCTCCTGACGTCTGCCTGAGGGTCGGCTCAGGGGTGCACACGTCCGTGCCGGTCCCATCCGTCCAGGTGGAGGATCCGGTCCAGGAGGGCCGCTCGCAGGACTTGGCCGCGCTCGACGAAGCCGCGCTGCGCGCGGACGTACTCCGCCCGACCCGCCGGCGTCTCGATCCGTACGGGTGGGCACCTCAGGTCGGCCAGGTCGTACGGGCTGGCGCGCATGTCGAGCTCCCGCACCTCTCGCGCCAGCCGGAAGCAGTCGAGGACCAGTTCCGAGGGCAGCAGAGGGGTGAGCTTGTAGGACCACTTGTAGAGATCCATCGTCGCGTGCAGGCAGCCCGGCTGCTCCTGGGAGGCCTGGTCCTCGCGCGTCGGCCGGAGGGCGTTCAGCGGCCGGGCCTCTGACGTGAAGAAGCGGTAGGCGTCGAAGTGCGAGCACGCGATCGGCAGGGACTCGACGACCGCGTCAGTACCGTCCGCGCCGAGGCGCAAGGGCCGGCCAGCGTGCCGAACTCCCTCGGCTCCTGCCCGGTAGACCATCGCCCACTCGTGCATGCCGAAGCAGCCGAGCCGGGGAGGTCGCGCTGCCGTGGCCGCGAGCAGTGCGCGCACCCACTGCACGGTTGGCTCCAGGCGCCGGACCGTCGCCGCGGCCACCCGCACGCCGCGAGGTCCCCGCTCATAGCCGCGCCACCTGACGTGCGGCGGGTCGCCCGCCAGCGCGACACCCACCCCCGGGTGCCAGCGCCGCAGCTGCGCGGGGCGGTGCGTGTAGTACGTGAAGAGGAAGTCCTCGACGGGGTGCCGTACACCGGCCCGCCGCCGGCCCAGGTGCCCCTCGACCAGGGCGTCCACCGCCGTCTCGTGCCGGAGGCGGCGCGAGACCCAGTCCCGCTCGGCGAGCACATGCTCGACCGGGCGGCCGGTACGAGCGGTCGTGCCCACGCGGCGAGCGTAGCCGCGGGGGGCCGCCCGTCCCGCCTCGGTAGCCTTGCCCGAGTGCGCATCGCGAGGTTCACGACGGGGGACGACCCCCGGTTCGGCGTCGTCGGCGGCGAGCCCGGGGCCGAGGTGGTGGCCCTTGTCGAGGGAGACCCGCTCTACCGCCCCGTCCGGCTCACTGGGGAGCACGTGCCCCTGGCGGACGTCCGGCTGCTGGCGCCCGTGATCCCGCGGAGCAAGGTCGTCGGCGTGGGTCGCAACTATGCCGACCACGCGGCCGAGCTCGGGCAGGAGGTGCCGGCCGAGCCGCTGCTCTTCCTCAAGCCCAACACCGCAGTGGTCGGGCCGGGAGACGCGATCGTGCTGCCCCACCAGTCCAACGAGGTCCACCACGAGGCCGAGCTCGCCGTGGTCATCGGCCGCGTGTGCCGCGACGTCCTACGCGAGCGGGCGGCCGAGGTCGTGCTCGGCTACACCTGCGCCAACGACGTCACCGCACGCGACCTTCAACGCAGCGACGGTCAGTGGGCTCGGGCGAAGGGCTTCGACAGCTTCTGCCCCCTGGGTCCGTGGATCGAGACCGACCTGGACACCGGCGACCTGGCGGTCACCTGCGACGTCGACGGCGAGCAGCGTCAGGCCGGCCGGACCTCGGCCATGGTGCACGACGTGGCCGCCCTGGTGGCGTACGTGAGCCAGGCCTTCACCCTGCTGCCGGGTGACGTCCTCCTCACCGGCACGCCGGCGGGGGTGGGCCCCCTGCGCGAGGGCGAGGAGGTCTCGGTCACCATCGAGGGCATCGGCACCCTGACGAACAAGGTGGTCTCGCGTGACTGACCCGACGGCGGCGGCTCCGGACGCCGGGCCGGTCGACCCCGTGCTGGGCGACCTCGACCCGGCAGCCGTGCGCGTGCGCTTCTGCCCCTCCCCGACCGGCAACCCGCACGTGGGCATCATCCGGACCGCCCTCTTCAACTGGGCGTTCGCCCGTCACTACGGTGGCACCTTCGTCTTCCGGATCGAGGATACCGACGTGGCGCGCGACTCCGAGGAGTCGTATGCCGCGATGCTGGATTCCCTGCGATGGTTGGGGCTGACCTGGGACGAGGGGCCGGAGGTCGGCGGCCCCCACTGGCCGTACCGGCAGTCCAGACGAGGCGACGTGTACGTGGAGGTGGCGCGGCACCTGCGCGAGACGGGGCGTGCCTACCACTGCTGGTGCACGCAGGCCGAGCTGGACGAGCGCCGCGACGCCGCACGCGAGGCCGGCCGCCCGAGCGGCTACGACGGGCACTGCCGGGACCTGACGACCGACCGGGTCGAGGGCTACCGGGCCGAGGGCCGCGAGCCGGTCCTGCGCTTCCGCATGCCCGACCGCGCTGTGAGCTTCACCGACCTCGTCCGCGGCGAGATCACCGTCGACGCGGACAACCTGCACGACTATGTCCTGGTCCGGGCCAACGGTCACCCGCTCTACACCCTGGTCAACCCGGTCGACGACGCGCTCATGGCGATCACCCACGTGCTGCGCGGGGAGGACCTGATCTCCAGCACCCCTCGGCAGCTCGAGCTGCATGCCGCACTGCGTGAGATCGGGGTCGCCGACTCCGCGATACCACGCTTCGGCCACCTCCCGTACGTCATGGGGGAGGGCAACCGCAAGCTGTCCAAGCGGGACCCGGAGTCCTCCCTCTCGCTCTACCGCACCCGTGGGTTCCTCCCGGAGGGCCTGCTCAACTACCTCGCCCTGCTCGGCTGGTCCATCGGCGAGGACCGGGAGATCTTCTCCACGGAGGAGATGGCCGCGGCCTTCGACGTGCGGCGGGTGAACCCCAACCCGGCGCGCTTCGACCTGAAGAAGTGCGAGGCGATCAACGGCGTCTGGCTTCGCCGCCTGCCGCCCGACGAGCTCGCCCGGCGGATGGTGCCGTACCTGCAGTCGGCCGGCTTGCTGGCGGCGCAGCCGGACGCCGAGCAGCTCGCACTTGTCGCCAGGGCCGCCCCACTCGTCCAGGAGCGGATGACCGTGCTCGACGAGGCGCCGGGGATGCTCGGCTTCCTCCTGGTGGACACGTCCCGGTTCTCGGTCGAGCCCGAGGCGGCGTCAGCGGTCCTCACGCCCGAGGCCGAGCCGGTGCTCCGCGCGGCCCACGACGCCCTGGCCGGAGTCGCGGACTGGACCAGGGACGAGATCGAGCGCGCGCTCCGCCAGGCGCTGGTGGAGGACCTCGGTCGCAAGCCCAAGCACGCTTTCGGGCCGGTGCGCGTCGCGGTGAGCGGCCGCCGGGTCTCGCCGCCGCTGTTCGAATCCCTCGAGCTGCTCGGCCGGGAGGTGACGGTGGACCGGCTGACCGGTGCCCTCTCGCTCGTGCCCGCGGCGGAGCGGTCGTGAACCATCCGCCGGACGGCTGGCCTCAGCCTCACCCCACCGGTGCCGCGGTGCCGGTGCCGATGGGCCCGCACGACCGTCCCCGGCTCTACCACCAGATCCTGCTGACCCGCACGTACCGGGCGTGGCGTCCCGCGCTCGGACTGCTCGTGCTGGCGGTCACCGTGGCCGTGGCCATGACGGTCGTGATCGTCACGACGATCGTCACTGACCTCGTGACCAGCGGTGACCCGGTCGACGTGGTGCTCGACCGGTTCGTCACGGACATCTCGCCGCTGGCGTTGCTCGGGACGAACCTGTCCCTCGCGGTGGCGATCCCGGCGTCCATGCTCGCCCTCCTGGTCGCCCACCGGATGCGCCCCGGTTGGCTGGGGTCGGTGGTCGGGCGACTCCGCTGGGGGTTGCTGCTGCGCTTCGTGGGGCTGGCCCTCGTGGTCATGGCGCTCTCCGTGGCGGTGTCGCTGGTCCTTCCGGGCGACGGCGACGCCGGAGAGGTCGAGACCGTGTCCCTGAACCGGTGGCTGGCCTTTGCCGCGGTGGTCGTGTTCACGACCCCGCTGCAGGCGGCGGGGGAGGAGTACGCCTTCCGTGGCTACGCCTTCCAGGCCCTGGGCGCCTGGTTCCGCTCGCCGTGGCCGGGGGCTGTCGTCACGTCGCTGCTCTTCGCACTGGCCCACGGGGGCCAGAACCCGTGGCTGTTCGCCGACCGGTTCGCCTTCGGCATGATCGCGTGCTGGCTGGTCGTCCGCACGGGCGGACTGGAGGCGGCGATCGCGCTGCACGCGTCCTACAACAGCGTCTCGTTCCTGCTGGCCGCGGCGCTGGACCAGGTCTCCGACACGCTGGCGGCGACGGACATCCCGTGGTGGTACGCCGTCTTCGACGTGGGCCGGATCGCGGTCTTCGCGTGGCTCGCGGTACGGCTCGCGGACCGCCGGGACGTGGCGCGGGTCACCGGCCCCGAATGACCACGTTCACCACCCTGGTGGGGTCATCACGAGGGGTGCACGCCTGGTGATGGCCCCAGCGGCCTGGTGATGGCCCGGTGGTCCGCGGGCGGTGGGCGGGCGGGGCGGTGGACCGGCGCCGCGTGGGTCGCTCGCCGTGTCGTACCCGTGACGGGAACCGTTGTGCCGGGCGGGCGGTGAGACTGGGCAAGGCACTTGGCGGGGAGTTCACCCTCACCGGCGACGCGCTGGCCGCCGGGCGGGCCAGCGAGGAGCGGGCCAGGGTGATCGTGCGCGCCGTGCAGGCGCTGCCCTCCCGAGTGGCTGCGGCGGATTCGGCGCGTTGGTGCCCTCGCAGGCCACGAAGGATCGTACGTGCGTCGAGCAGCTACGTGACCCGCCTGACAGCTACCCCGGCACGGATGGCGCGCGGGATCTCGGCCAGGGCGTCTACCTGTTGGAGCAGGGAGTCGAGGTCGGCGGAGGACGCGGGGGAGTCGACCTCGACCTGGTAGTCGATGCCGGTCGACTCCCACATGTCCGTGAAGCCACCGCTCGCCGACACGCGGACCCCGTCCAGTGCGATGCCAACTCCTGCAGCCTCACGGAAGAGGTCGTTGAGTACGCAGCCGGCGACAGTGCGTGAAGCAGGTGAGCGCCGGTGAACGGTGCGGCGAGCGTGACGCCGTGCTCGGTCCACCGGTGGGAGAACTGGACAGCGTCGCCTGCGAGGGATCGCAGGCTGCCCGCGGACACCACGACCGGGAAGGACTCGTCCATGGCACCAGGCTCCCACTCGCCTGCGCCCTCCGGTCTGGCGCGGGGGCTTCCCACCAGGGCAACGGCCGACGACCCACGCACCGAGGTTTGGCCGCTCGGCAGCCCCCGGCTATCCTCGTACCCGGCTCGGCGGGCGCACGACCCACGTACGTCCAGACGGTCCGATGGGGTATGGGGTAATTGGCAGCCCGACGGATTCTGGCTCCGTTAGTCTAGGTTCGAGTCCTGGTACCCCAGCTCGGTTGGAGCTCGCCACCGGACGTCCGGTACAGTTCCTCACCGCGACCGAGTGTCGCACGGCCCCGTTGTGTAGCGGCCTAGCACGCCGCCCTCTCAAGGCGGTAGCGCCGGTTCGAATCCGGTCGGGGGTACTCATCCGGAGAACGGTCCTGACCAGCGGAGACGCTGGGAGGGACCGTTTCTGATTTCTGCCGATCGGGATCGGGCCTTCAGCCGGCAGCAATCGCGGTGTTCTGGCCGCACACGATGCGCCAGGCCGAGTC
>DASTQL010000228.1:0-10295 GCA_035761805.1 Jiangellales bacterium | reverse complement strand
TTTGCCCGGCCCCGAATGACCACGTTCACCACCCCGGTGGTGGCAGCACGAGGCGTCGACGCCTCGTGATGACTCCACGAGCCTGGTGGTGGCCCCGGCACGGCGCCTGGTGGTGATCGCCGTGCCTTGGGAAGGGTCACCCTCCCCCACCCCCTGACGCCGGTCACGGCCCTCGCTGGACCTCACGCCCCAAGCCACCACCAGGCTGCTCGGGTCATCACGAGGCGCGGACGCCCTGTGAAGGCCCGACGAGGGTGGTGAACGTGGTCATTCGGCCGCAGCGACCGGACGACCCAGCGCCACAGTCTGGTCACGCAACGGCACCGGACGGCAGAATGTCGTCATGCGTTACGGGGCGGCGCTGTTCGGCAGCGGCATCGTCGTCGTCGCCATCACGGGGACGGCACTCCTCGTCGCCCTACCCGGCACGGTCGACCTGTGGCGCGCCGCCCGCGGCCTGCACGCCGGCCCGACCACCGTCCAGCGCGTCACCGCGCTGGGCGTGCTCGCGGTGGTCGTCGCCGGCGCCGTGACCCTCTCCCGCTGGCTGCTGGTCGCCGCTGCGGTCGGGGCCGTGCTGGCGGGCGCGGTGGCCGCTCTCGCCTCCCGGATGGCGGCGGCGGGGCGGCCGGGGACCGCGATCCTCCCGCCGGGCCGGAGCAGGACCACGTACGAGATGTGGGGCCGCGAGCAGGGGGCCCTCCGCCACGTCCGCGCGGTCGCCCGGCTGGCCGACCGCGGCCAGGGGGACGCCGCCGTCGGGGTGGCGCTGGACCTGAGCCGGACGTTCCCGGGGACGGGAGCGGCCGCCATCGCGCAGATGTTCGTCGCCCAGGCCGAGGGACGGTGGGCCGACGCACCTCCGGCGGCGGACGCCGTGCTCGCCGACGACCGGGTCACCGGACCGGTCCTCGCGGCCGTCGCGGCCGCGCGGGCCGAGGCGGTCGCGATGGCGGTCGAGGCCGGGGACCTGGACGAGCGGTTCCTGGACCGGGTGGCCGGCGACCTGGACCGGGCCGAGTACCTCGGCTGCGACGACCGCCTGACCCGACCGGTCCGCGCCATGCTGCTGCGGCTGAGCGGCGACGCCATGGGCGCGTCCCGCCTCGCCGACCACGCAGCCCGCCGTGCGGTGGGCCGGATGGGCCGGGCCGACGCGCTCTGCACGCAGGCCTGGGCGCTGCACGACCTCGGCGACCGCGCCGCCGCGATCCGCACCTGGCGGGACGCCCACGGGTTGGCGGGCTGGTGGGCCCGCATCCGCCGGACCGGCGAGGAGCTCGGACTGGCCGAGTCCTGAGCCGGCCGGACCCGTCGCCCTCGGCTCAGGCGGCCAGGGCCGCCAGCACCGACTCATGCCGCTGGGCGTACGCCGCCAGGCCGGCCTCCACCTCCTCGGGCACCCCAGCGGTCACCAGCCGCTGCAGGCCGGCGTCGCCGTGGGCGGCGCCCCGCCGGATCCACCGCACCGCCCCACGCATCCGCGGCGCCACCCCCGCGAGCACGCGCTCCGCCGGCATCCCGTACGCCGCGGCGAGGGCACCCACGCGTCGCGCCTCCTCCTCCACGCCGTACGCCGGGTCGCGCAGCACCCACATCCACGCGGCGAACGCCAGGTCCTCGACCGGTCGGCCCGGCGCGGACATGTCCCAGTCCACGACCCCGCTCAGCCGGCCGTCCTCGACCAGGACGTTGGTCGGGTTGAGGTCGTTGTGGCACACGACCCGGCCACGGGTCAGCGGCACCTCGCCGCGACGCCACCGCGTCGGACCCCCGTACGTCCGGGAGGTGTCGTGCACCCGACGCAACCACGCACCCAGGTCGGCCAGCAACCGGGGGTCGTACGACGAGGGCACCGCCGGTGAGCCGGGGAGCAGCGAGAGCACCTCCCGCCCACGGACGTCCAGGCCCAACGGGCGGGGCACCGCAGGGACGCCCGCCGCCCCCAGGTGCTCCAGCAGGGTGTGGACCGCCGGGGTCCACGGCCCCGTCGGCCGCCGCACCGTCCACCCGACCTGGACGACACCGCCGACCCGCCCTCCGACCAGGGGGGCCCCGTCGAGCAGCAGCTCCCGGACGACGCCCACCAGAGGTCGGTCGGCCTCCAGCCAGTCGACCTCCTCCAGCTCCTCGGGACCCAGCCAGCGCAGGGCGTCGTGGTCCTCGAGCGGAGCGGGTTCGCCGTCCCGGAGGGTGGCGAGCCGCACGCGCAGGACGTAGTCGTCCTTGAGCCGCGTCTCGGGCCCCAGCGGGTCGCCCGGCTCCACCTCGACGCCCAGTTCCTCGCGGCACTCGCGGACCAGTGCCGCCACCTCGGTCTCACCCTCGTCGACCTTGCCCCCCGGCAGCTCCCACCGGCCGGCCACGTCAGGCGGGGCGCTGCGCCGCGCCGCCAGCAGCCGGCCGTCGCGGAGGATCGCCGCGCCGACGACGACCACCGGCACGGGCACGCGTCCACCCTCCCACGCCCCGCCCGGGGACCACGGAGCCCACCCGGGTCCCGGCAACGAGGGTTTCATGATCAGCCGGTGGAAGGCCTGGATTCGGACGGCCCGACCTGCCAGGCTTCCGACCGAGTCGCCCAGGTCCGACGACGCGCCCCAGGAGGACAGAGGATGCCCGCGCAGGAGAGCCTCACGGCGGTCCGGACCGCCGTCGACCAGCTCCAGTCAGCCGTGACCCGGCTGAGCCACGCCTACGGGGACACGCTCGGCGTGCGCAGGCTCTCCAGCGACGTGCGACGGATCGCCGACGACCTCGACGAGCTCGGCGACCCGCTGCCCGGGCACCGTCCGCCCGGCGACTCGACGCTCGAGGAGATCCCGGACACCCCCTACGACCGGAGCATGTGGGACGACGCCGAGGACGAGGGCTTCGGGGCCCCCGACCGGCACGCCCCCTGAGGCGGCGACGTGGCCACCGGGGTCCGAACTCCCTCGCGGGCCCGGCTCGACGCCGGGACCCTGCGCCGTGACCGGTGGTGGGTGCAGCCCGCCATCACCTTCGCCGTCCTGCTGGCGTTCGTCGTCTACTCCACCTGGCGGGCGTTCGAGGACGCCTACTACTACGCCGACCCGTACCTCTCGCCGTTCTACTCGCCCTGCTTGGCGACGCGCTGTGCCGACGGGGCGGCCCACTTCGGCACGCCGTTCGGCGACTGGTGGGGACTGTCGCCGGCGCTCATCATCCTGGTGGTGCCGCTCAGCTTCCGGCTCACCTGCTACTACTACCGCAGGGCCTACTACCGGTCCTTCTGGCTGTCCCCTCCGGCTTGCTCCGTCGCCGAGCCGCACCGCCGCTACTCCGGCGAGTCGCGCTTCCCCCTCATCCTGCAGAACTACCACCGGTACGGGTTGTTCGCCTCCCTGGCCTTCAACGTCATCCTCACCTGGGACGCGCTCATCGCCTTCCAGGACCCGGAGGGCGGCTTCGGCATGGGACTGGGCACGCTGGTGCTGCTGGTCAACGCCGTGTTGCTGTGGCTCTACTCGTTGTCGTGCCACTCCTGCCGGCACGTCGTGGGCGGCCGGCTGCGCAGCTTCTCCGAGCACCCGGTGCGCTACAAGATGTGGACGCAGGTCTCCCGGCTCAACACCCGCCATCCCGTGTACGCGTGGGCGTCCCTCGTCTGGGTGGCGCTGACCGACTTCTACGTACGCCTCCTGGCGTCGGGCGCCATCACCGACCTGCGGTTCTTCTAGGAGTACGGAGGGTCTGACCGGGTGAGCAGGGCATGAGCGAGTACGAGCGGCACGCCTACGACGTCGTCGTCGTCGGGGCCGGCGGCGCGGGGCTTCGTGCCGCCATCGCCGCGCACGACGCCGGGGCCCACGTGGCCGTGGTGTGCAAGTCGTTGCTGGGCAAGGCGCACACGGTCATGGCCGAGGGTGGCATCGCCGCGGCCATGGGCAACGTCTACCCGGAGGACGGCTGGCAGGTCCACTTCCGCGACACCATGCGCGGCGGCAAGATGCTCAACCACTGGCGGATGGCGCAGCTGCACGCGCAGGAGGCGCCCGACCGCGTGCGCGAGCTGGAGGAGTGGGGCGCGCTCTTCGACCGTACCGAAGACGGGCTGATCTCCCAGCGAGACTTCGGCGGGCACCGCTACGCGCGCCTGGCGCACGTCGGGGACCGGACCGGGCTCGAGCTCATCCGTACCCTGCAGCAGCACACGGTGGCGCTCGGGATCGACGTCTTCATGGAGTGCACGGTCACGCGGCTGCTCCTCGACGGACCGCCCGGCCAGGGCGTCGTCGCGGGCGCGTTCGGCTACTGGCGCGAGAGCGGCCGCTTCGTGGTCTTCGACGCCCCTTCGGTGGTGCTAGCCACCGGCGGGATCGGCAAGTCCTACAAGGTGACGTCCAACTCCTGGGAGTACACCGGCGACGGCCACTCCCTCGCCCTGGAGGCGGGCGCGTCGCTGCTCAACATGGAGTTCGTGCAGTTCCACCCGACGGGGATGGTGTGGCCGCCGTCGGTGCGCGGGATCCTCGTCACCGAGTCGGTGCGCGGCGACGGCGGGGTGCTGCTCAACTCCGAGGGCAAGCGCTTCATGTTCGAGTACATCCCCGAGTTCTTCAAAGGGGAGACGGCCGACACCGAGGCCGAGGCCGACCGCTGGTACACCGACAAGCGCAACAACCGGCGGCCACCCGAGCTGCTCCCCCGCGACGAGGTCGCGCGGGCCATCAACGCCGAGG
The DNA here is from genome assembly GCA_035761805.1 of Jiangellales bacterium. GTDB lineage: Bacteria > Actinomycetota > Actinomycetes > Jiangellales > Jiangellaceae > DASTQL01. Next base: position 5,592 of record DASTQL010000228.1, on the reverse strand, counting down.
TCAAGGCCGGCCGGGGCACGCCGCACGGCGGGGTCTACCTCGACATCGCCTCCCGTCGCGACGCCGACTACGTCCGGCGGCGGCTGCCGTCGATGTACCACCAGTTCATGGAGCTCGCCGACGTCGACATCACCGCGGAGCCGATGGAGGTCGGGCCGACCTGCCACTACGTCATGGGCGGCGTGACGGTCGACCCCGACACCGGCCGGTCGGAGGTGCCCGGGCTCTACGCCGCGGGCGAGGTCGCAGGGGGGATGCACGGCTCGAACCGGCTTGGCGGCAACTCGCTGTCCGACCTGCTCGTCTTCGGCCGCCGGGCGGGGCTCAACGCCGCGTACTCCGTGGCCCGGGCCCGGGGACGGCGACCCGAGGTGCCCGACGCGGCCGTCCGGGAGGCCGCCGCCGACGCGCTGGCGCCGTTCAGCGAGCAGGGCGACGAGAACCCGTACGAGATCCAGAAGGAGCTCCAGGAGGTCATGCACGACCTCGTGGGGATCATCCGACGGCGCGACGAGATGGAGGAGGCGCTCGTCCGGATCGAGAAGCTGCGGGAACGCTCGCACCACATGACCGTCCAGGGCCACCGGCAGTACAACCCGGGCTGGCACCTGGCGCTCGACCTGCGGAGCATGCTGCGCGTCTCGGAGTGCATCGCGCGCGCGGCGCTGGAGCGGACCGAGAGCCGCGGCGGTCACACCCGCGACGACTACCCCGCCACCGACGACACGTGGGGACAGGTCAACCTGCTCTGCCACGAGACGCGGGACGGGATCGTGCTCGAGCGCCGCCCACTCCCCCGGATGCCCGACGACCTGCGATCGCTCTTCGAGGTGACCTGAATGACCTACGACCTGGCGATGCAGGTGTGGCGGGGTGACGCCGCCGGTGGCGAGCTCGTCGACTACACCGTGTCGGTGGAGGAGGGGGAGGTCGTGCTGGACGCGATCCACCGCCTCCAGGCCACCCAGACCGGCGACCTCGCGGTGCGGTGGAACTGCAAGGCCGGCAAGTGCGGCTCGTGCAGCGCCGAGATCAACGGCCGACCCCGGCTGATGTGCATGACCCGGCTGTCGGTCTTCGAGCCCGACGAGGTCGTGACGGTCACGCCGTTACGCACCTTCCCCGTCGTGCGCGACCTGGTCACGGACGTCTCGTACAACTACCGCAAGGCGCAGACCGTGCCGGCCTTCGCACCCCGGCCGCGCGACCCCGACGGCCAGTACCGTATGCAGCAGGAGGACGTCGAGCGCGGCCAGGAGTTCCGCAAGTGCATCGAGTGCTTCCTGTGCCAGACCGTGTGCCACGTGGTGCGCGACCACGAGGAGAACAAGACCGCCTTCTCCGGGCCGCGGTTCTTCCTGCGCTACGCCGAGCTGGACATGCACCCGCTCGACACCAACGACCGGCGCAAGCTGGCCCGCGAGCAGGCCGGTATCGGGCTGTGCAACATCACCAAGTGCTGCACCGAGGTGTGCCCGGAGAACATCCGCATCACCGACAACGCGATCATCCCGATGAAGGAGCGCGTCGTGGACCACACCTTCGACCCGGTCACGTGGCTGGGCTCGAAGATCCTGCGCCGCGACACGCGCACCGAGGCCGAGCCCATCCCCGAAGCCGACGCCGCCCGGGGTCCCGGCCCCCGTGCCCGGTGAGCCCCCGAACGATCACGGCAGCCGCGTACATGGGGGGTGAGCCAGGTGAATTCACCGCGGCACACGCCAAGTCTCCGCGGCACGCCACGGACCTCTCATACCGGCCACAGCCACCGGGCCCCCCGGCCCAGTCCCATGAGGAGCACCCATGGCCGAGCTGCTCGACCCCGCGGACATCGAGGCTGCGCTCGCCGGGATGCGGGGGTGGCACGGTGACACCTCCGGCATCCGGCGCAGCGTCAAGGCCCCGGACTTCCTCACCGGCATCCGACTGGTCGACGACGTCGCCGCCGCGGCCGAGGCGATGGACCACCACCCCGACATCGACATCCGGTGGCGGACCGTGACCTTCGCCCTCAGCACCCACTCGGCCGGCGGCGTCACCTCATTCGACCTCGAGCTGGCTCGGCGCATCGACGAGCTCGCGGAGGGCCACGGCGCGGAGTGACACGACGTTGCTGTCTCGTGGCCGGCCATCGCGTCCTGCCCGGTGGTCGCTGAGCGGGCAGCTCATCACCGCGAAATGCCCGCCAACCGGACAGACACGCCGCGCGGTCCATGTTCGCCGTCGATCTTGCGTGTGAAGATGGCCAGACCTGGGAAGCGTAGGCGCGTCCCGATCGAGATCCTCACCAGGAGGCCCGGTGAACACCCGTACCATCGCCATCCTCGCGCTCGTCATCGCCGTCATCCTCGTCCTCGTCTTCTTCGTCTTCTGACGAGGGGGCGGAGCGGGGCAGCCCGCGGGGCGTCCCGCCGAGCGCCGAAGAGGCAGCACGTCGAGGCCCGGTGACCGTTGTCGGTCGCCGGGCCCTCGGCTGTCCACGGTCCCGCCGCGACGTGGGAGGACACGGCCACCCCCGTACGGCGGAGGGGCGTCACAAGTCGCCCAGGCACGGCGGCGGCGCGTTGTCAGTCGCGTAGGCGGTAGCCCATCCCGCGCACCGTCTCGATGCGCTCGGCTCCGACCTTCTTGCGCAGGTACCGCACATACGTGTCGACGACGTTGCTGCCGGGGTCGTAGTCGTAGCCCCACACCCGGCTCAGCAGCTGCTCGCGGGACAGGACCTGGCCCGGGTGGCGGAGGAGGGTCTCGGCCAGCGCGAATTCGCGGGCGGTGAGGTCGACCGGCTGGCCCCCGTCGACGGTGAGGCGCCGGGTGCGCAGGTCGAGCGACAGGCCACCGTGGGTGAGCGCCATCGGCTCCGCCTCCGACCCCCCGGTCGCACGCAGCCGGCGCCGGATCCGGGCGAGGAGCTCGGCGAGGCGGAACGGCTTGCCGACGTAGTCGTCGGCGCCGTAGTCCAAGCCGGCCACGGTGTCGTCGAGGCCGTCGCGTGCCGTCAGGATGATGACGGGCATCGTCGAACCGGCGGTGCGCAGGCTCCGCAGGACACGGAAGCCGTCCTGGCCCGGCAGTCCGATGTCCAGGATCATCAGGTCGAAGTCGCCCGACCGCGCGTAGGCGAGCGCGTCGTTCCCGTCGGCCGCCGTCGTCGTCGTGAAGCCCTCGGCGCGCAGGCCCTTCTCGAGGAAGAGTGCGATCCGACTCTCGTCCTCGGCGATCAGGATCCGGCTCACGAGGGGTCCTCCTCGTGGTCGCGACGGTCGGTCGGGGCGATCGGGAGCTCCAGCCTGAACTCTGCCCCACCCGCGGCGGGGTCGACCAGCCGGACCCGGCCACCGTGGGCCTCGGCGATCGCGCGGACGATCGCCAACCCGAGACCCGCCCCGGTGGCCTGCTCCCGCGACCCGACCCCGCGGTGGAAGCGGTCGAAGACCTGCTCGCGCTCCGCCGGTGGTACTCCCGGACCGCTGTCGCGCACCCAGAAGCTCACGTGGCCGTCGACGATCCGTGAACCCAGCCAGATCGGGTCCCCCTCCTCGGTGTGCTGCGTGGCGTTCTGCACGAGCTGGACGACGGCCTGCGTCACCCGCTGGCGGTCGACGACGACATCGCCGGCGTCGAGGTGCTCGAGCCGCCAGTCACGCGGGGCCAACGCTCGGGCCTTGTCGAACAGCTCGTCCGTGAACGGCTCGAGGTCGACCAACCCGAGACGCAGGAAGTCCGGGCGGTCGGCCTTGGCCAGGGTGAGCAGGTCCTCGACCATCCGGCCCATCCGGTCCAGCTCGTCCATGACGAGGTCGAGGGTCTGCCGACGCGCCACCGGGTCGTCCTCGAGGATCTCCAGGTGCCCCCGGATGATGGTGATCGGCGTCCGGAGCTCGTGGCCCGCGTCGTTCACGAAGTCCTGCTGCGTGGCGAACGCCACCTCGAGGCGGTCGAGCATGTGGTTGAACGTCCGCGCCAGCTCCGCCACGTCGTCGTTGCCGGTCACCGGGATGCGTCGGGAGAGGTCCGACTCGGTGATGTCGCGGGCGGCGGCGCGCACCAGCCGTACGGGAGCGAGCACGCGCCCGGCGACGACCCACGCGAGCGCGGCGGCGACGGCCAGCGTGGCCAGACCCGCCAGGATGCTGATCCGGGTGACGTCGTCGACCTCGGCCCGCTCGAGGTCGCGGAACATCGCGATGACGAGGACGCCGCGCTCCCCCTGCCCTGCCACCTCCACGGGTACGGCCGCGTAGCGGACCGCTCCTTCCTCCGTACGGACCGTGCCGAGCACCGGCTCGGCGGCGGCGGCGAATCGCGCGACCAGCTCCGGGTCCAGGTCCAGGCGGAGCGGGACCGGCTGGGGGCTCCGCGCGTAGGCGGTCCCCCCGACCACCGCGAGCATCGTCTCGTTGCGGTCGGGGACGTTGCGCTCGATGGCCACGCGGAGCAGCCGCCGGACGTCGTCGAAGGGCTGGCCGGTTGCCGGGTCGCGGCCCGTCGTGGCGAGCTGCGTGAACTCGGAGGCCTCCTGGACCAGCGACCGGTCGATCCTGTCGTCCACCCGCTCGACGAGGACCGCACGGCTCACGAGCACCGACCCGACCAGGGCGAGGCCGACGAGGACCAGCTGCCAGCCGAGGATGCGAACCCGGGCTGACCGGACGCGGCGCGCACCGCGTGGGCCGGGAGCCCGGCCGTCGTCACCGGGAGCCACGACCGGCTGCTCCCGGACCGCCCCGGAGGCGCGACCCGCCTCGGGGGCGTCCGGGAGCTCCCTGGTCTCGTGGGTCACTGGACCCGGTAGGTGAAGCGGTCGGCCTTGAGGTCGTCGTCAGCGTCGTCATCGTCGTCATCGGTGACACGCGGGTCGCTGGACGGGTCGAAGGCGCCGTCACCGTCGTCGGCGTGCAGGACGGCGACCAGCCGAGCGGTCTCCGTGAGTGGCTGGTCGAGCGGCACCTCGAGGGAACGCTCGTCGTCGGACCGCTCCACCGCCGCGTGGCCGAGCAAGGTGTCGCCGTCCTCGGTGAAGATCGCCAGGAAGCCGTCCGTGCGGCTGAGCCGGACCTCCTCCACCCGGACGGATGACCCGTCGCCGGACTGGTCCTCGACGTCGAGCTCGGCGTCGTCGTCGCGGAAGACGCCGGGGACGGCGTCGGCGCCTCCACCACTCGGGGCGGTGCCGTCGTCGCCGGCGGTGGGGCTGCCGGTCGCACCGGAGTCGTCGGTGGCCTGGTCGGGGGTGGGCGAGCTGGTGACGACGCCGCCCTCTCCGCCGATCGTGGTGGTCTCGTCGTCTCCGGTGCCGCAGCCGGCCAGTGCCAGGGCACCGGCGAGGAGGGTCGCTGTCAGGGCCGTGGTGCGCATGCGTGTCGTGTTCATGGACACCAGTTGACCCTGCCTCCGTGAGGTTCCCGTGGGACGACGATGGGAGGGTTCTCATGGTCGCATGCGGTGGCCTGGCGATCTCCGTCGCGCGACCGATGTGGGCCCCGTACACGTGACCTACGGTCGTCGCATGCGGCTCCCCGTCCCGCCGAGAGTCGACATCGCGATCGCGGCCGCCTTCGTGGCGCTCACGGCCGCGGAGGCGGTGTTCAG
>DASTQL010000227.1:0-18677 GCA_035761805.1 Jiangellales bacterium | reverse complement strand
TCGGTTGGCGCGGGGTGCTGCTCGTCCGCACCGGGGACCCCGTCGCGGTCGCCCTGGGTCTGGCGGTGCTGGTCCTGCCGGTCGTCGCTGCCGTCGTCGTCGTCCGGGAGCTGCGCTTCGGCGGGGCCACGCAGCGGATGGCCCGCGAGCTCGAGGCCGACGGTGGGCTCCCGGTCGACGACCTGCCCCGCCGCCCGAGCGGCCGGATGGTACGCGAGGCGGCCGACGCGACCTTCGCGCGGCGCCGGGCCGAGGTGGAAGCCGCGCCGGAGGACTGGCGGGCGTGGTACCGCCTCGCGGTGGCCTACGACGACGCGGGAGACCGCCGACGGGCCCGCGAGGCCATGCGGTACGCGGCCCGGCTGCACGGCTCCCGCCGTGCGTAGCCCCGTCAGCCCACGGCGCGCAGCGCTCCCGTCGTGGCGGTGGCGACCACCAGCACGACGACGAACGGCGCCCGGAGGAGCAGGGCGACGACGGCCGCCGCGAGACCCCCGACCCGGGCGTCGAGCGTGATCCCGCCGGACCCGTCGACGGTGCCAACCGCCACCAGGGCGCTGAGCAGGGCGACCGGGAGCAACGCGGCCACCGACCGGACGGCGGGACGCTCGAGGACCCTGCCGGGAAGCGACAGGCCGGCGAGCTTGAGGAGGTAGACGCCGACCGATCCGACGACCACCGCACCCCAGATCACGACCGGACCGCCGACCTGTCGAGCACAGCGAGGAGCGGCACCGCGGCGGCCGCCAGCACCGGCACCCCCGACGGGGCGACGGGCACCAGGGCCAGCGCGGTGACCGCAGCGGCGGCCGCCACCAGGCGGGAGGTGCGGTCGGCCAGGCGGGGCCACAGCAGGGCCAGGAAGGCCGCCGGCGCCGCGGCGTCGAGCCCCAGCGACGCGGGGTCGCCGACGGCCCGCCCGAACAGGGCACCGGCGAGTGTGCCCACGTTCCAGAGCACGAAGAGGACCGCACCCGTGAACCAGAAGGCGTAGCGCTGCTCGCGGACGTCGTCACGTCCCACGGCCATGGCCGTCGTCTCGTCGATGACCAGCTGCCCTGTGGCCAACGACCGCGGTGCGCGGACGTCGCGGCGGGGGAGCAGCGTGGCCAGGCGCACCCCGTAGAAGGAGTTGCGCGCTCCCAGCAGCAGGGCGGCGCCCACCGCGGCCAGCGCCGACCCGCCGGAGCCGACGACGCCGACCAGGGCGAACTGCGACGCGCCGGAGAACATCACCAGGCTGAGCACGGACGTCTGCAGCACGTCGAGCCCCGAGGCCACCGAGATGGTTCCGAACGAGGCCCCGAACGCCAGGGCGTAGACGCCGATGCCGAGCGCGTCACGCCGCACCCTGCGCAGGTCCGAGCCGGTGCCGGTCATGGCACCGTTCACCGGCGGGGCAGGGTCGAGGGCCCGACGTGCTCGCGTAGCCACGCGTTGAGCGGCGCCATCTCCCGCCAGGTGCGGGCCACCACCTCCGCCGCCGCGGGCTGGTGCAGCCAGGACGGGGCGCCGAAGTCGTGCTCGGCGGTGAGGCTGCGGTGGCGCATGAAGGCGAGCCGAGGGTGGTCGGGCGGGCAGCCGCGGGGCCGGGTGCGCAGCACCTCGCCACCGATCCGGTGCCCGGCCGCGACGACCTGCTCCAGCACTCTCTCCAGGGCCGGCCCGGTCCGCGCGTCGTCGACGGCGGCGCGGTAGCGGGCGAGCTGGTCCGGAGCCATGCCGTGGTAGCCCGCAGCCACGAACAGCCCGGCCGCACTGACGTGGAAGTACAGGACGCCGGCACCGTCGCCGTCGTGCACGGCGGCTCCCTGGTGCGTCTTGTACGGCGTCTTGTCGGCGCGGAAGCGCACGTCGTTGTACGGGCGGAACACCTTGGCCTCGCCGAACTCCGGGCCCAGCAGCTCGCACAGGGCCACGACGGGGCCCCGGACGTGCTCCTCGTAGGTCGCCCGGTGGGTGGTCCAGAAGGACTTGGTGTTGTCGCCCTCGAGGTCCTCGTAGAAGTCGAGTGCCTGGGGCGGGAATCCCGGGAAGGCGGCCATCACTCCTCCTGACCGAGGTCGGTGTGCAGTCGTACCTGGCGCAGTCGAGCCGCCCCGTCGCCGCGGAGGTCCAGCTCCCGGTGGGCGCCGTCGGGGGCCCAGCCGGCCGATCCGAAGAACGCCCGCTGCGGGTCGTCGGACGCGATGAGCCACGCCCGGGCGTAGCGGAAGCGGTCCTGCCGCAGCGTCTCGGCCGCCGCCGACAGCAACCGCGACCCGTGGCCCTCGCGCGTCACGGCCGGGTCGACGTGCAAGGCGACCACCTCACCGTCCCACGGACCTGCGTCGGGGTCCTCGCTGGGTGCCACGGCGGCGAAGCCGACGACCTCGTCCCCCCGGAGCGCCACCAGTACCCGGTGGCGGGCGCTCGGCGGCCGGGTGATCGCCTGACGCCAGACCTCGGCGAAGCCGGCGGCGTCCACCTGCGCCAGCAGGCCAGCCGGTAGGAGCTCCCGGTACGAGGCCGTCCAGGCGCGGGCCTGCACGCGTCCGACACCCTCGGCGTCCGCCGCCCAGGCGACCCGGACCTGCGCGTCGGCCGGCGGGCGCTCAGCCATGCGGGCCATCCTCCCCGCCGCCGTCACCGAAGCGCCGGCGGGAACGGTAGGCGCGGGTCTTCGTCCGGTTGCCGCAGACCTGCATCGAGCACCACGTCCTCGACCGGTTGCGGGACGTGTCGTAGAAGGCCCACCGGCAGTCGTCCGCCGGGCAGACCTTGAGCCGCGGCCAGGAACCGTCGGCGGCCGCATGACCGACCGCCGCCAGCACGCCGGCGAGGCCGGCCCGGGAGCCGGCGCCGAGCGGGGCGAGCGCCGGCAGCTGGCCGGCGAAGTCGACCCGCAGCGGCAGGTCGGCCGCCAGTGCGTCGAGGCGACGCTGCGCCGCCGGCTCGACCGCGTCGTCGTGCCTTGCGGTGAGCAGGTCACGCAGGGCCTCCCGGAGCTCGCGGGCCAGCGCGGCATCGCCGTCGCCGGCGGCCGCACCCGGCGGGCTGAGGCCCTGCTCACCGAGCCACGCGGTCAGGGCGGCCCCGTCGGCCAGCGCTTCCGTCCCGTCCTCGAGGTCACGGGTGTTCACGAAGGCCCGGATGATCTCGGCGTGACGGGGTGCCGTCGTCGGCTCCATCGGCCCTCCTTGTCCGACACCACCGTACAGCATTCAGTGGTTGCATCAATCACGACACCAGCGTAAACTGTTCGCTGGTTACCAAGATTCCTCATGGGAGGTCGAGATGGCTGCCTCGTACATCGCCGCGCTCCTGGTCGAGCAGCGGTTGTCCGAGCTGCGGGCCGAGGCCGAGCGGGACCGCTCGGCCCGTCGGGCCGGACCGGGACCAGGCTGGCGCCGCCGCCTGCGTCACGTCGTGCCACTGCGGCGGCACGGCTTGCGTGCCGGCGCGTCCCCGCCACGGCCCGCCTGAGCCGCCGGGACGACCGAGACCCCGAGTGTTACACTCGGCCGGCATGAGTGCTGGACAGGTGTAACACTCGGGCACTATCCTGGCAGGCGTGTACGGCAACGACATGGGGCCCCGGATCGACCCGGTGGGCGAGCCGGCGGGACGTGAGCACGAGTTCCAGGCCGTGATCGACGCCGACGGCCGGATCGAGCCTCGGGACTGGATGCCGGAGGCCTACCGCAAGACGCTCGTGCGGCAGATCGCCCAGCACGCCCACTCCGAGATCATCGGCATGCAGCCCGAGGGCAACTGGATCACCCGGGCGCCGAGCCTGAAGCGCAAGGCCATCCTCATGGCCAAGGTCCAGGACGAGGCCGGTCACGGCCTGTACCTGTACTCGGCCGCCGAGACGCTCGGCGTGGGCCGCGACGAGCTGCTCGACCTGCTCCACGCGGGTCGCCAGAAGTACTCCTCGATCTTCAACTACCCGACCCTGACCTGGGCGGACATGGGAGCCATCGGCTGGCTCGTCGACGGCGCCGCCATCACCAACCAGGTGCCGCTGTGCCGATGCTCGTACGGGCCCTACGCGCGGGCGATGGTGCGCATCTGCAAGGAGGAGTCCTTCCATCAGCGCCAGGGCTTCGAGATCCTGCTGACGCTGGCCCGCGGCACCCCCGAGCAGAAGGCGATGGCCCAGGACGCCCTGGACCGGTGGTGGTACCCCAGCCTGGCCATGTTCGGCCCGCCCGACGCCGAGTCCCCCAACAGCGAGCGGTCGATGCGCTGGGGGATCAAGCGATTCAGCAACGACGAGCTCCGGCAGAAGTTCGTCGACATGACCGTTCCCCAGGCCGAGGTGCTCGGCCTGACCGTCCCCGACCCGGACCTGCGCTGGGAGGAGGAGCGTGGCCACTACGACTTCACGCCGCCGGACTGGGAGGAGTTCTGGCGGGTGATCGGGGGCGACGGTCCGTGCAACGAGCAGCGGATGGCCCACCGGGTGGGTGCCCACGCCGAGGGTGAGTGGGTGCGGGAGGCCGCCACCGCCTACGCGGCCAAGCAGGCGGGCCGTCAGGTGGGTGCCGCGTGAGCTCGCGCGACTGGCCGCTGTGGGAGGTCTTCGTCCGAGGCCGCCGCGGTCTCTCGCACGTCCACGCCGGCAGCCTGCACGCACCCGACGCCGTCATGGCCCTGCGCAACGCCCGTGACCTCTACACGCGGCGGCAGGAGGGCGTGTCGATCTGGGTGATCCCGGCAGCGGCGATCACGGCGAGCAGCCCCGACGAGAAGGACTCCTTCTTCGACCCTGCGGCCGACAAGGCCTACCGGCACCCGACGTTCTACCACGTCCCCGACGGGGTGCGGCACCTGTGACCCGCCACCCCGCCGCGCCGGGCTCGTGGGACGGCAGAGCCGCCCCGGCGTCGGCGCTGCCGCCGGTCGCCGAGTACTCCATGCGCCTCGGCGACGACGCCCTCGTCCTGGCCCAGCGCCTGGGCGAGTGGGTCTCGCGGGCGCCGCAGCTGGAGGAGGACGTCGCCCTGGCCAACATCGGCCTGGACCTCGTCGGGCAGGCGCGCACCCTCCTCACGTACGCCGGTGAGGTGGAGGGGGAGGGTCGCGACGAGGACGACCTGGCCTACCTGCGAGAGGAACGCGACTTCCGCAACCTGCAGATCGTCGAGCGGCCCAACGGCGACTTCGCCGTGACCATCGCCCGGCAGCTCGCGTTCTCGGCCTACCAGCTGGGCCTCTACCGCAGTCTGTGTCGCAGCGCGGACGCCACGCTGGCGGCGATCGCGGCCAAGGCGGTCAAGGAGGTCGACTACCACCTCGACCATGCCAGGCAGTGGGTGCTGCGGCTCGGCGACGGTACCCGGGAGAGCCACCACCGCATGCAGGCCGGACTCGAGCAGATCTGGCCGTACGTGGACGAGATGTTCGACGCCGACGAGCTCACCGACGCACTCGCCCGCGAGGGGGTCGCGGTCGACCCGGCCGCGCTGCGGCCCGAGTGGGACGCGACCGTGAGCGCCGTGCTCGCCCGCGCGACCCTGACCCGGCCCGAGCCGGCGTTCCACGGCCGAGGCGGGCGCCGTGGCCTGCACACCGAGGCGATGGGCTACCTGCTGGCGGAGATGCAGCACCTGCACCGGTCGCACCCGGGGGCGTCGTGGTGACCGGCGTCGCCGAGATCCGCGAGGTCGTTGCCGACGTGCTCGACCCGGAGGTCCCGGTGCTCACCATCGACGACCTCGGAGTGCTCCGCGACGTCCGGGTGGAGCCCGACGGCCACGTGGTCGTCGAGATCACCCCGACCTACTCGGGCTGCCCGGCGATGGACGCGATCCGCGACGACGTGCTCGCCCGCCTGCGCGACCACGGCCATGCCGACGCAGAGGTCCGGCTGGTGCTGGCACCGGCTTGGACGACCGACTGGATGTCGGAGGAGGGCCGACGCAAGCTGGCCGCCTACGGCATCGCACCGCCCCACGTGAGGGGGACCGGGCCGGTCCCGCTGTCGCTGTCCGTCCGGTGCCCGCGCTGCGGCTCGCCGGACACCCGCGAGACCAGCAGGTTCGGCTCGACCGCCTGCAAGTCCCTGTGGACCTGCCGGTCCTGCCTCGAGCCCTTCGACCACTTCAAGGCGCTGTAGATGACGACGACCGACGCCGAGCCGACGACGGCCGGCCGCCGCCACTCCGTCTTCCACCGCCTGCGGGTCGCCGACGTGGAGCGGTTGACCGACGACGCCGTCGCGGTCACCTTCGACGTCCCCGTCGAGCTGGCGGACGAGTACCGCTTCCGAGCCGGCCAGCACGTCAACGTGCGTGCGGTGAGCGGCGCCGGCGACGACGTACGCCGCAGCTACTCGATCTGTGCGCCCGCCTCGTCCGGCCGCCTCCGGATCGCCGTCAAGCGCATCCCGGACGGCGCCTTCTCCTCGTACGCGCTGGAGACCCTGGCGCCCGGCGACGAGCTCGAGGTGATGACACCGGCGGGCCGGTTCACCCCGCACCTGGACCCGGCGCAGGCCAGGCACTACGTCACCCTCGCTGCGGGCAGCGGGATCACGCCCGTGCTGTCGATCGTCGCGTCGGTGCTCGAGACCGAGCCGGGGAGCCGCGTCACGCTCCTCTACGGCAACCGGACCAGCCGGACGGTGATGTTCCTCGACGAGATCGCCGATCTCAAGGACCGCTACCCCGCACGGTTCCACGTCGTCCACGTCCTCTCCCGTGAGGAACGCGAGAGCCCGCTCACCAGCGGCCGTCTCGACCGGGAACGGGTGGCGGCCTTCCTGCGGACCCTGGTCCCCCCGGAGACGGTCGACGAGTGGTTCCTCTGCGGCCCGTACGAGATGGTGGCCGGTGTCCGCGACGTGCTCGTCGAGCACGGGGTCGACCGTCACCACGTCCACGCCGAGCTCTTCCACGTCGGTGACACCCCGCCGCCGCCTCCACCGTCGGGTGCCGTTGCCGTCGAGGGCGCCAGCCAGGTGACGGTCGTGCTGGACGGCCGGAGGACCACCGTGGAGCTCCCGCCCGACGGTCCCGTCGTGCTGGACGCCGTCCTCGGCGTCCGGTCGGACGCGCCGTTCGCCTGTAAGGGTGGCGTGTGCGGCACCTGCCGGGCCAAGGTCCTGCTGGGCTCGGTACGCATGGACCGCAACTACGCCCTGGAGGACGACGAGGTCGAGCGCGGCTACGTACTCACCTGCCAGTCGCACCCCACGGCAGCGCGCGTGGAGCTCGACTTCGACGCCTGACCGGCCGGCGGCCTGCCGCTATCGGGCGAGGGCTCCGCGCCGGTGCCGTGGCGGGTGGGGGTGCAACAGCGTCTCCGCGTTGCGGGCAGCGTCGACGGCCGGGGCGAGCGCGAGGACGACGACGGCGATGAGCCCCACCAGCAGGCTGTCCCGCGACGGGTGCAGGAGCGGCCAGGCAACCGCGCCTACAACGAGCACGACGGTGGAGACCGCCACGTAGTCGGGGGCGTCGAGGATCCACTTGGGTGCGCGGTCGGCGGCCAGGCAGGTGAGGCCGACGAGCACGCCCAGCGCGGGCCCCGCGACGAGACCGAGGGCCGCGCCGGCGAGCACGGCGGTGAGGAGGCTCTCGACGGGGAGCGAGGTCAGCGCGGTGGCGGGCACGGCGACCACGGCCCCGCCCAGCGCCCCCCACCAGGGCCCGTGCGCGAGGCCCCACCGGGCGAACCGCCCGACGACGCCGTCCTCCCACCCGACCACAAGGCCAGGGTGCCGCGTCGCGGGACGGCTCACACCTCGAAACGAGAGCACTCCACCAGATCGTGACCTCGTCGTCGCCAGGTGTCGGCGGTCCCTCTACGCTGTGCCGGTGTCCGTCGTTCCGGCCTCCGACCCGGCGATCGAGTTCCGCAGCGACGTCTCGGTGGAGCTCGTCCGGTCCTCGGCCCGCGACGCTGACGTCCTCTTCGCCGCCCGGGTCTCGACGAAGGGCGAGCAGTCCCTCGACGACGTCGACGCCGACGCCAACCGGTCGACCGGGTTGATCAACTATCTGATGCGCGACCGGCACGGCAGCCCGTTCGAGCACAACTCGATGACGTTCTACGTGCAGGCGCCGATCTTCGTCTTCCGGGAGTTCATGCGCCACCGCATCGCCTCCTACAACGAGGAGTCGGGACGCTACCGGGAGCTCCGGCCGACGTTCTACGTCCCCGGCCCGGCGAGGCTGCTGGGACAGGTCGGCCGGCCCGGTCATTACGAGTTCGTCGACGGCACGCCCGAGCAGCACGCGCTCGTGGACGCGGAGACCCGTCGGGTCTGCACCGAGGCCTACTGCGCCTACCGCCGGATGCTCGAGGCGGGGATCGCCCGGGAGGTGGCCCGGATCGTGCTGCCCTTGACGATCTTCTCCACCATGTACGTGACCATGAACGCCCGGTCGCTGATGAACTTCCTCTCGCTGCGGACCGCCCGGGAGGGCGCCGCCTTTCCGTCCTACCCCCAGCGGGAGATCGAGATGGTGGCCGAGCGGATGGAGGCCGAGTGGGCCAGGCTGATGCCCCTCACCCACGCCGCCTTCGATGCCCACGGCCGGGTCGCCCCCTGACCGCGCGCGTAACGGCGACCCTGGGCACCCGATAGAGGAGTAGGCCCGGTCGCTGTCCGGACCCCCCGAGCGGACGGTGACCGGGTCCACAGCGACACCGTGACCGAAACGTGACCACGAGTCGTGCCGGATCGGTCGTAACGCACGCCGACCGGGCACCGATGTAGCGGGTGAGTCCCGCTGCCGTCCGGACCCCCGAGCGGACGGCAGCGGGGCTGTTCACGTCGTTGCCCGCGCCCGACGGTGCGCGGAGCAGGGAGGGGCAACCGCTAGCCTGACCGCCATGCCCGACCCCTCCCGTACCGCCCCCGAGCGGCCCTTCGGTCGCGTGCTCACCGCGATGGTCACCCCGTTCCACGCGGACGGTGCGCTGGACCCGGACGCGGCCCAGAAGCTGGCTGCCCACCTCGTCGACCACGGCCACGACGGGCTGGTGGTGAGCGGCACCACCGGCGAGTCCCCCACGACCTCGGACGAGGAGAAGGTCGTGCTCCTGCGCGCCGTCCTCGAGGCCGTCGGCGACCGGGCGCGCGTGGTCGCCGGCGTGGGCACCAACGACACGCGGCACACCATCGACGCGGCCCGGCGCGCCGAGGCGGCCGGCGCCCACGGCCTGCTCGTCGTGACGCCGTACTACAACAAGCCGCCACAGGCGGGGCTGCTCGCCCACTTCACGGCCGTCGCCGACGCGACCGCCCTGCCGGTGATGCTCTACGACATCCCCGGCCGGGCCGCGGTGACCGTGGCGCGCGACACGATGCTGCGCGCTGCCGAGCACGATCGCATCGTCGCCGTGAAGGACGCCACCGGTGACCTCGCCGCGGGGGCGGACGTGATGGCCACGACCGGGTTGGCCTACTACTCGGGCGACGACGCCCTCAACCTCGCGTGGCTCGCGCACGGGGCAGCCGGCGTCGTGAGCGTCGTCGGGCACGTCGCCGGGGACCGCTACTCCGCGATGGTCGCCGCGGTCGACGCCGGCGACCTGGCCGAGGCTCGACGGCTGTACCTGTCGCTGATCCCCGCCGTCCGCGCAATCATGAGCCCGCGCAGCCAAGGGGCGATCATGGCCAAGGCCGCCCTGCACGACGCGGGTCTGCTCCCCGCGAGCGCGGTGCGCCTCCCGCTGGTCAAGGCGGGTGACGACGAGGTCCGCGACCTGGCCACCGCGCTTGCCGAGGCGGGCCTGCGATGAGCCACCCTCACCCGGAGCTGAGCGCGCCGCCCCCGCTGCCCCACCGGGGCCTGCGGGTCGTCGCGCTCGGCGGCCTGGGTGAGGTCGGGCGCAACATGACCGTCCTGGAGCACCGCGGGCGGCTGCTGGTCGTCGACTGCGGCGTGCTCTTCCCGGAGGACCACCAGCCGGGGGTCGACCTGATCCTCCCCGACTTCGAGCACATCAGGGACCGGCTGGACCAGGTCGAGGCCGTGGTCCTGACCCACGGGCACGAGGACCACATCGGAGCGGTGCCTTACCTGCTTCGCGAGAAGCCGGACATCCCGGTCATCGGCTCGCAGCTGACCCTCGCGTTCGTCGAGGCCAAGCTCAAGGAGCACCGGATCACCCCGTACACCCTGACCGTCCGCGAGGGGCAGCGGGAGCGGCTGGGCCCGTACGACGTGGAGTTCCTGGCCGTCAACCACTCCATCCCCGACGCGCTGGCCCTCGCCGTCCGGACCGAGGCCGGGCTCCTGCTCCACACCGGCGACTTCAAGATGGACCAGCTCCCGCTGGACGGCCGGCTGACCGACCTCAACGGGTTCGCCCGGCTCGGGGACGAGGGTGTCGACCTGTTCATGGTCGACTCCACCAACGCCGAGGTCCCCGGGTTCACGACGCTCGAGCGGGACATCGCCCCGGTGCTGGACCGGGTCTTCGCCCAGGCCCCGCGGCGGGTCATCGTCGCCAGCTTCGCCAGCCACGTCCACCGCGTCCAGCAGGTGCTGGACGCCGCGCACGCGCACCGCCGACGGGTGGCCTTCGTCGGGCGGTCGATGGTCCGCAACATGGGGATCGCGCGCGACCTCGGCTACCTCCGCGTACCCGCGGGCACGCTCGTGGACCTGCGGGCGCTCGACGACCTCCGGCCGGAGGAGGTCGTGCTCATGTCGACCGGCTCGCAGGGCGAGCCGATGGCCGCGCTGTCCCGGATGGCCAACCGCGACCACCAGGCGATCCGCCTCGAACCCGACGACGTGGTCGTGCTCGCCTCCTCGCTCATCCCCGGCAACGAGAACGCCGTGTCCCGGGTGATCAACGGCCTCACCAGGCTGGGCGCGACCGTCGTGCACAAGGGCAACGCCATGGTGCACACCTCAGGGCACGCCAGCGCCGGCGAGCTGCTCGTCGCGTACAACCTGGTGAAGCCGCGTAACGTGCTGCCGGTGCACGGCGAGATCCGGCACCTGCGGGCCAACGCCGACGTGGCGATCTCGTCGGGTGTCCCGGCGGACCGGGTCCCCCTCGCCGAGGACGGCGTGGTGGTGGACCTCGTCGACGGCGTGGCCCGGATCACCGGTGCGGTGCCCTGCGGCTACGTCTACGTCGACGGCTCGAGCGTGGGCGGGGTGACCGAGGCGTCGCTGAAGGACCGGCGCATCCTCGGCGAGGAGGGCTTCGTCTCGGTGATCGTCGTCATCGACTCGGTGACCGGCAAGGTCACCGCGGGTCCCGAGATCCACGCCCGGGGCTTCTCCGAGGACGACGCGGTCTTCGACGAGCTCCGCCCACGCATCGCCGAGGCACTGGAGCGCGCCACCGCCGAGGGCGTCGACGACACCTACCAGCTGCAGCAGCAGATCCGGCGCGTCGTGGGGCGGTGGGTCAGCTCGCAGCACCGGCGTCGACCGATGATCATCCCGGTGGTCGTGGAGAGCTAGCCGGCCGTCCGGCGTGTGACGCCTGTGGCCAGCGGGACTCCTGGGTAGTGTCCTCACCATGGCGACGCGCACGTCCTCCTCGGCCGCATCGGCCTCGACCGGCCGGGGCCGGTCGGGCGGTGGGACCTCGCGACGGACGCCGGCCCGCCGGCCCGCCAACCGCCGCCCTCCCGCCCGTCGCCCGGCCCCCCGCCGGGGACCAGGGCTGCCGGCGCGCCTCCTGCAGGCCCTCGGTCGGGCCCTCGGTGCGGTCTGGATGGGCGTCGCCCACCTCGTCGGAGGCACGGTCCGCCAGATCGGGTCCAGCGCCGGCGACCTGGACCCGGCCCACCGACGCGACGGCGTGGGACTGGGCCTGGTGGCCGTGGCCCTGGTCACCGCCGCCGCGGTCTGGTGGCGGCTCGACGGGGTGGCCGGGGACGTCGTGCGGACGGTCGTGGCCGGCACGATCGGTACGGTCGCCTACGTCGCCCCGCTGCTCCTGGCGCTGCTGGCCTGGCGGACGATGCGCCACCCCGACCGCAACGGCCCCGGCAGTCGCCAGCTGGTCGGCTGGTCGGCACTGCTGCTCGGTACGCTCGGCCTGGTCCACGTGGCGCGTGGTACGCCGCGGCCGGTGGACGGCGAGCAGGAGATGCAGTCCGCCGGCGGCGCCGTCGGCTACGTCGTCTCGACCCTGCTGGCCGACTTGCTCACGGTCTGGGTGACGGTCCCGCTCCTCGCCCTCGTCTGCGTCTTCGGCCTGCTCGTCGTCACGGGGATCCCGGCGCACGACGTGCCTCTCCGCGTCCGGGCGCTCTGCGACCGCCTGCTCGGCCGCGCCGCCGCGGAGGCGCCCGTCGAAGGTCCGCCGCCGGGGAAGAGCTCCTCCCGCCGCCGCCGGGGCCGTCCGGAGGACGCCGGACCGGGCACCGGGGACGAGCCCTACGACTCCCCGGTCCTGGCCGAGCGGGAGCTGGCACGCCGGGCCGCCGAGCTGGCGGCCAGGTCCGAGCCCGCTCCCGGGACCCTCGCCGAGCCGCCGCCGCACACCCCGGTGCCGCAGCGGGTCGAGCAGCTGGCCCTGTCGGGCGACGTGACCTACACCGTCCCCTCGTCCGACGCCCTGCGCCACGGGAGCCCGCACCGGTCGCGGTCCAACGCCAACGACTCCGTGGTCGAGTCGCTCACCGGCGTCCTGGAGCAGTTCGAGATCGACGCGCAGGTGACCGGCTACACGCGGGGGCCGACGGTGACGCGCTACGAGGTCGAGCTCGGCACCGCCGTCAAGGTCGAGCGGGTCACGGCCCTCTCCAAGAACATCGCCTACGCCGTGGCCAGCGCCGACGTCCGGATCCTCTCGCCCATCCCGGGCAAGTCCGCGATCGGCATCGAGATCCCCAACAGCGACAAGGAGATCGTCAGCCTCGGGGACGTGCTGCGAGCGGCAGTCGCGCGCAAGGACCACCACCCGATGGTGTGCGGGCTGGGCAAGGACGTCGAGGGCGGCTTCGTCGTCGCCAACCTCGCCAAGATGCCGCACCTGCTGGTCGCGGGGGCGACGGGGTCCGGCAAGTCGAGCTTCGTCAACTCGATGATCACTTCGGTGCTCATGCGGGCGACACCGGACGAGGTCCGGATGATCCTCGTCGACCCCAAACGGGTCGAGCTCACGGCCTACGACGGCATCCCGCACCTGATCACCCCGATCATCACCAACCCCAAGAAGGCGGCCGAGGCGCTGCAGTGGGTCGTGCGCGAGATGGACCTGCGCTACGACGACCTCGCGCAGTTCGGCTTCCGGCACATCGACGACTTCAACAACGCGGTGCGGGCGGGCAAGGTCCAGGCCCGGGCGGGCAGCGAGCGGGCCGTGGGCGCCTACCCGTACCTCCTCGTCGTCGTCGACGAGCTGGCCGACCTGATGATGGTGGCGCCGCGCGACGTCGAGGACTCCGTCGTGCGGATCACCCAGCTGGCACGTGCGGCCGGCATCCACCTGGTGCTGGCCACGCAACGGCCGTCCGTCGATGTCGTCACGGGGCTGATCAAGGCCAACGTGCCCAGCCGGCTCGCCTTCGCCACGTCCAGCCTGGCCGACAGCCGGGTCATCCTCGACCAGCCCGGGGCGGAGAAGCTGGTCGGCCAGGGGGACGGGCTGTTCCTCCCGATGGGAGCGAGCAAGCCGATCCGGATCCAGGGGGCCTGGGTCACCGAGGTCGAGATCCACCAGGTCGTCCGCCACTGCAAGGAGCAGCTGGGACCGAGCTACCGCGAGGACGTCACCGCACCCGCGGGGGGGCGCAAGGAGATCGAGGAGGACGTGGGCGACGACCTCGACCTGCTGTGCCAGGCCGCCGAGCTGGTGGTGAGCACCCAGTTCGGGTCCACGTCCATGCTCCAGCGCAAGCTGAGGGTGGGCTTCGCCAAGGCCGGGCGCCTCATGGACCTCATGGAGAGCCGCGGCATCGTCGGGCCCTCCGAGGGATCGAAGGCCCGCGACGTGCTCGTCAAGCCCGACGAGCTGGACGAGGTGCTCGTGACGATCCGCGGGGCGTAGGGCCGGCGGGCGATCCCCGTAGGCTGGCGCGGTGTCCGAGCGCGCGCGGCACGAGCAGCCGCCGAGCAACTGGAACGTCGCGAACGCACTCACCCTGGTGCGCCTCGCGCTCGTCCCGGTGTTCGTCTGGCTGCTCGTGCGTGCGGGCGGCGAGGACGTGGCGTCCCGGATCGCGGCCTGCGCGGTCTTCTCCGTCGCCATGGCCACCGACAAGCTCGACGGGGACATCGCCCGGCGCCGGGGCCTGGTGACGGACTTCGGCAAGATCGCCGATCCCATCGCCGACAAGGCCCTCACCGGTGGGGCCTTCATCAGCCTCTCCCTGTTGGGGGAGCTCCCGTGGTGGGTCACCGTCGTGGTCCTCACCCGCGAGATCGGCGTGACCCTGCTCCGATTCGTCGTGCTCCGCTACGGCGTGATCCCCGCCTCGAGGGGCGGCAAGCTCAAGACCGGCCTGCAGGCCCTGGCCATCGGGCTCTTCGTGCTCCCGCTCCCTGCCGCGTTCGACCTCCTCGAGAACACCGTCATGGGTGCTGCGGTCGTGGTCACCCTCGTGACGGGGGTGGACTACGTGGTGCAGGCCGTCCGCCTCCGGCGGGTCGGCCGGTCGGGAGCGCGGACCGACGGACCGGAGCGGTGAGCGACCGGGCCGGCGACTCCGTCGCCCTGGTCCTGGTGGGTGACGAGCTGCTCCTGGGTCACGTGGTCGACGGCAACGCCGCGTGGCTCGGTCGCAGGCTCGACGACGCGGGCCTACGGGTGGTCTCCTCGGCCCACGCCCCCGACGACGTCGAGGCGATCGCCCGGGCCGTCCGGCGGGCCGTCGACGACGCCCCGGCCGTCGTTGTCACCGGCGGGCTCGGACCGACCTCCGACGACGTCACCCGGGAGGCTCTGGCCCGCTTCGCCGGGACGCGGTTGGTCCGGGACCCGGTCGTGGAGGTCGTGATCCGCGAGTGGTACGCCGACCGCGGGTCGGCCGTGCCGCCCGCTGCCCTGCGCATGGCCGACCTGCCCGAGGGTGCCCTCAGCCTCGGCAACGCCCGGGGGAGCGCCCCCGGCGTCACCCTCGAGGTGGGCGGTCCACCCGCGGCGGTCGTGCACGCCGTGCCGGGAGTGCCCTCCGAGATGTGCGCCATGGTCGAGGAGCTCGTGCTCCCCGACCTGCTCCACCGGGCGGGACCGCTGCCCGCGGTGGCGACGAGGACCCTGCTCGTGACCGGGATGGGGGAGTCCGCCGTCTCAGGGCGCCTCGTCCCGCTGGAGGAGGCCCTGGCGGGAGCCCGGATCGCCTACCTCGCCGCGCCGTCGGAGATCACCGTGCGGCTGCGGGTCACCGCCGGGGTCGGGGAGCAGGTGGCGGCGGCGACGCGGGCGGACGAGCTCGCCCGGACGGCCCGGGAGCTGCTCGGGGACGCCGTCGCGGCCGAGGGCGGGACCGGACTCGCGGCCGCGGTCGTGACCCTGCTCGCCGCGGCCGGCGCCACTGTGGCGACCGCCGAGTCGCTGACCGGCGGCCTGGTCGCCGGCGCCCTCACCGAGGTCGCGGGCTCGTCGGTCGCCGTGGTGGGCGGGGCCGTCACCTACTCGACGCAGGCCAAGGCCGAGGTCCTCGGCGTGGCGGGTGACCACCTGGCCCGCCGGGGTGCGGTCGACCCCGGGACGGCGGCCGCCATGGCCGAGGGGGCGCGCGCCCGCTTCCGTACGACGTACGGTGTGGCCACGACGGGGGTTGCCGGACCCGACCCGGCGGAGGGTCGTCCGCCGGGCGTGGTCCACGTGGCCGTCGCGGGGCCGAGCGGTACCCGGGTCTCGTCGCCGCGTCTGCGTGGCGACCGCGAGACCGTCCGCCGGTCGGCGGTCGTGCACGCCCTGGACCTGCTCCGCCGCGCGGCCGCCGGGCTGGGTCCCGCGCCCGGGGAATCCCGGACCGGGCCGCCGGGTTGAGCCGGAGGTACGGTGGGAGCGGTCATCGTCGCCGGAGCACAGGAGGGGAGGCACCGGTGGTCCTCATCCGACGGCTGATCGGCGACGTCCTGCGCCGCCGACGCCAGCAGCAGGGGCGCACCCTGCGCGAGGTCTCGTCGACGGCCCGGGTGAGCCTGGGCTACCTGTCCGAGGTCGAGCGCGGGCAGAAGGAAGCCTCCTCCGAGCTGCTCGCCTCCATCTGCGGTGCCCTGGACATCCCGCTCTCCGAGGTGCTCCGCGAGGTCAGCGACGAGATGTCGCGCGTCGAGGCGGCCGCCGTCGAGGCGCTCGCCGAGGTCCGAACCGAGCGCATCGCCGTTCGCGATCCCCGGCACGACGTCGTCGCGGTCGCCTGAGCGAGGCCTACCCGCGGGATCGTCCCCGCCCAGGCGCGGGCCCGGCCTGGCAGCGCGGGCACCAGTAGGTGAGCCGCGCCCGAGGCGGCGACCCCTGCCAGGCCGTCGCGACGGGGGCGCCGCATCGCTGGCACTGGCGCTGCTCGAAGACCCAGTGCCGCCGCCCGCGGCGGCGGTCGCCCGTCGTCACCTGGTCGTACGTCTCCTTGTTCGCGTCGAGCAGTCGGTGGGCGAGCCGAACGGCCGCAGCCGGCTCCTCGAGGTCGCCCACCGGTAGCCACGGCGTGACCCCGAGCAGGAAGCACACCTCGGTCCGGTAGAGGTTGCCCAGGCCGGCCATCACCCGCTGGTCCAGCAGCGCCTCGCCGACCGGTCGTTCCGGGTCGACGAGCAGCCGTCGCGCCGCCTCCCCTGGGTCCCAGTCCGGCCCGAGCAGGTCCGGGCCGAGGTGGCCCACGATGTCTGGTTCCCGGGACGTCGGCACGAGCTCGACCACCGGCAGCCGGTAGCCCACCGCCTCCCACTCCGTCGTGGCCAGCACGACGCGGACCTGCCAGGCCGGCCCTGCCTTCCAGGGGTCGCCGGGCCGGTACAGGTGCCAGGAACCCTCCATCCGGAAGTGCGTGTGCAGCGTGGTGTCCCCGCTGAACCTGGTCAGCAGGTGCTTCCCGCGCGAGACGACGGCCAGGACCGTCCGGCCGGTGAGGTCCGCGGTGGCGTGTCGCGGGACCCTGAAGTCCGACCGCACCAGGGCGTGCCCAGCCAGCGCCCGGTGCAGCCGGCGGCCGGCGAGCCACACGGTGTCTCCCTCGGGCACGCCCCCATCGTCCATGAACCCGGCCGGGACATTGCGCTGCAGGTACTGATAAGTTTCCTTCCGGAAGTCGGACGGTGAGGAGGTCCGGAGGTGGCGCGACAGCCCGGGGTGCCCAGCCTCCTGCGCGCGATGAACGACCGCAGCGCCCTGGAGCTGCTGCTCGACCAGGGCCCGCTCACCCGCGCGACGCTGGGCAAGCTGACCGGCCTGTCCAAGGTCACGGCGTCCCAGCTGCTGGGCCGCCTGCAGGAGCGGGGCCTGGTCGAGGTGGTCGGTGCCCGGTCTGCGGGGCGGGGTCCCAGCGCCGAGCTCTACGCGGTCGTCCCGGACTGCGCCCAGGCGCTGGGCGTGGACGTCGGCCCGGACCGGGTGCGGGCGGCGGTGGCGGACGTCACGGGTCGGGTCGTGGCCCAGGCTGACCTCGAGGCCGCCGACGACGTGGCCGCTCTCGACGTGGTCCGTGCCGCGGTCTCGGCGGTGGTCGAGCGGGCCGGGATCAGCACGTCCCGGGTGAGCCAGCTGGTGATCGGGACGCCGGGGCTGGTCGACCCCGTCACCGGCGACGTCGACTTCTCCTGGGACCTGCCACGATGGCACGCCGGTCTCCGCGACACGCTCAGGCGCGACCTCGGCTGTGGGGTGACCATCGAGAACGACGTCAACCTTGCCGTCGTGGCCGAGCGGGCCGAGGGCGCCGCGCGCGGGATCGACGACGTGCTGCTGCTCTGGGTGTCGCGAGGGGTCGGCCTCGCCGTCGTTCTGGGTGGGCGGCTGCATCGTGGGGCCACCGGTGCGGCGGGTGAGATCGGCTACCTGCCGGTGCCCGGTGTCCCGTTGCCGAGCAGCGTGGAACGACCGTTCAAAGGGGCGTTCCAGCGGCTCGTCGGGGCCGAGGCCGTCCAAGAGCTGGCCGACGAGCACGGCTTCCCCGACCCGGGAGCGCGCTCCGCGGCGGCGGCGGTCAGGTGGGCGCTGGACGCCGGGCCGACTGCGGCCCCGTTCCTCGACGAGCTGGCCCGTCGCCTGGCCCTCGGGGTGGCCGGTGCATGTGCGGTCGTCGACCCGGCACTGGTGGTGCTGGCCGGCGACGTGGGTTCGTCCGGCGGTGAGCGGCTCTGCGCGCTGGTGTCCTCCGCGGTGGGGCACATCGCGCCCGTGCACCCGCACGTGGTCCCGACCGCGGTGACCGAGGCCCCCGTCCTGCGCGGCGCCCTGCTGACCGCCGTCGACCACGCCCGGGAGGCGTTGTTCGCCTCGACCGCCGACACCTGATCGCGGGAATGCGCGCGGGACGGACGGTGCTGCTCTAGGGCGATGACGACCGACACCCAGCCCCAGCCGACCGGTGCCGCCGGCCCGCCGGTGACCGTGACCGTGGCGCGTCGGGTGGCGCCCGGGCGCGAGGCAGAGTACGAGCGGTGGGTGGAGGGGATCCTGAGGGAGGCCGCCCGGTTCGACGGCTTCCTCGGTGGTGGGCTGCTCCGTCCGCCCGAGTCAGGGAGCGAGTGGCACGTGGTCTACCGGTTCCGCGACGACGCCGCGCTGCACCGGTGGGAGGCCTCGCCGCAGCGCGC
>DASTQL010000226.1:0-2720 GCA_035761805.1 Jiangellales bacterium | reverse complement strand
TCGACGTCGTCGCCGGGGCGGAGGACTCCGGCGGGCACGGTCTCGGCCCGCAACGCCACCGTACGCAGGTCGTCTGCTGCGAGTATGGCCCCGCCACGCAGGTCCGTGGCTGCTGCGAGCACGTCGACCGTGGGCGGCGGGGCCGGCTGGAGGGCGTGGAGCCCGAGGGCGACCGCGCCGGCGGCGAGCCCGCCCGCGAGCAGCCTCCGGTGCCAACCCGCCGCCCGGGCGAGCTCGGTCAGGTGCCGGCGCCCCGCCAGCTCAGCCGGCACGGTAGTGGGAGTGGCCCAGGTCGAGGGTGGCACTGGCGCTCATGCCGGCGAGCGTAGGCGGCTCTGCGGTTGCCAGGCGGCGGTCGTCCACAGGGCTGCGCACGGCGCGCGGACCTGCAACGAGACGTCACTGGTGCTGGTCTGGTCAGGCGGCGCCGGCGCCGAGTCCCGGTCGGCGGCGTCGCTGCCCGGGCCCATGTCAGGCGGCGCCGGCGCCCGGCTTCGTCGCCGACCCGGAGGAGCCGGATGAGCCGGAGCTGCCGGAACCGGACCCGCCGGACCCGGACCCCGAAGATCCTGCGCCAGCCGGGACCTTCGCGCCTTCGCGGGAGCCGGGCGCCGACTCCTTCGCTCCGCTGTCCTTGCCGTCCTTGGGCTTGCCCGCCGCGCGGCTGTCGGTGCGGTAGAAGCCCGAGCCCTTGAAGACCACGCCGACCGCGGAGAAGACCTTGCGTAGCCGGCCCCCACAGGTGGGGCAGGTTGTGAGCGCCTCGTCGGTGAACTTCTGCACGACCTCGAGCTGCTCGCCGCAGTCGGTGCAGGAGTACTGGTAGGTCGGCACAGGCCCTCCCGGCAGACACGGGCCGTTAGCACTCGAGGCCCTCGACTGCCAATGATGCGTCACGGTGGGCCGCCACGTCCAGCGGCCGGCCGTTGGCGGCTGCCGGTCACGTCGCTCGGTGGGCACGCCCCCGGCCACCACCAGGCCGCTCGGGCCATCACGAGGCGTCAGCGCCTGGTGAAGGCCCCGCGAGGGTGTTGAACGTGGTCGATCGGGGGGCTGGGGGACGCCGCGTCGCGGCACGTACCCTGCTGCGAGTGCGTCGCCTGGTCACCGTCCTGTCGATCGTGACCGGACTCGTCGTGGTGGCGCTGGTGGCGGGGACGGCGCTCACGGTCTGGTCGGTGCGGCGGCCGTTCCCCGACTACTCCGGCGAGGTGGTGCTCGAGGGGCTCGGCGCCGAGGTGGAGGTGCTCCGCGACGAGCACGGCATCCCGCACGTCTACGCCGACACGGCCGAGGACCTCTTCCGGGCGCAGGGGTACGTGCACGCCCAGGACCGCTTCTGGCAGATGGACTTCCGCCGGCACGTCACGTCGGGGCGGCTGTCCGAGCTCTTCGGCGAGGGCCAGGTCGAGACCGACGTCTTCCTGCGCACCCTCGGCTGGCGGCGGGTCGCCCAGGAAGAGCTGCCGCTGCTCGACCCGGACACGCGCCGTTACCTGCAGGCCTACGCCCAGGGCGTCAACGCCTGGGTCGACAGCCGGGCCGGCGGCGAGCTGGGCCTGGCCTACACACTGCTCGGCCTCCAGGGCGGTGACACCGCCCCGGCCGACTGGACCCCTGTCGACTCGCTCGCCTGGCTCAAGGCGATGGCCTGGGACCTCCGCAGCAACATGCTCGACGAGATCGACCGGGCCCTGCTCGCGGGCGTGCTCCCGGTCGAGCGGGTCGAGCAGCTCTACCCGGACTACCCGTACGACCGGCACGCCCCGATCGTCGCCGACGAGGACCTGGTCGCCACCGCGGGCCAGGGCCGCGTCGACCCCGCCGCCGACGGAGCCGCGGCCACCGGAGACACCGCGGGACCGCCGGATCGACTGCCACCCCTGGCGATGGAGGCTCTCGCCGCCGTCCGCGACCGGGCGGCCGCCGTGCCCGAGCTGCTCGGGACCGGCCCGGGCGTGGGCTCCAACGCCTGGGTCGTCGACGGTTCGCTCACCGAGAGCGGCGCCCCGCTGCTCGTCAACGACACGCACCTCGCCCCCGAGGCCCCGTCCGTCTGGTACCAGGTCGGCCTGCACTGCCGCGAGCTCGGACCGCGCTGCCCCTTCGACGTCGCCGGCTTCAGCTTCTCGGGCCTCCCCGGGGTGATCATCGGGCACAACCAGGAGATCGCCTGGGGCGTCACCAACCTGGCGCCCGACGTGACCGACCTCTACCTGGAGGAGGTCCGCGAGGACTCGGTGCTCGCCGACGGCGACCGCGTCCCCCTGGGGCGCCGGACCGAGCGGATCGAGGTGGCCGGCGGCGACCCGGTCCTCGTCACGGTGCGGAGCTCGCGCCACGGGCCGCTGCTCTCCGACGCGTCGGCCGAGCTTCGCGACGTCGCCGCCGCGGCACCCGTCCCGGACGACGCACCTCCGCCGGCGGAGGACGGCTACGCGGTCGCCCTGCGCTGGACCGCGCTGGACCCCGGCAGGACGGCGGACGCCGTCTTCGCGATCAACCAGGCCCTCGACTGGGAGAGCTTCCGGGCCGCGGCCACGTTGTTCGAGGTGCCGTCGCAGAACCTGGTCTACGCCGACCGGAGCGGCCGGATCGGCTACCAGATGCCCGGCACCATCCCCGTCCGGGCCGCCGGCGACGGGCGCTGGCCCGTGCCCGGCTGGACGTCCGAGCACGACTGGGTGGGCGTCGTCCCCTTCGAGGCGCTGCCCCGCGGG
>DASTQL010000225.1:0-6787 GCA_035761805.1 Jiangellales bacterium | reverse complement strand
GTCGGCGTAGCCGGGGAAGTTCTCGATGTTGACGAGCGTCGGCACCACGGGAACGCCGCGGCGAGCCAGCTCGGCGGACAGCTCGGGCGAGAGCCCCGTGCCGTGCTCGATGCAGTCGATGTCCGCCGCGACCAGGTCGGGCAGAGCCAGGTCGCCGAACACGTGCGCGGTCACGCGGACCCCCAGCTCGTGGGCGCGAGCGATTGCCGCGTGCAGCGCCGGGGCCGGCCAGCAGGGCCCGAGGATGCCGAGGTCGCGATCGATCCAGTCGCCGACGAGCTTGACCCAGCCGTCACCGCGGGCGGCCTCCTGCTCGACGTAGGCGACGAGCTCGTCGGGCTCGATCTCGTGCCCGTAGTTGCGGATGTAGCGACGGGTCCGGGCCAGGTGGCGTCCCGCGCGGACGATGCGTGGGAGGTCGTCGCGGTCGTCCATCCACCGGGTGTCGGCCGGGGACCCGGCATCCCGGATCAGCAGGACACCGGCGTCCCGGTCGGTGACGGCCTGACGCTCGGCGACGTCGTCGGGCACGGCACCGTCTGCGTCGAGCCCCACGTGGCAGTGCAGGTCGACGAGCCCGGGCAGCACCCATCCGGTGGCCACCGTCTCGGCGCCCGCCACCCGCTCGAAGGTGACGGCACCGTCGTGCACCCAGAGGTCCCGGTGCTCCCCGTCGGGCAGGAGGACACCCCGTACGTGCAGGTCCGGCCCGGGTCCGCTCATGGCGACCGACCGTACCGGGCACCACGGACACTGCCCTCGACCGGCGGGTCGGTGTCCCCGAGCGACCCGGATCAGCGCCCTCCGCGGCCGAGCAGGTCCTTCAGCTCCTGCGACAGCTCGAAGTCCGCCGGCTCTCCGCCGTCGGCGACGCCGGCGGCCGGACCGAAGGGCGAGCCCGCCCCAGCGGCGCGGCGATCCTCCGCGGCAGCGATCTCAGCCGCTCGCTTGGCCGGGTTGCCGGAGCGCCCGGCGCGCTTCCTGCCCTTGCCCTTGGCCGGCTGCTGGCGACCCTTGGACTTCTTCCCCGTGCCCATGCCGGGAAGGCCCGGCATGCCGGGCATCCCCGGCATGCCTCCGCCGCGGGCGGCCTGGCTCATCATGTCGCGGGCCACGAAGAAGCGGTCGACCAGTTGGTTGACGTCGCTGACGGCGGTCCCGGACCCCCGGGCGATGCGAGCCCTCCGGGAGCCGTTGATGATCTTGGGGTTGTCGCGCTCGGCCGGGGTCATCGATCGGATGATCGCCTCGACCCGGTCGACCTCGCGCTCGTCGAAGTTGTCCAGCGCCTCGCGGAACTGCCCGGCACCCGGCAGCATGCCGAGCAGCTTGGGCAGCGACCCCATCTTGCGGACCGCCTGGAGCTGGGCGAGGAAGTCGTCCAGCGTGAAGTCGGTCCCGCTCTTGATCTTGCGGGCCATCTCCTCGGCCTGGGAGGCGTCGAACGCCTTCTCGGCCTGCTCGATCAGGGTGAGCACGTCACCCATGCCGAGGATGCGGGACGCCATCCGCTCCGGGTGGAAGATGTCGAAGTCGGTGAGCTTCTCCCCCGCCGAGGCGAACATCACCTGGCGGCCCGTCACCTGCGCCACGGACAGCGCGGCACCGCCGCGGGCGTCGCCGTCCAGCTTGGTCAGCACCACGCCGTCGAAGCCGACACCATCGAGGAAGGCAAGGGCCGTCGTCACGGCGTCCTGGCCGACCATGGCGTCGACGACGAAGAGCACCTCGTCCGGGCGTACCGCGTCACGGATGTCGGCCGCCTGCTGCATCATCTCGGCGTCGATGCCGAGCCGGCCGGCCGTGTCGACGACCACGACGTCGTGCAGCGTACGGCGGGCCTCCTCGACCCCTCGCCGTGAGACGTCGACCGGGTCGCCGACGCCGTTGCCTGGTTCGGGGGCCCAGACCGCCACCCCCGCCTGCCGGCCGATCACCTCCAGCTGGGTGACGGCGTTGGGTCGCTGCAGGTCGGCCGCGACGAGCATGGGCCGGTGACCCTGGTCCTTGAGCCAGCGGGCGAGCTTGCCGGCCAGCGTCGTCTTGCCCGACCCCTGCAGCCCGGCCAGCATGAGCACCGTCGGGGGGTGCTTGGCGAAGCGGAGCCGCCGGGTCTCGCCGCCGAGGATCGTGATCAGTTCCTCGTTGACGATCTTGATGACCTGCTGGGCCGGGTTGAGCGCCCGGGAGACCTCGGCCGCGCGGGCCCGCTCCTTGACCGCGGCGATGAAGTCCTTGACGACGGGCAGGGCGACGTCGGCCTCGAGCAGCGCGACGCGGATCTCTCGCGCGGTGGCATCGATGTCGGCCTCGGACAGCGTGCCCTTGCCGCGGAGGTTCTTGAACGTGGCGGTGAGCCGGTCCTGAAGCGTGGCGAACACGGGCGGGACGTCCTCGAGGTCGGGGGCGTGTGACGGCTCCAGCAAGGGTAGCCCGGCGCGGGGGGCCGACCCTCGGGGCGACACTTCGTCAGGCTGCAGGCACCAGCGCCGCCTCGACCGCGGCGAGCACCGCGGCGGTGGCCTGCTCGCCCAGCGGTCCCCCGTCGACGACAAGGTAGAGCACGTCCACCGCCTCGGCACCCAGCGTCTCCACGGCTGCCGAGCTGACCGCCACGCTGCACGCGGCGATCGCCGACGCGACGCGGTGGAGCAGCCCGGGCTCGTCGTGCGCCCGCACCTGCAGGACCGTGGCCGACGCCGATGCGCCCGGCAGCACGTCGACCCGGGGCGGAGGCACGGGTACGGCGGGGCGTGGGTAGGCGGCGGTGCGGGCCGCCAGCCGGGCGGCCACGTCCAGGCGCCCCTCGACCGCACGCCGGACGTCCTCCCGCAGGACCCGGTCCTCGGGGGGAGGGCCGAACAGGCTGACGGTCCTCCAGATCTGGATCGCGGTCGGTCCCACGGTCTCGAGGTCTGCGCCCTTGACGTCGAGCTTGTGCAGCGTCAGGACACCGGCGACGGCCGCCAGCAGCCCCGGGCGGTCGGGGGCCACGACCGTGACCCGGCAGGCGCCGTGCAGGTCGGGGGCGTCCACGAGCACGGCCAGCTCACCGACCTCGGCCAGGGTCCGCTGCCACGGGTCGAGCCCGGCCGGCTCGGGCGGGGGTGTGCCGGTGACGACCGACCTCGCCCGTGCGACGAGCTCCCGGACGAGCGCGGCCCGGAAGGGGGTCCACGCCACCGGCCCGGCCGCCGTGGCGTCCGCCTCCGTCAGCGCCGCGAGCAGCTCGAGCTCCTCGGCCCCACCGACCACGTCCACCACGGTCGCGACGGTGGCGGGGTCCTCGAGGTCGCGCCGCGTGGCCATCTCAGGCAGCAGCAGATGGTGCCGGACCAGACGCTCCACGACATCGACGTCGGGCCCGCGCAGCCCGAGCCGCTCGGCCAGGCCGCGCGCGATGACCGCGCCGACCTCGCTGTGATCGCCCGGCCACCCCTTGCCGAGGTCGTGGAAGAGGGCGCCGAGCAGCAGGAGGTCCGGGCGCGCCACCCGGCGGGCGAGCCCGGCCGCGCGCACGGCCGTCTCGACCAGGTGGCGGTCGACGGTGTGCCGGTGGACGGGCGTGCGCTGCGGCCGGTGCCGTACCCGCTCCCAGTCCGGCAACCACCGGACCACCAGTCCCACGGCGTCCAGCGCCTCCCAGACGGGCAGGGCCGGGCGTCCGGCACCCAGCAGGGAGACCAGGGCGTCACGCGCCGAGTCGGGCCACGGGACAGGCAGCGAGGGGCACTCGGCCGCGAGCCGGTCCAGCGCGTGCGGGGACAGGACGAGCCCGTGCTGGGCGGCCGCCGCGGCCGCACGCAGCGGGAGGACGGCATCGGCAGACGGGTCGGCGTCCAGCGCGAGCACCGCCTCCCCCTCCTGCGCGACGACCCCGTCGGCCAGCGGCCGGCGAGGCGCTCGCGGTCCCCCGCGTGCGCGGGCTCTCACCGCGCGGTCGACGTCGCGCCACGTGACGTCGGACGCGTATGCGATGGCCCGGCCGGCCTCGGCCACGCGGCGGAGCAGCGCATCGGCGTCGAGCAGGCCGAGCCGTGCCGCCACGTCGCCCTGCTCCTCGAGGACGAGCCGGTCGTGCCTGCGACCCGAGCCGCGGTGCAGCGCGTCCCGCACCACGAGCAGCCACTCCCTGGCCTCGTCCAGGGCCCGGCCGTGCGGCCGGTCCGCGAGCCAGGTCGCGGCCACGGCGCGCAGGGTGAGCGTGTCGCGCAGGCCGCCGTAGGCCTCGACCAGGTCGGGCTCCAGGAGGTGGGACAGCTCTCCGCACCGTTCGGCCCGCTCGCGGACCAGCTCGGCGAGCTGGGGCAGCCGGTGAGCGGCCCGGCGGCGCCAGTCCCCCAGGACGTCCTCCCGCAACTGGGCGGTGAGCTGCGCGTCGCCGGCCACGTGGCGGGCGTCGAGCAGTCCGAGCACCGCCTTGAGGTCGGTCGCCGCCACCTCGCGCGCCTCGCCGAGCGTCCGGACGGCGTGGTCGAGGGCGATGCCTGCGTCCCAGACCGGGTAGAAGACCGGGTCCGCCAGCACCCGCGCCTCCGACCCACCGTCGTGGAGCAGCAGGACGTCGAGGTCGCTTCCGGGCAGCAGCTCGCGCCGGCCGTACCCACCGACCGCGACCAGGGCCGCCCCTGGAACCGGCCCCAGCAGCCCGGCCAGCCACCGGTCCGCCAGGTCGGAGAGGGAACGGCGCCGTTGCGCAGCGGAGAGCCCGTCGTCCGCCACGACGGCAGCCCGGGCGGCGAGGAACCGCTCCGGTCCCCGGCCATGACCCGACCCGCCCGCGCCGGGGTGCTGCGGGGCACCCGGCGCGGGCGAGTCGATTCGGGCCACCGGTCAGGCGTGGTCGACGGTCACAGGGCGTCCGGCCCGCGCTCGCCGGTCCGGACCCGGACCACCGCGTCGACGGTGCTGACCCACACCTTGCCGTCGCCGATCCGTCCGGTCTGGGCCGCCTTGACGACAACCTCGAGGACGTCGTCCGCGTCCGCGTCGTCGACCAGGACCTCGAGTCGCACCTTCGGGACGAGGTCGACGGCGTACTCGGCGCCGCGGTAGACCTCGGTGTGGCCCTTCTGCCGGCCGTACCCGCTGGCCTCCGTCACGGTCATCCCGTGGACCCCGAAGGTCTCCAGTGCGGACCGGACGTCGTCGAGCTTGAACGGCTTGATCACTGCGGTCACGAGCTTCATGCCGACACCTCCGCTGCACGCGTGGCGGCCAGGCTGGGCTGGTGCCCACCACCGCCGCCGAGACTGACGAAGTCGTAGCCGGTCTCCGCGTGCACGACCTGGTCGATCCCGGTGACCTCGTCCTCATCCTCGACCCGCCAGCCGATGGTGTACTTCAGCGCCAGGGCGATGACGAGCGTGACGACCCCGGAGAAGGCGACCGCGACCAGGGCGATGATCGTCTGGACGGCCAGCTGCGACGCGCCCCCGCCGTAGAGCAGGCCGGTCTCGGTGGCCAGGAAGCCGATGCCGATCGTTCCCCACAGGCCGGCGACCAGGTGGACGCCCACGACGTCCAGCGAGTCGTCGTAGCCGAACCGGTACTTCAGGCCGACGGCGTAGGCGCACAGCGCCCCGGCGATCGCACCGAGAGCGATCGACCCGACCGGCGAGAGCGCACCGGCAGCGGGAGTGATGGCGACCAGGCCGGCCACGACACCCGACGCCGCACCGAGCGACGTCGCGTGCCCGTCGCGCATCCGCTCCACCAGCAGCCAGCCCAGGATCGCCGCCGAGGTGGCAGTGGCGGTGTTGACCCAGGCCAGACCGGCAACGCCGTCGGCTCCGTACGCGGATCCTGCGTTGAAGCCGAACCAGCCGAACCAGAGCAGCCCGGCCCCGAGCATGACGAGCGGCAGGTTGTGCGGCTTGAATGCCTCGGCGCCGAAGCCCCGCCGCTTGCCGACCACGAGGGCCAGCACCAGGGCGGCGGTGCCGGCGTTGATGTGGACCACCGTGCCACCGGCGAAGTCGATGGGCGACGCGATGGACGCGAAGGGGCCCTCGTCACTGAGCAGCCCTCCGCCCCAGACCATGTGCGCCAGCGGGAAGAACGCCAGCGTGGCCCAGATCGGGGTGAAGACGATCCACGACCCGAACTTGACCCGGTCGGCGATGGCACCGCTGATGAGGGCGACCGTGATGATCGCGAACGTCGCCTGGAAGCCGACGTCCACGATGACCGGCAGGCCGTCGGACAGCAGGAACTCCCCGGCGTCGTCGTAGATGGCACCCTGCAGCCCGAACTGGTCGAAGGGGTTGCCGAACAGCCCCCCCACCGAGTCGGCGCTGTAGGACATCGACCAGCCCCACAACACGTACACGACGCCGATGACGCCCAAGGCGCCGAACGACATCATCATCATGTTGAGGACGGACTTGCCCCGGACCATGCCGCCGTAGAACAGCGCCAGGCCGGGTGTCATGAGCAGCACGAGGGATGCCGAGACCAGCATCCACGCTGTCAAGCCAGTGTCCAGCTCCACTGTTGGTCTGACCTCCCGTCTCCCGGCCCCTCGGCCGGGACGGGAGCGAGCGTGGCGGTGCGTCGTTTCGGCGCGACGACCCATGCGATGTCGTCGGCGGTACATCCCGCCGCCTGGTGTGAACAGTGTGTTACGCCACTCGGCGGACTGACCTGTAGGCCCCACGCAGTACGGCTCCGAACGAGCCCGGGTACAGCGCAGCCGGTCTCAGCGCGGTCATCTCACGCAGGGGGCCGGGGATGGCCTAGCTGCGCAGGAAGGTCTCGTCGAAGCGGCGGAGATCCGACACCCGCA
>DASTQL010000224.1:0-10923 GCA_035761805.1 Jiangellales bacterium | reverse complement strand
CAAGCGTGCCCTCGACGCCGACGCCGGGCCCAACACGGGCGGCATGGGTGCCTACACGCCACTGCCATGGGCCCCCCCCGGGCTGGTGGACGACGTCGTCGCCCGGGTCGCCCAGCCAACCGTCGACGAGATGCGGGAGCTGGGGACACCCTTCGCCGGGTTGCTCTACGCCGGGCTCGCCCTCACCTCCCGGGGGCTCCGGGTCGTCGAGTTCAACGCCCGCTTCGGCGATCCCGAGACCCAGGCCGTGCTGGCCAGACTGCGTTCACCGCTCGGTGCCCTGCTGCACGCCGCGGCCACCGGCGGTCTGCGGGATCACCCCCCGCTGAGCTGGCACGATGGCGCCGCGGTGACCGTGGTCGTCGCTGCGCGCGGCTACCCCGCCGCACCCCGGCTCGGCGACCCGGTCGAGGGCATCGCTGACGCCGCCGCCGTCGAGGGCGTTGAGGTGCTGCACGCCGGTACCCGCGTCGACGGTTCCGGCCGCGTCGTGAGCAGCGGCGGTCGGGTGTTGTCGGTGACCGCGGTGGGAGCCGACCTGACGCAGGCCCGCGAGCGCGCCTACGACGGCGTCGCCAGGATCCGGCTGGACGGCGGCCACCACCGGACCGACATCGCCTGGGCCGCATCGCGCGACGAGGTCAGCGTCCCCGAGCTGATCTGAGCGCCGCGTTGCGTTCGTGGCGGAAGGCCACCCACTCGCGGACCCGGCCGAGGTCGTAGCGCGGTCCGGACACGCCGACGGTGAAGAGCGTCGTCCCGGCGGCGAGCAGCACGTCACCGGTCCGGTCCGGAGGTCCCGAGACACCGGACGACCGCTCGATCTCCCCCGGGTCGCGGCCCAGCTCCCGGCACCAGCGGTCGAGCACGGCGTTCTTGTGCCGGACGCGGTCGGCGTCGCCGAAGCCGTGCCAGATGTCCGCGTGCTCGGCGGTGATCCGAAGGGTCTTGCGCTCGCCGCCACCGCCCACGAGGACCGGGATCTCACGCAGCGGAGCCGGGTTGAGCCGGGCCCATCGGGACCGGATGCGTGGCAACGCCTGCGCCAGGTCGGCGAGCCGGGTGCCGGGAGTCCCGAACCCGTACCCGTACTCGTCGTAGTCGCGCTGGAACCAGCCGGCTCCGATGCCGAGGACGAGGCGACCACCGCTGATGTGGTCGACCGTCCGCGCCATGTCGGCCAGCAGGTCCGGGTTGCGATAGCTGTTGCACGTCACCAGGGCACCGATCTCGACCCGTGAGGTGGCCTCGGCCCAGGCGCCCAGCACGGTCCAGCACTCGTAGTGCTTCCCGTCCGGCTCGCCCCGCAGCGGGAAGAAGTGGTCCCAGTTGAAGGCGATGTCGACGCCGATCTCCTCCGCCTCGGCGAGCGCACGGCGGATCTCGGGGTAGTCGGCGTGTTGCGGCTGCAGCTGGACGCCCACGCGGATCGGTCGGGTCACGGCATCAGCCTCCCCCGAGACCGGGTGACGACGCCATGGGGAGGGGTTCGGCTCCCCGGCGGCGGGGTAGCACGGCGGGGTCCGGCCACCAGCCACACAGGAACGAACCCCGAGGAGGACACACCATGGGCATGGCCAAGAAGGCACTCGCACTTGCAGCCGCCAAGAAGGGCCTCGACATGTTCCGCCGGCGTCAGCGCCGCACCGCGGCGACGGGCGGGCGCCCGTACGGCAGCACTGCTCGTCGCACGACACGCGTCCGCTGACTGCTGCGCGAGGCGGAGGAGCCCCGTCCCCAGTGGGGGCGGGGACTTCTCGAGACAAGGGCTCCGGCTGGATCGCGCAGGGACCGGGATCGCGCGCACGCTTCCCAGCCGACCTCTCGAGCTGGACCGCGCAGCTCGGGGCCGGCCCGACCCCGGGCCCGATGGCCCTGCCCTCCGCGCGGGCCCAAGCACCAGGCTGGTGGTGAGGAGGGAGATCCGCCGTGTCCGGCTCGCAAGCGCCCGCCACCCCACGCCGCCACGTCCGTCGCCAGGAGCGCGACCTGCGAAGTGGTTGGATCGCCGTGGCGCTGATCCCGGTCGTCGCGGTCGTCGCGATCGTCGCCGGTGACGTCCTGATCGGCCTGCTCGGTCACCCGGACCTGGAGGCCGAGCTGCCGCCCCTGTCGCTGGCGCTGCTCGTCGCGGTGCCGCTGGTCACGCTGGCGGCGGCGCCTGCCGTCGCAGCCGTCGTCTACGGGCGCCGCGTCGTCCGGGCCGGGAGCAACGCGGGCTGGGGACCGCTCTCGTCGTCGCCTACTGGATCCTGACCACTGTCGGCACCGTCGTCATGCGACTGCTGGAGTGAGCCTGCCTGGCGGTGCGGGAGGATGGGGGAGTGCCACCCCTCATCCCCGACGTCCTTGCGTCCCGCTACGCCTCGGCCGAGATGGCGGAGCTGTGGTCCTCCGAGCACAAGGTGCGGCTCGAGCGCCGGCTGTGGCTGGCGGTCCTGGGAGCCCAGCGGGACCTCGGAGTGGACGTCCCCGACGGGGTCGTCGCCTCGTACGAAGCTGTCCTCGACGACGTCGACCTCGACTCGATCCGGCGGCGCGAGGAGGTCACCAGGCACGACGTCAAGGCGCGGATCGAGGAGTTCAACGCGCTCGCCGGGCACGAGCACGTCCATCTGGGGATGACCTCCCGGGACCTGACCGAGAACGTCGAGCAGCTGCAGGTCCGGAAGTCCCTCGAGCTCGTCCGTGACCGCTCGGTTGCGGCGCTCGCCCGGCTGGCCCGGCTGGCGGCCGAGCACGTCGACCTCGTCGTGGTCGGGCGGACGCACAACGTCGCAGCACAGGCCACCACGCTCGGCAAGCGGCTCGCCTCGGCGGCCGAGGAACTCCTGCTCGCGTACGAGCGGGTGGAGGAGCTCCTGGCCCGATACTCACTCCGGGGCGTCAAGGGCCCGGTCGGCACCGCCCAGGACATGCTCGACCTGCTCGGCGGGGAGGAGGAGCGCCTGGCGGAGCTGGAGCGGCGCGTCGCCGAGCACCTGGGCTTCCCCCGGGTCCTCACCTCGGTCGGCCAAATCTACCCCCGGTCGCTCGACTACGACGTGCTGAGCGCACTCGTGCAGCTGACCGCCGGTCCCTCGTCGCTGGCAACGACCGTACGGCTGATGGCTGGACAGGAGCTCGTGACGGAGGGCTTCCGGCCCGGCCAGGTGGGGTCCAGCGCCATGCCGCACAAGATGAACACCCGCTCCTGCGAGCGGGTGAACGGCCTGACCGTCGTGCTCCGGGGATACGCGGCGATGACCGCCGAGCTGGCCGGGGCGCAGTGGAACGAAGGCGACGTCGCCTGCTCGGTCGTGCGCCGGGTCGCCCTGCCGGACGCCTTCTTCGCCGCGGACGGGATCTTCCAGACCTTCCTCACCGTGCTCGACGAGCTCGGCGCCTACCCGGCTGTGGCCGCCCGGGAGCTGGACCGCTACCTGCCCTTCCTGGCCACCACCAAGGTGCTCGTGGCCGCGGTCAAGCGGGGCGTCGGGCGCGAGTCCGCCCACGAGGCGATCAAGGAGCACGCGGTCGCGGTCGCCCTCGCCATGCGCGAGAAGGGGGCTGACCGCAACGACCTGCTCGACCGGCTGGCGGGCGACGAGCGCCTGAGGCTCAGCCGCGCCGACGTCGCCGCCCTGGTCTCGGCCCCCATCGACTTCACCGGCGCGGCCACGGCGCAGGTCGCCGAGGTCGTGCGCCGGGTCGAGGCCGTCGTGACGCGTC
This sequence comes from Jiangellales bacterium, assembly GCA_035761805.1. Taxonomy (GTDB): domain Bacteria; phylum Actinomycetota; class Actinomycetes; order Jiangellales; family Jiangellaceae; genus DASTQL01. Next base: position 7,212 of record DASTQL010000224.1, on the reverse strand, counting down.
ACCCGCAGGCCGCGGCCTACTCCCCGGGTCCGATCCTGTGACCGCCCCGCACCCCGAGGCCGCGCCCGCCCCTGAGGCCGCGCCCGCCCCCGAGGCCGGGCGCTCGACCGAGGCCGCCGCGCCTGATCCCGAGCCAGCCGTGCCTGACTCCGAGGCCGCCCCACCAGATCCCGATCCCGAGCCAGCCGTGCCCGACTCCGAGCCCGCCCCACCAGATCCCGATCCTGAGGCGGCCGCATCGTTCGCCGACCTCGACCTGCGCCCCGAGCTGCTGACGACCCTCGCCGGCCTCGGCTACGAGGAGCCGACACCGATCCAGCGCGAGGCGATCCCCCTGCTCGTCCAGGGCCGTGACCTGCAGGGCCGGGCCGCGACGGGGACGGGCAAGACGGCGGCCTTCGCCCTGCCGCTGCTCCAGCGGCTGGAGCGGCACGAGGGCGCTGGCACCGGCCCGTACGGACTCGTGCTGGTCCCCACCCGCGAGCTGGCGGTCCAGGTCAGTGAGGCCGTGCACCGGTACGGGAGGGAGCTGGGCGCCCGCGTGCTGCCCGTCTACGGCGGGGCGCCGATCGGCCGCCAGATCCGCTCGCTCGAGCGGGGCGTCGACGTGGTCGTGGCCACGCCGGGCCGGGCGATGGACCTGATGGGGCGCCGGTCGCTGCGCCTGGACGACCTCCGGGTCGTGGTTCTCGACGAGGCCGACGAGATGCTGGACATGGGCTTCGCCGAGGACATCGAGACGATCCTCGAGGAGACCCCCGGGACGCGCCAGACGGTGCTGTTCTCCGCGACCATGCCGGCGCGTATCGACCGGATGGTCCGACGCCACCTGCGCGACCCGGTGCGCGTCCAGCTCGGTGGTCCCGCGCCGGTCGCGGGCGAGGCGCCGCTGGTCCGGCAGACGGCGTACGTCGTGCGGCGCGCCCACAAGCCCGCCGCCCTGGGGCGCATCCTCGACGTGGAGGCACCGACGGCGGCGATCGTGTTCTGCCGGACGAGGGACGAGGTCGACCAGCTCACCGAGACCCTCAACGGTCGCGGCTACCGGGCCGAGGCGTTGCACGGCGGCATGGGCCAGGAGCAGCGCGACCGCGTGATGGGCAGGCTGCGGGCGGGCACCGCCGACCTGTTGGTCGCCACCGACGTCGCCGCGCGCGGCCTCGACGTAGGGCAGCTGACCCACGTCGTCAACTACGACGTCCCGTCGGCCCCCGACGCCTACGTGCACCGGATCGGCCGGGTCGGGCGCGCCGGGCGCGAGGGCGTGGCCGTCACGCTCGCCGAACCCCGCGAGCACCGGATGCTCAAGACCATCGAGCGGGTGACCCGCCAGCGGATTCCCGTCGAGCGGGTGCCCACGGTCGCCGACCTGCGTGCCCGCCGCCTCGACCTGACGTCGGCGGCGCTGCGGGAGAGCCTGCTCGAGGACGACCTCGACAGCTTCCGGGTCGTCGTCGAGACGCTGACCGACGAGTTCGACCTCATGGAGGTGGCGCTGGCCGCGGTCAAGCTCGCCCACGAGTCGGGTGGCGGGGCGGCCGACGAGGAAGAGGACATCCCCGAGGTCGCACTGCGCGAGGATCGGTCGCGGGTCCCAGGTGAGCGTGGAGGGGATCGCCGCGAGGGCAGCGCCGGGCCACCGCGTCGCCGTGGCGGGCCGCCCGCGGGTGGCATGACGCGGATCTTCGTGGGCGCAGGCCGCAACGCGGGCATGCGGCCGCAGGATCTCGTCGGCGCGATCGCGGGGGAGTCGAGCCTCGCCGGCCGGGACATCGGGGCGATCGAGATCGCCGAGCGCTTCTCGCTGGTCGAGGTGCCCGACGGCGCCGTCGACGAGGTCATCCGATCGCTGCGCCGTACGACGATCAAGGGTCGCAGGCCGACCGTGCGGCGCGAGCGTGAGCCCCGCCCCTGATCCCGCTGCCAGACCGGACAGGTCCACCCCCGCCACGCGGCTTGTCGGGTCAAGGCCGTCCGGCCTGCGGGGTGGGTTGGGTGTTCGGGCACGCCTGGACCACCGCGCGTACGGTCGCCGTCACCGCGGCCACCTTGTCCCGGTGGGCGTCGGCCTCGCGGCGGACGAGCACGACATCGCGCCGGAGCTGCTGCGCCAGCTCGACCACGCGCAGCGGCAGGCCCGGCACGAGGCCGAGCATCATCGGGGTCGCGGGAGGAGCCCGGCACCTCGAGACGCGAGGGTCAGCGTGGCCACGGTGTCCAGCAGCTCGTGTGCCGCGCGCGGCTCGAAGCCCGCCAGGCGACAGGTGTTCCGGATCGCCTCGCCGTAGTGCGTGCCCGCCGGCGGCAGCACCCAGTCGGCGTCGGCGAAGTCGGCCAGCTCGGCGAGGACCCCGGGGTCGCGGTCGGCGCCGTCGGCCGTGACGAGCCCGAAGCGTTCCGTCCGGAGCAGGACGAGCTGCACGTCGCCGCTGCGCGGGATGGGGGCGCTGGAGTAGTCGAGGCCGAAGGCCACGTCGACGTCACCTCGACGAACCGCGCCGGCTGCGTCGTCGACGTCGAGCTCGCGGCTGGTGAGCCGGAGCGCCGGGTGGCGCTCCTCGACCGCCTCGAGCACCGCGGGGAGGAGTGCGGCGGCAGTGCCGCCGAAGATGCCCAGGTGGAGCGGACCGGCGACCTCCGCGTTCGCGTCACGGACCGACTGGAGCGCCTCCTCCTCGGCGGCCACGAGGCGTCCCGCCCGGTCGGCCAGGGTCCGGCCGGCGTCGGTGAGCAGCACGCGCCGGCCAGCCCGCACGACCAGGCGAACGCCCACCGCCCGCTCGAGCGCAGCGACCTGCTGGGAGATCGCGCCCGGGGTGAAGCCGGTGGCCTCGGCGACCGCCGCCATGGTGCCCCGGCGGGCGAGCTCGTGGAGTGTGCGTCCCGTCCGGCGTCCAGCAGGGCGGAGCGCCCGGCCGCCAGGCCCGACCGATCCAGGCCCGCCGGGTCGAGGCGCGGGGTGACCGCTGCCCTCGTTGCCGCGGCGCTGTTCGGTCAGGCCGGCACGGCGCAGGCCCTCGGCCCGGCGGGGACGACGCCGACAGGCGTCGGCGCTGTGCGGCTGCTGCTGGGCGGTCTGGTGCTCGCAGCGCTGGTCTGGGCGTGGCGGTGGTCGCCGGCTCGGTGCTCGTCGGGGCCGCGCTGGGGCTCCAGGTGCTGGGAGGATCGGCGCGTGGGCGTCGTGTCGACGGTGCGCGAGGATGGGCTGGGGGCCGACGACGCCTGCGCGCTCCTGCGCCGGCTCGCCCGCCGTGAGGTCTCGCCCGCGGAGCTGCGGGCGGCCGCGCTAGCCCGGGCCCGCGAGGCTGACGTCGTCCTCAACGCGGTGACGGCCTGGGTCGACGAGGCCCCGGCCGCCGCCGTCCAAGTCCCCGCGAACGCCCCCTTCGCCGGGATCCCGTCCGTGGTCAAGGACACCGACGACCTCACCGGCTTCCCGACCTCGCAGGGGTCCTGGGCCGTGCCCGACCGACCGGCGACCGCTTGCTCGCCATGGGTGGCGCAGTTCCTCGGTCTCGGCTTCACGCCGGTGGCGAAGACCACGCTGCCCGAGTTCGGGCTGACGGCGAGCACCGAGTCGAGCCGCTTCGGCGCCACCCGCAACCCGTGGGACACCGGCCGCACCGCGGGCGGGTCGAGCGGTGGGTCGGCAGCGCTCGTGGCCGCCGGCGTCGTACCACTGGCGCATGCCAACGACGGCGGGGGATCCATCCGCATCCCCGCCGCCTGCTGCGGTCTGGTCGGCCTCAAGCCGACCCGGGGACGCCTGGTCGACTCGCGAGACCTCCGACTCCTGCCTATTCGGTTGCCCGTGCAGGGAGTGCTGACGCGCAGCGTCCGGGACACCGCGCGCTACTACGCGGAGGCCGAGAAGTGCCACCGTGACCCCGCGCTGCCCGAGGTCGGGCTGGTCGCGGGACCTGCGGCTCGGCGGCTGCGCATCGGTGTGGCGCTGACCGGGACCCGAGGGCTGCCCGTGTCGCCGGGCACCGTCGCGGCCGTTCGTGGCGCAGCCGAGCTGTGTGCTCGCCTCGGGCACCACGTCGAGGAGGTGGCGGTCCCGATCGACGACACCTTCGGCCCGGACTTCCTGCGCTACTGGGGCCTGCTCGCCCTGGCGCTCAAGCGCGGCGGATCGTCGATCTTCGGCCCCGGCTTCGACGGCTCTCGCACCGAGGCCTTCACCACGGGGTTGAGTCGCATGGTCGCCGCTCAGTTGCCACGGCTTCCGGCGTCGCTGCGGCGGCTTCGCCGCCTTGCCAGGGAGCATGAGCAGCTGTACGAGCGGGTGGACGTTCTCCTCTCACCGGTGACGGGTCACGAGGCCCCGCCCATCGGCTTCCTCGGACCCGACGTGGACTTCCGCACCCACCTCGTACGGCTGCTGCGGTTCACCTCCTTCACGCCGTTGCAGAACGTCTCGGGCTCACCGGCGATCGCACTGCCACTGGGCCGCTCGCCCGAGGGCCTGCCGATCGGCGTGCACGTCGGTGGCCCGTTCGGCCACGAACGGCGGCTGCTCGGGTTGGCCTTCGAGCTCGAGGCGGCCTCGCCGTGGCCGACGACGCCGGGGTCCCCGGCAGCCTGACGCGGGTCGACGGTCACTCCTCCTTGACGTCGCCGCGCTTGCGTACGAGTCATGACCACTCAGGCCCTCAGGAGGTCCCGGAATGGGACTCAGCCGACGCCAGCGGCGGCACGAGCCCGAGCAGCTGACGGGACAGGCTGGCTGGCGCGGACCGCCGTGTCGAAGGCGCCACGCTCTGGGTGAGCGCACTCGTCCCGGCTTGCGCAACCGCGGCGGGCGGGACGTGCGCCGTCGACCGATCGACTCACACGCAGAGTCGGTTCGGGACGAGGACGAGGTCCCGCGGCCAGCCCAGCGGCCGGGCAGTCACCGAGGCTCCGTCACAGCAGGTGGAGCACCGAAACCCGTGCCCCGAGACGAGATGGGTCAGCCGACCCGCCCTCACCAACCGGAAACACGCTGGCAGATCAACATCGGCCACGTCCCGCAGGTGCGAGAGCGAGTCCCGCTGCTCCTGGTGAACCGCACCACCCGGGAGCGCCTCCCTCCGCGCCGTCGTCGACAGGGGGCCCGCAGGCCCACCTCGACAGATGCTCGGGTTCATGACACCGTCCGAGAGACTCAACGAGGCCTTGCGATGACGGGCTCAGGCCGGTGGGCAAGGAGCGGCGCCATGGTCGACGTCTCCGGCCCGTCGATGGCCGGCAAGACCGTCCTCGTACCGGCGGAACTGGTGGCATCGGCAAGGCCACCGCCAGCGGGCTGGCCGTGTTGGGCGCAGATGTCGCGGTCACGGGCCGCGACCGAGCCCGAAGCGAGGCAGCCGCCGAGTCCATCCGGGCGGCGAGCGGGAACGGCGGCGTGCGTGCCTTCGCCGCGGACCTGTCGGTGCAGTCCGAGGTGTGGCGTCTTGCCGCCGACGTCCTTGACACCTACCCGCGGCTGGACGTCTTGGTGAACAACGTCGGCGGCTTCTGGGCGCACCGGCACGTGACCGCGGACGGGTTGGAACACACCTTCGCCCTCAACCATCTGGCCGGGTTCCTGCTCACCAACCTGCTGCTGGACCGACTGAAGGCCTGCGCCCCGTCGAGGGTCGTGACCGTCTCGTCCGGTGCGCAGTCCATGGGCACGATCGACTTCGACGATCTGCAGGGCGAGCGCCGGTACTCCGGCCAGAGGGCGTACAACCAGTCGAAACTGGCCAACGTCCTGTTCACGTTCGAGCTGGCCCGTCGACTCGAGGGTTCGGGGGTGACCGCGACCGTCCTGCACCCGGGCGTCGTACGCACCGCCTTCAGTGCCGAGGACCCCGCTCCCTTCCTCAGGTGGCTGCTGCCGCTGGCCCGGCGGTTCATGCAATCGCCGGCCGCGGGGGCGAGGACCTCGATCTACCTCGCCTCGTCCCCCGACGTGGAGGGGTCAGCGGTGCGTACTTCGCCAATGGCAAGGCCACGTCCGCGAACAAGTCCGCGTACGACTCCGTGATGGCTGCCCGCCTGTGGCAGGTCAGCGCCGACCTGGTGGGGCTGCCATAGACCGGTTAGCCGCCCAGGTTCGGCTCCCGCCCCTGTCGGCCCGCGTCGCCCAAGGCGCAGCCCAAGCAGGCCACGTCAGCTGATGAGCAGCAGAAGTTCGGGGGCACATGCGCCTGCTGGCGCGTCGGGGAGCAGTCGCGATGCCCCGAACTCTGCCGGAGCGGACGTCCGGCGCTCGCCGCGCGCGATGGCGTTGCGCGACGATGCCTAGCATCGGGCATGCCGGCGAGACCCGCGGAGGACTTCCTCCTGACGGGGGCCGCGTTGGTGGGCCTGGCTCATGCCGCGTTCAGCTTCTACTGGGCACTGGGAGGCCGCTGGTTGCTGCCGACCGTCGGCCAGTGGGCCGTGGAACACGCGCGGGAAGAGCCGTTGGCAGCCGGTCTGTTGCTGGTCGGCGTCGCTGCGGTGAAGTGCGCAGTGGCGATCATCCCCCTGGTTGCGAGCAGAAGGCCACTCCCTGGCCGAGCCGTCTGGCGCGGCCTCGCGTGGCTCGCCGCCATCGTGCTCACCGGGTATGGAGCCCTGAACACCGCATTGGCCTGGCTCGTTCTGGGGAGCGTGCTGGAGCCCGAGGGGGGTTCGATCGGCAGGCGATGATCGGCCATGCCTACCTGTGGGATCCGCTGTTTTCTGGTCTGGGGAGTCCTCCTCGGGCAGGGCTACTCGTCGGTGGCAGTCGCACGCGTTCACGAAGGCGGGGACCGTGAAAGCGAGCCCGAAGCGAGCCTCAGCCGAGCGACCTGTCACCGGAGATCCGCGCCTTCACCCTCCGCCGCAGGAGCGGATGCGCTGACGAGTGGTCAGGATCCCTCGACGTGCACGTGTATGCTGTAGGCGGGTACAGGGTTCATCCCTCGCTTCGCGGTCCCGATAGGGATGTCCCATGACGGGCAGGACCCGGACGTGACCAAGATCGCGATGCTGGCGCCACCCTGGATCTCGGTTCCCCCCTCCGGTTACGGCGGGATCGAGCACGTGGTCGACCTGCTCTGCGACGGCTTGGTGGCGCGCGGTCACGAGGTCACGTTGTACGCCGCGCCGGGCTCGCGGTCCACGGCCATGGTGCAGCACGTCCTCCCCCAGGGTCATGAGACTGAGATCGGCTCGGCGATGATCGAGGCCGACCACGTGGCGCGGGTCCTG
>DASTQL010000223.1:0-16030 GCA_035761805.1 Jiangellales bacterium | reverse complement strand
AGCTGCCGTCGTCGACGAGTGCCTCGATCACCGTGTGCACGTCGTAGCCCGCGGACTCCTGCTCGGGCACCATGTCGCGGCTGAGCTGCCGGGCCGGGGGATGCGCCGCGTAGGTGGGCGGCCGGTCGCGCCACGACCCGGGGACGTAGCTGAAGTAGGCCTTGGCCAGCTCGACCGCCTCGACGTCGTCAGCGGCCAGGTTGTCGCCGCACCCGGAGACGCTGGCGTGCATCCGCGCGCCGCCCATCTCCTCGAGGGTGACCCGCTCTCCGACGACCATCTCGGCCATCCGCGGCGACCCCAGGTACATGGACGCGTTGCCCTCGACCATGATCACGACGTCGCAGAACGCCGGGATGTACGCGCCTCCGGCTGCGCTGGGGCCGAAGAGGCAGCAGATCTGCGGCACCTTGCCGGACAGCGCCACCTGGTTGTGGAAGATGCGCCCGGCGCCGCGCCGCCCGGGGAACAGCTCCACCTGGTCGGTGATCCGCGCGCCCGCGGAGTCGATGAACCAGAAGATCGGCAGCTCGTCGCGCAGCGCCGTCTCGGTGACGCGGACGATCTTCTCCACCGTCCGGGCGCCCCAGGACCCCGCCTTGACCGTGGGGTCGTTCGCGACGACCAGTGCCGGGCGGCCGTCGACCAGCCCGCGGCCGGTGACGACTCCGTCCGCCGGCAGCCCGGCTCCCGCGAGGGTCGCCTGCGCGTTGGCCAGCTGACCGTCCTCGACGAACGTCCCCTCGTCGAACAACCGGGCGAGCCGGTCGCGGACGTAGAGCTTGCCCTGGTCCCGGAGCTTGGCCGCGGCGCGCTCCGACGGCGCGAGCGTGGCCTCCCGCGCCCTGGAGACGTCCTTCCAGTGGTCGTGCGTCACAGCCGCATCCTCGCGGTCGGTGGTGTTCCTGTCACTCGACGGGCAGGCCGAGCGACCGGGCGATGACCAACCGTTGGATCTCGCTGGTCCCCTCGCCGATCTCGAGGATCTTGGCGTCGCGGTAGAACCGGGCCACGGGGTACTCCTCCATGAAGCCGTAGCCGCCGAACACCTGCGTGGCGATCCGGGCGGCACTCGTCGCCGCCTCGGTCGAGTAGACCTTGGCGACGGCCGCGGCTCGCTTGACCTGCTCGTGCGGACGCCCCTCGTCCTTGAGCCAGGCCGCCTTGTACGTGAGGAGCCGGGCCGCCTCGACCATGACCTGCAGGTCGGCCACCTGGAACGCCAGCCCCTGATTGGCCCCGATCGGCTTGCCGAAGGCCTGCCGCTCGAGCGCGTAGGCCCGGGACTGCTCGAGGCAGGCCTGGGCCAGGCCGACGGCGAGCGCCGAGATGGCGATGCGGCCGTCGTCGAGGATGGCGAGGAACTGCTTGAAGCCGTCGCCGCGGCGGCCCAGCAGGTGGTCCTCCGGCACCCGCGCTCCGTCGAAGCTGAGCCCGTGGGTGTCGCTCGCGTGCCAGCCGAGCTTGTCGTAGGCCGGCTCGACCGTGAAGCCGGGCGTGCCCGACGGCACCAGGATGGCCGAGATCTCCGGCCGACCGTCGGCCGTCTCCCCGGTCCGGGCAGTCACGGTCACGACCGTCGTGATCTCGGTGCCGCTGTTGGTGATGAAGGCCTTGGACCCGTCGATCACCCAGTCGCCGCCCTCGAGGCGCGCACGGGTGCGCGTGGCGCCGGCGTCCGACCCGGCCTCGGGCTCGGTCAGGCCGAAGCCGGCCAGGGCCCGCCCGGCGACCAGGTCGGGGAGGAAGCGCTCCTTCTGCTCCGCGCTGCCGAAGGACAGGATCGGGTTGATGCCCAGGCCCACGCCGGCGGACAGGGTGATCCCCATCGACTGGTCGACCCGGCCGAGCTCCTCGATCGCCACGCAGAGCGAGGTGAAGTCGCCGCCGGCGCCGCCGTACTCCTCGGGCGCGACGATGCCGAAGAGCCCGAGGTCGCCCATCTGCCGGACCACGTCGACCGGGAAGTGGTGCTCACGGTCCCACCGGTGGGCGTGCGGTGCGATCTCCGCCTCCGCGAAGTCACGCACCACCTTGCGGAACGCCTCGTGCTCGGCGGTCAGCTCGAACGTCATGGTGCTGGTCCTCCTGGGCGATGTGGTTTACGCTTACGTCAACGTAAGCTATTCACGACCGTGATCGCAAGGGGCCGCCCGTGACCACCGAGAGCCTCGATGCCCGCGAGCAGGCGTCCGGCGAGGATCGGCGCACCTGGACCATCGCGGAGATCGCGCGCGACTTCGACGTCACGCTGCGCACCATCCGGTTCTACGAGGAGCACGGGCTGGTCTCCCCCGAGCGCCGCGGCCGGCAGCGCGTCTTCCACCCGCGCGACCGGATCCGGCTGGCCCTCGTGCTCCGCGGCAAGCGGCTGGGCTTCCCGCTCGAGGAGATCAAGAAGATCGTCGACATGTACGACGCCGAGCCCGGCGAGGCCGGCCAGCTGCGCTACCTGCTGGCGCAGATCGGTGACCGGCGACGGGAGCTCGAGCAGCGCCACCGCGACCTCGACGAGGCCCTGGCCGAGCTGGGCGAGCTGGAGCGCCGCTGCCGCGACGACCTCACCCGCCTCACCTGACCCGCGACGCTAGAGTCCGGCAGCAGCCGAGGGAGGAGAACCGCGTGCCCGAGCAGCGCCGCATCACCAAGGTCCTCATCGCCAACCGCGGCGAGATCGCCGTGCGCGTTGGCAGGGCCTGCCGGGACGCCGGGATCGGCAGCGTCGCGGTCTACGCCGACCCGGACCGCGACGCCCTGCACGTCCGGACGGCCGACGAGGCCTACGCGCTGGGCGGCGAGACGAGCGCCGAGACCTACCTGGTCGTGAACAAGCTGCTCGACGTTGCCGCGCGCTCGGGAGCCGACGCGGTGCACCCCGGCTACGGCTTCCTCGCCGAGAACGCGGGCTTCGCCCAGGCGGTGATCGACGCCGGCCTGACGTGGATCGGCCCCCCGCCTGCCGCCATCGAGGCGCTCGGCGACAAGGTGAGTGCCCGGCACATCGCCCAGCGCGCCGGCGCCCCACTCGTCGCGGGGACCGCGGACCCGGTGTCCAAGGTCGACGAGGTGCTCGCCTTCGCCGAGGAGCACGGACTGCCGGTGGCCATCAAGGCCGCGTTCGGCGGCGGTGGGCGCGGCCTCAAGGTCGCCCGGGCCCTCGACGAGATCCCGGACCTCTACGACTCCGCGGTACGGGAGGCCACCGCGGCCTTCGGGAGGGGCGAGTGCTTCGTCGAGCGCTACCTGGACCGGCCGCGGCACGTGGAGACCCAGTGCCTCGCCGATCAGCACGGCAACGTCGTCGTGGTCTCGACGCGGGATTGCTCCCTGCAGCGGCGCCACCAGAAGCTCGTCGAGGAGGCGCCGGCCCCGTTCCTGGACGAGAAGCAGGACGCCGAGCTCTACCGGGCCTCCAAGGCGATCCTGCGTGAAGCCGACTACGTGGGCGCGGGCACCTGCGAGTTCCTCGTCGGCCAGGACGGCACCATCTCCTTCCTCGAGGTCAACACGCGGCTGCAGGTCGAGCACCCGGTCACCGAGGAGGTCACCGGCATCGACCTGGTCCGGGAGATGTTCCGCATCGCAGAAGGCGATGAGCTGGGCTACGACGACCCCTCGGTCCGCGGCCACTCCATCGAGTTCCGGGTCAACGGCGAGGACCCGGGCCGCAACTTCCTGCCCACACCGGGTCCGGTCACCGTGTTCCGGCCGCCCGGCGGGCCGGGGGTCCGGCTGGACGCCGGCGTCGAGCAGGGCAGCGTCATCGGCCAGACCTTCGACTCCCTGCTGGCCAAGCTGATCGTGACCGGCGCGAGCCGCACCCAGGCGCTCGAGCGGGCCCGCCGCGCGCTGGCCGAGTTCGAGGTCGAGGGGCTGGCCACCGTCCTGCCGTTCCACCGCGCGGTCGTCGCCGACCCCGCCTTCGCGCCCGAGAACCCCGACGAGCCCTTCACCGTCCACACCCGCTGGATCGAGACCGAGTGGGCCGGCGGGGTCGAGCCGTACGACGCTGCGGCGACCGAGGTCACCGAGCCCGATGAGCGGGAGCGCATCACCGTCGAGGTGGGCGGCAAGCGCCTGGAGGTCGTCCTCCCGGCGGGCCTGGGAGCCGCCGCGAGCGGCTCGGTCAAGGCCGGTCGCAAGCCGGCCCGGCGGTCGGGCGGCCGGACGGGCACGGCTTCCGCCGGCGGCGACTCGCTCACATCCCCCATGCAGGGCACGATCGTCAAGGTGGCCGTGGAGGACGGCCAGGAGGTCCAGCCGGGTGATCTCGTGGTGGTCCTCGAGGCGATGAAGATGGAGCAGCCGATCGCCGCCCACAGGGCCGGGACCGTCTCGGGCCTCACGGCCGAGGTCGGCGCCACCGTGTCCAGCGGCGCTGTCCTCTGCGAGATCACCGACTGACCGTCGCGATGGCACGCCGGACAGCGGGAGCGCCGGAGCCCGCGGCCGACCCGTACGGCGAGGCCGGACGCGCGCTGGCCGAGGGCGACGGCCACCTGTACGTCTCCTCGGCCGCCGTCGACGAGCTGGGCGGGCTCGCCCCTAGCGCCCAGCAGGTGGAGGACCTCCGGCAGCAGCTCGAGGACACCTCCGTCGACGTGCACGTGGCGGTGCTCCCGGCCGTCGCGGGACAGGTGGAGGGAGCCCCACCCCAGCTGCTCTACGAGGCCACCGGACGCCCCGGTACCTACCTCGTGGTGATCGCCGACGGCCGCTTCGACGCCGGGTCGACCGACTTCGCCGGCAGCAGGGTGGACGCGCTCGCCGGCGAAGCCTACGCCGAGTCCGGCGGGGATCTCGGGACCTTCCTCGCAGGCTTCGTCACGCGGATGGACGACCTCGGCGGCGGCGGGGCGGAGGAGGAGGGTCCCGGCGGGCTCCCCGTCGACGCGGGGACGGTCGGCCTGGGAGCCGGCGCGCTCGCCCTCCTGCTCCTCGGCAGCGTCGTCGTCTGGCGGCGCAACCGGCGGCGGGTGGAGCGCGCCGAGGTGGGCCTGGTCATGCCCGTCGTCGCTGCTGACGTCAGGGCGTACGAGGAGGAGCTCGTCCGGCTGGACGGCCGCCTGGCGACGACGCGGGACCAGGCGGCCGCCGCCAGCCTGTCCCGGGCCGACCGGGCCCTCGACCGGGCCCGGTCCGTGCTCGACCGCGTGGAGCGCGCCGACGAGATGCACGAGGTGACCTCCGCGCTGGCCGAGGGCGGTTGGTACCTCGCCGTCACTCGCGCCCGGCTCGACGGCGAGGAGCAGCCGCACCGGCGCCCGCCCTGCTTCTTCGACCCGCGGCACGGTCCCTCCGTGACCATGGTGGCGTGGACGCCGCGTGGCGACGGCCCGCGCCTGGTGCCGGCGTGCGCCGAGGACGCCGCTCGGGACGGCGACGGCATCACCCCTCCCGTACGGGAGGTGCCGGTCGGTCGCGGTCTGGTACGGCCCTTCCACGAGGCGGGGCGCGCGTACGGGGGGTGGTTCGCCGGCTACCACGGTGCGGAGACGCCCGGCCTGCTCGGTGGGACCGCGCTGGGGGCTGCGGTGGGGGGCGAGCACCTGATCAGCGAGGGCGGCTTCGACGCCAGCGGTGGCTGGGCCGGCGGCCGGGGCATCGAGGAGGACCGCGGCTGAAGGTCCTCGCTCAGTCCACCCGGTGGAGCTGGCGGGCGGCCTCGGCGACCGACCCGGAGAGCGACGGGTACACGGTGAAGGCGTGCGCGACCTGGTCGACGGTGAGGCGCCCGTCCACGGCGAGCGAGATCGGGTGGATCAGCTCGCTGGCCCGGGGGGCAACGACCACGCCGCCCACCACGATGCCGGTGCCCGGCCGGCAGAAGAGCTTGACGAAGCCGTCGTGGATGCCCTGCATCTTGGCCCGCGCGTTGGTGGCCAGCGGCAGCTTGACCGTCCGGGCCTCGATCTCGCCGGCGTCGACCGCGGCCTGGCTCCAGCCCACGGTGGCGATCTCGGGCGAGGTGAAGACGTTGGCGGCGACGGTCTTCTGGTCCAGGGGGGCGACCGCGTCGCCCAGGGAGTGCCACATGGCGATCCGGCCCTGCATGGCGGCCACCGAGGCGAGCATGTTGACGCCGGTGCAGTCGCCGGCCGCGTAGATCCCCCGGGCCGTCGTCCGTGACACCCGGTCGACCTCGACGAAGCCGCCACGGCCGAGCCGGACGCCGCACTCCTCCAGCCCGATCTCCTCGGTGTTGGGCACCGAGCCCACGGCCAGCAGGCAGTGCGAGCCCTCGACGGTGCGGCCGTCGTCCAGGGTCACCAGCACGCCGTCGTCCTTGCGGGCCACGGAGGCGGCCCGGGACCGCGACAGGACCGTCAACCCACGCCGGGCGAAGACCTCCTCGAGGACGTGTGCGGCGTCGGCGTCCTCCCCGGGCAGCACCCGGTCGCGCGACGACACGAGCACCACGTCGGAGCCGAGGGCGTCGTATGCGCTGGCGAACTCCGCCCCGGTGACGCCCGACCCCACCACCACCAGCCGCTCGGGCACGTCGGCCAGGTCGTAGACCTGGGTCCAGGTGAGGATGCGCTCGCCGTCCGGCACCGCGTCCGGCAGCTCCCGCGGCCGCGCTCCCGTGGCGACGAGGGTGACGTCGGTCGCGAGCTCCTCGTGCCCCCCGTCGGCGAGGTCGACGGCGACCCGGTCGTCTGGGACGAGACGCCCGGTGCCGCGCAGAACCCGGACACCTTCCCGGTCCAGCCGCGAGGCGATGTCGCCGGACTGTGCCTCCGCGAGCGCCTTGACCCGGGCGTTGACCAGGTCGAGGCGAGCGTGCACCGCCGTCTCGGGATCCGTGGCCTCCCCGACGACCACGCCCAGCTCGGCTGCGGCCCCGGTCTCCGTCATCACCTCGGCGGTCGCGATCAGGGTCTTGCTGGGGACGCAGTCCGTCAGCACCGCCGACCCGCCCAGCCCGTCGCTGTCGACGACCGTCACCTCCCCGCCGAGCTGGGCGGCCACGAGGGCCGCCTCGTAGCCGCCGGGGCCACCGCCGAGGATCGCGACTCGGGTCACGAGAGGCATTCTCCCGTACGGGAGTCGGCCGAGGTCACGGGCACCGTTACGCTCCCGGCTCGTGAGCCTGTACGCGGCCTACGCGTCCAACCTGGACCCGGCCCAGATGGCCGAGCGCGCCCCCCACTCGCCGCAGCGCGGCACCGGGTGGCTGGAGGGCTGGCGGCTGACCTTCGGAGGGGAGGAGCGTGGGTGGGAGGGGGCCCTGTCGACCGTGGTCGAGTCGCCCGGGTCGCGAGTCTTCGTCGCGCTCTACGACGTCTCGCCACAGGACGAGGCGGCGCTCGACCGGTGGGAGGGCGTGGACAACTCGCTGTACCGACGGATCCGGGTCAGGGTCCAGACGATGGAGGGCGACCAGCTCGCCTGGCTCTACGTCCTGGACGCCTTCGAGGGCGGGCTGCCGTCTGCGCGCTACCTGGGGATCCTGGCGGAGGCCGCCGAAGCCGCCGGGGCCCCCGACGACTACGTCGACGAGCTCCGTCGCCGGCCCTGCCGCTCCGTCGGTCCCTGACCGCGTGACCGCCTGCATGGCCCCACACGCGCGCTAGGGTCCGCCCGTGGACACCACCGCGACCCTCACCACCGACCCGTACGAGGCCGCCACGGCGGCGGCCGGCCGCCTCGCCGAGCTCACCGGCGTGGACCGGCACGACGTGCTGCTCGTCCTGGGCTCGGGCTGGGTCCCGGCCGCCGACCGGATCGGCGACACGGTCGCCGAGGTCTCGGTCACCGACCTGCCCGGCTTCGCCCCGCCCGCCGTCGAGGGTCATGCCGGCAAGGTCCGCAGCGTCCGGGCCGGGGAGCGGCGCTGCCTGGTCCTACTCGGCCGAACCCACCTCTACGAGGGGCGAGGGGTCGAGGCTGTCGTCCACGGCGTCCGGACCGCGGCGGAGGCCGGCTGCCGGACGGCCGTGCTCACCAACGGGTGCGGGGGGTTGCGTCCCGAGTGGTCACCCGGAACCCCCGTGCTGATCTCCGACCACATCAACCTGACCGGCCGGTCACCGCTGGCCGGTGCCCGGTTCGTCGACCTCACCGACCTCTACTCCGCGCGCCTGCGCGAGCTCTGCCGTCAGGTGGACACCGGCCTGGACGAGGGCGTGTACGTGCAGCTGCCCGGGCCGCACTACGAGACGCCGGCGGAGATCCGGATGGTCCGGACCCTCGGGGGCGACCTGGTCGGCATGTCGACCACGCTGGAGGCGATCGCTGCCCGTGAGGCGGGAATGGAGGTGCTCGGCATCTCCCTGGTCACCAACGCCGCAGCCGGGATGACCGGTGAGCCGCTGGACCACGAGGAGGTGCTCGAGGCCGGGCGCGCGGCGGCCGAGCGGATGGGCCACCTGCTCGCCGACGTGGTGGGGCGGCTCTAGGTGTCCGGCGACGCACGCATGCCGAGCCCGGGCCCCGACGTCCTCGACGAGGCCCGGGCCTGGCTGGCCGACGACCCGGACCCGGACACCCGCGCGGAGCTCCTCTCCCTGCTGGAGCGGGCCGAGCGCGGGGAGTCGACCGCGCTGGCCGACCTGGGCGACCGTTTCTCCGGCCGGCTGGAGTTCGGCACCGCTGGGCTCCGAGGGGCGCTCGGGGCCGGCCCGAACCGGATGAACCGGGCCGTCGTCATCCAGGCCGCCGCCGGGCTCGCCGCCTACGTCAAGGCCCACGGGGGTCGCTCGGTGGTGGTCGGCTTCGACGCCCGGCACAAGTCCGACGCCTTCGCCGAGGACACCTGCGCCGTGATGGTCGGCGCCGGACTCGACGCCACGGTCCTCCCCTACCCCCTGCCCACCCCCGTCCTGGCCTTCGCCATCCGCGCCCTCGGCTGTGACGCCGGGGTCATGGTCACCGCCTCGCACAACCCGCCGCAGGACAACGGCTACAAGGTCTACCTGGGCGACGGCGCGCAGATCGTCCCACCTGCCGATGCGGAGATCTCGGCCGAGATCGACGCGGTCGGCCCCGTCGGGGCGGTCCCGCACGCCGAGTCCGGCTGGCAGACGGCGAACGCCGAGGCGCTGCTCGACGACTACGTCGCCCGGGCCGCCGCCGTCGCGCTGCCCGACTCGCCCCGCGACCTACTCGTCGCCTACACCCCCCTGCACGGCGTCGGCCGCGACGTGCTGGTCCGGACGCTCGTCGAGGCGGGCTTCCCCCGACCACTGGTGGTCGGGGAGCAGGCGGACCCGGACCCGGAGTTCCCGACCGTCTCCTTCCCCAACCCGGAGGAGCCGGGGGCGATCGACCTGGCGCTCGGGCTCGCCGAGAAGGAGGGCGCGGACCTCGTCATCGCCAACGACCCGGACGCCGACCGCTGCGCGGTGGCAGCACCCTTCCCGGCGGGCTGGCGGATGCTGACCGGCGACGAGGTCGGCGGACTGCTCGCCGCCCACCTGGTCGGCCGCGAGCCGGGCGTCACCGGCGTGCTCGCCTGCTCGATCGTCTCCTCGTCGCTGCTGGGACGCATCGCCGAGAAGCACGGGCTCGGCCACGAGGAGACGCTGACCGGCTTCAAGTGGATCTCCCGCGTGGAGGGCCTCCGGTTCGGGTACGAGGAGGCGCTCGGCTACTGCGTCGACCCGGCCGCCGTGCGCGACAAGGACGGGGTCTCGGCCGCCGTGCTGGTCGCGGAGCTGGCCGCCACCCTCAAGGCGCAGGGTCGCACGCTCGCCGACGCGATCGACGACCTGGCCCGGGAGTACGGGCTGCACGCCACCGGCCAGCTCGCCGTCCGGGTGGACGACCTGTCGCTGATCACCGACGCCATGGCCCGCCTGCGTGCTACCCGGCCCACGTCGTTGGGTGGGCTCGCGGTCGAGCGGACCGACGACCTCGCCCGGGGTGACGGCGGACTCCCGCCGACCGACGGGCTGCGTTACCGACTTGCCGGCGGTGCGCGGGTCGTCGTCCGGCCGAGCGGCACGGAACCCAAGCTCAAGTGCTACCTGGAGGTCGTGGAGCCGGTCGACGGGACGGACGTGCGGCCGGCCCGGGAGCGTGCCGCGCGTCGGCTGGACGCGGTGCGGGCCGACCTGTCGCGCCTGCTCGGGCTCTGAGGCAGGGGCCCGGGTCTCACACCAGCCCGACCAGCAGGGCCGCCACGAGCAGGACGACGGGCAGGGCCACCAGGCCCCACCGGGTCCGCTCGCGAGGTGCCGCGCCCGGGTCGAAGGGTGCGACCGGGGCCGCGGCCCGGTGGCGCCGCGCCGCGTCCCCGACCTCTGTCGCCACATCGGCGCAATAGACCGCCACGGCCAGATCGTCGGCGACCGTGCTCCCGGGTGCGCGGCTCACCAGGCCGGGCGGACTGCCGGAGAACCCCCGGGCTCGGACCGCCCGGTCACCGGTGATCACCCGCAACCCGGTCCTGGTCGCCTCGACCGAGTCCACCGCTCTCCAGGGCACCACCGTGTCCCGAACCTCCCCCCGCAGGAGCAGGCCCTCCCCTCCGACCACGACCGCCGGGCGCGCGAACAGCGTGTAGGTCACTGCCGCGTACGTCAGCGCGAGCAGCGCCCCCACGACGGCGCCCCTCGCGATGCCGCCGGCCAGCAGCGTCAGGACGGCGACCCCCACGCCGAGGGCGACCTGCACGAGGCCCAGGGCGCGACTGCGCCCGGGGAACGCCCGCTCCACGGCCCCCACCCCGTGCATCGCCGACCTCCCGATCCGTTCGTCGCCCGCGACGAGGTTCATCGTCGCAAGTTCCCGACGATCGTTCGACCTCCGACCCGCCCCTCGGAGGACCTCCACCGGTGCCCCTCGGCACCCTGCACGCGGAGGTCGCACAGGCTGGGAGGTTGCTGCAACTGGTGACAGCAACCTCCGAGCCGCCTGGAACCAACGCCGCCGCCCGGGTGACGTCGCACAGGCTGGGAGGTTGCTGCAACTGGTAGCGGCAACCTCCCAGCCGATCCGGCAATGGGGTGGAACCCGGGGGCAGAGGGTGTCGCCGGCCGGAACCCCGGGCGGACGGTGTGGGCCAACGCGCGCAGGGGGGCCGACGTGGGTGGGTCGACCAGGCACGGGGAGGCACTCGGCATCCACAGCGACAACGGGCTCACGCGGCTGCGGCCGCCATCCACAGGTGCACGGGACGACCTGGACGGCGGCCGCCCCGACCGGTGGGGTCGCGGGATGACCGATCCGGACCTCCCCCCGCCGCCGTTCCCGCCGCGCCAGCACGACGATCAGCAGATCGAGCGGGCGAGGCTGGTCACCGACTTCCGCCGACGCCTGGCCTCGACGGGACCCGTCGTCGGCCACGACGACCTCGGGGGTCTGATGCGGACCATGCGGTCCGCCGCGCGCCTGAGCCAGCGCGAGCTGGCCGCCCGGTCCGGCGTTCCCGAGCGCACCCTCGCAAAGGATCGAGTCGGAGCCCGACGCCGGCGCGCTGGGCCACGGTGATCGCCCTGCTCGGCGGTGCCGGTTGCCGGCTCCAGCTGCTCGGGCCCGACGGCCACCCCGTCGTGCCGTGGGGCTGGGAGGCAGGACTGGACGAGGGTGGGCGCCACGTCCCGGCGCACCTGAGCGTCTCGCTGCCGTTCGACGCCATGTTCCACCGTCGGCTCAGCATGGTGCGGCTGCCACCGCGGCTCCCGCTGTTCCGCTGGAGCCTGAAGGACCGGCCGGACCCGGTCACCCCGCGCGAGGACGGTCCTATGCTCGGGGGGTGACCGCGACCGTGCAGCTGGACTCCCAGATCGTCGCCGACGTCACCGCCACCGACGCCTCGCTCCGCCGTTTCCTGCACGGGTTGCCGGGCGTCGACCAGGTGGGGGCGGAGGCCCGGGCCGCCATGCTCTCCACGCGGTCGATCAAGACGTCGGCCAAGCAGTTCGCGATCGACCTGGCCATCCGGATGATCGACCTCACCACGCTCGAGGGCCAGGACACCCCCGGCAAGGTCCGGGCCCTGTGCGCCAAGGCACAGCGGCCCGACCCCTCCGACCCCACCGTCCCGCAGGTCGCGGCGGTCTGCGTCTACCCCGACCTCGTCGGGGTCGCCGTCGAGGCACTGGGCAGCAGCGGGGTCGCGGTGGCCAGCGTGGCCACGGCCTTCCCGAGCGGCCGGGCCGCCCTGCCGATCAAGCTGCAGGACACGCGCGACGCGATCGCCGCCGGGGCCCGCGAGATCGACATGGTCATCGACCGCGGCGCCTTCCTCGCCGGCGACTACCGCGACGTCTTCGACGAGGTCGTCGCCGTGAAGCAGGCCTGCGGCGACACCCACCTCAAGGTGATCCTCGAGACCGGAGAGCTGGCGACCTACGACAACGTGCGCCGGGCCTCATGGCTGGCCATGCTCGCCGGGGCGGACTTCATCAAGACGAGCACCGGCAAGATCGCACCCGCAGCCACGCTGCCCGTCACCCTCGTGATGCTCGAGGCGGTGCGCGACTTCCGCGAGGTCACCGGGCGCCAGGTGGGCGTCAAGCCCGCCGGCGGCATCCGGACGACGAAGGACGCGATCCGCTATCTCGTGCTGGTCAACGAGACGGTCGGCGAGGACTGGCTCGACCCGGACTGGTTCCGCCTGGGCGCCTCCAGCCTCCTCAACGACCTGCTCATGCAGCGCCAGAAGGCGATGACCGGTCGCTACGCCGGTCCCGACTACTTCACCCTCGACTGAGGACGACCGATGACCCGCTTCGAGTACGCGCCCGCACCGGAGTCGCGGGCGATCGTCGACGTACGGAGCTCGTACGGGCTCTTCATCGACGGCCAGTTCGTGGACCCCGTCGACGGAACCCCGTTCAAGACGGTCAACCCGGCCAGCGAGGAAGTCCTGGCCGAGGTCAGCGCGGCCGGCCCCCAGGACGTCGACCGCGCCGTCAAGGCGGCGCGCCGCGCGTACACCCGCGCCTGGTCGCGGATGACCGGACGGGAGCGGGCCAAGTACCTCTACCGGCTCGCGCGGATCGTCCTGGAGCGTTCCCGCGAGCTGGCCGTGCTCGAGTCCCTGGACAACGGCAAGCCGATCCGGGAGTCCCGCGACGTCGACGTCCCGCAGGTGGCGGCCAACTTCTTCTACTACGCGGGCTGGGCCGACAAGCTCGAGCACGCGGGCCTGGGGTCGTCGCCGCGGCCGCTCGGCGTCGCCGGGCAGGTCATCCCCTGGAACTTCCCGCTGCTCATGCTGGCCTGGAAGCTCGCGCCGGCGCTGGCCGCGGGCAACACCGTCGTCCTCAAGCCGGCCGAGACCACCCCGCTCACGGCCCTGCTCTTCGCCGAGATCTGCCAGCAGGCCGACCTGCCACCGGGTGTGGTCAACATCGTCACCGGGGCGGGCGAGACCGGGCGCGCAGTCGTCGAGCACCCGGACGTCGACAAGGTCGCGTTCACCGGGTCGACCGAGGTCGGCAAGATGATCGCCCGGTCCGTGGCGGGTACCGACAAGAAGGTGACCCTGGAGCTCGGCGGCAAGGCGGCCAACATCGTCTTCGACGACGCGGCGCTCGACCAGGCGGTCGAGGGGATCGTCGACGGCATCTTCTTCAACCAGGGTCACGTCTGCTGCGCCGGATCCCGTCTGCTGGTCCAGGAGTCGGTCAACGACGAGCTGCTCGAGCGCCTCAAGCGGCGGCTCAGCACGTTGCGCATGGGCGACCCGCTGGACAAGAACACCGACATCGGCGCCATCAACTCCGCCGAGCAGCTGCAGCGCATCCGCGACCTCGCCGGCGTGGGCGACGCCGAGGGTGCCCAGCGCTGGACCGCCGCCTGCGAGCTGCCCGAGCGCGGCTACTGGTTCCCGCCGACGGTGTTCACCGGCGTGTCCCAGGCGCACCGGATCGCCCGGGAGGAGATCTTCGGCCCGGTGCTCTCGGTGCTCACCTTCCGTACCCCGGCGGAGGCGCTCGAGAAGGCGAACAACACCCCGTACGGGCTGTCGGCGGGCGTCTGGACGGAGAAGGGCTCGCGCATCCTGTGGATGGCCCAGCACCTGAGGGCCGGTGTGGTGTGGGCCAACACGTTCAACCGCTTCGACCCGTCGTCGCCGTTCGGCGGCTACAAGGAGAGCGGCTACGGCCGCGAAGGCGGTCGGCACGGCCTGGCCAGCTACCTGGACGCGGAGGGGCTCTCGTGAGTGAGCGCGTGGACGTCCGCAAGACGTACAAGCTCTACGTCGGCGGGAAGTTCCCCCGCAGCGAGAGCGGGCGGACGTACGAGGTGACCGACGCCCGCGGGCGCTTCCTCGCCAACGCCGCCCAGGCGAGCCGCAAGGACGCCCGCGACGCAGTCGTGGCCGCCCGCAAGGCCTTCCCGGGCTGGTCCGGTGCCACGGCCTACAACCGCGGGCAGGTGCTCTACCGAGTGGCCGAGATGATGGAGGGCCGGCGTGACCAGTTCGTGGCCGAGGTCCAGCGCAGCGAGGGCGTGCAGGCCCGCCGGGCCGAGTCGCTGGTCGATTCCGCCGTCGACCGCTGGGTCTGGTACGCCGGGTGGTCGGACAAGCTCGCGCAGGTCCTCGGCTCCAGCAACCCGGTGGCGGGGCCGTACTTCGACTTCTCCACGCCCGAGCCGACGGGGGTGGTGGCCGTCGTCGCGCCGCAGTCGTCGTCCTTGCTCGGCCTCGTGTCGGTGGTGGCGCCGGTGGTCGTCACGGGGAGCACCTGCGTCGTGCTCACGTCGTACGAGCGGCCGCTGCCGGCAGTGACGCTCTCCGAGGTCCTGGCCACGTCGGACCTGCCGGGTGGGGTGGTCAACGTGCTCACCGGCAGCACCGCCGAGGTGGCGCCCTGGCTGGCGTCGCACATGGACGTCAACGCGATCGACCTGGCCGGGGTGGAGGACCCGGACCTGGCTCGGGACCTCGAGGTGGCCGCGGCGGACAACCTCAAGCACGTCCTGCGCGCACCGGGTGCCGAGGAGGACTGGACCCGCGACCCGGGGCTGCGGCGCATGCGTCTGGCGCTGGAGATCAAGACGGTCTGGCACCCGGTCGGGATCTAGCGCTCCGGCACGTTGTCGGCCTTCACGGCGTCCCGCTGACCCATCGGCACGGGCTCCCCACGAGTCGTGTCCTTGGCCGTCTGGAGCTCGGACTCGGCGTTGATCTCGCCTCCGAAGAGGATGACCCAAGCGGTGATGAAGAGCCACAGCAGGAGCACCACCACGCCCGCGATCGGCCCGTAGGTGTCCCCGTACGAGCCGAACTGGTCCACGTACACGGAGAAGCCGATCGAGGCGATGACCCACAGGACCGTGGCCACCAGGGCGCCCGGCGTCACCCATCGGAACCGCGGCGAGTCGCGGTCGGGGGCGACTCGGTAGAGCACCGCGAGAGCGATCACGAAGGCCAGCACCAGGCCGACCCATCGCACAACCTGCACGGCGAGGGTGGCGACCGTACCGAGGCCCACCGCGTTGAGCACGGCGGGCAGGACGGCCACGAGCCCGATCGCCACGGCGACGAAGACGAGCGCCCCGACGGTCAGCAGCAGGGCGAGGCCGCGCTTCTTCACGAAGTTGCGCTCGTCCACCTCGTCGTACACGAGGTTGAGCGCTCCGACCAGGCCGGCGACGCCGGCCGAGGCGGACCAGAGCGCCAGCGCGAGGGCGAGCACCAGCCCGATGCCCAGGCCCTGCTGTGGTGCAGACGCGACCCGCTCCATCTGGTCGGTGAGCAGCGTCTGCGCCTCCTCCGGCAGCGCCGAACCCAGCTCCTCGACCTGGCGCGCCACGTCCTCTGGCGTGGACACCAGCCCGTAGACGAGCACCGCAGCGATCAGGGACGGCACGAGGGCCAGGAAGGCGCTGTACGCCACCCCGCCGGCCAGCAGGCCGACGTTGTCGCGACCGGACTCCTTCCACGCCCGCTTGAGGACCTGGCGCCACGCCGACCTCGGCAGCTCGGCGGGCCGTTCCGCCTCCGCGCCCGGGTGGTCCGCCGTGGCACGATCCGATCTGCGCGCGTCCGTCATGAGTGGCTGGTTCCCCCGTACGGGAGGGAACAGTCCTCCCGTACGGGGAAAGGTGGCGGAGGTCACGGGGCCTC
>DASTQL010000222.1:0-4380 GCA_035761805.1 Jiangellales bacterium | reverse complement strand
CGCCAACCAGGCGGTCACGACCACCGCGTACCCCTTCTTCATCAGCGAGGACCAGGCGTACGGCTACCGCGCGCAGCGCATCCGCGACCTGATCGAGGAGTCGGGGCCACTCGACGCGGAGGCGATGGTCGGCATCCAGATGGACGCGTGGAACGGCAACGCCGAGTTCCTCGTCCCCCACCTGCTGCGGGTGCCCGCGCTGGTCGGCTACTACCGGGACGGCCAGGACCTGCTGCGGGACTGGGACTACCACCAGGAACCGAACTCCGCGGCGGCCGCCTACTTCAACGCCGTATGGGCCAACCTGCTGCGCCTCACCTTCCACGACGAGCTGCCTGAGGAGCTGTGGCCGTCGGGGGACGGCCGGTGGTTCGAGGTGGTGCGCGGCCTGATGGAGCGCTTCGACGACCCCTTCTGGGACGACGTCACCACCGAGACGGTCATCGAGACGCGCGACACCATCCTCCCGCGCGCGATGGAGGATGCCCGGGACGACCTCACCCGCCGGCTCGGGAAGGACCCCGCGGGCTGGAGCTGGGGGCGCCTGCACGCCCTGGAGCTCCGGGAGGGCTCCTTCGGCGACTCCGGCATCGGGCCGGTCGAGGCGCTCTTCAACCGCGGCCCGTACGAGGTGGGCGGCGGCAAGGAGGTCGTCCAGGCCAACGGGTGGGACGCGGCGGTCGGCTACGCGACCGACTGGGTGCCGTCCCAGCGCCTGGTGATCGACCTGGGGGACCTCGGCGCCTCCCGCTGGGTCGACCTCACCGGCATCAGCGGCCACCCGTACCACGCCCACTACGGCGACCAGACCGAGCTGTGGCGGACTGGGTCGACGCTGCCGATGCGCTGGGACCCCGACTCCGTACGGGAGGGGGCGGAGCACCGGATGCTGCTCGTCCCCGCCGGGGCGCCACCCTCCTGAGGCCGCAGCTCAGCGCAGCCGTACCAGCCCCGAGGGTGTGGCGGCCGCGTCGACGGGGACGTCGTGCCGGTCCCGCGGCACCGGCAGGTCGAGCACCTCGCCGTCGTGGAGCAGGACGCAGGTGAAGGCGCGCCCTCCGAGCCGGGCGAGCACCCGGTCGTACGAGCCGCCGCCACGGCCCAGGCGGACGCCGCGGCGGTCGACCGCCAGGCCGGGGACCAGCACGGCCGCGGCGCCGGCCACCGCCCCGGGACCCAGTGGCGGGCCGGTCGGCTCGAGCAGCCCGCGAGCGGCCTCGGTGAGCGCCCCGTCTCCCTCGTGCACCGCCCAGTCGAGGTCGCCGTCGGGGAGGAGGAGGGGGAGCAGCACCTCGGTCCCGCGCTCGAGCAGGGCGTCCAGCAGAGGGCCGGTCCCCGGCTCCCTGCCGACGGCCACGTACGCGGCCACGACCCGCGCGCGGGTCACCTCGGGCGTGCCAAGCAGCACGTCGCGGAGGGCACGAGCGGCGGCTCCGAGGTCGCGGGGTTGCAGCCGGCGCCGCTCGTCCAGCACCCGCCTGCGCAGCGCCGCCTTGGCGGCGGCGACGTCCTCCGTCGGGGCGCGGGCCACGGGGCTCACGCTACGACTCCGATCGCTAGGGTGACGCGCATGACCCATCGCGTCACGAAGGCGGTGATCCCGGCGGCCGGCCTCGGCACCCGCTTCCTGCCGGCGACGAAGGCCACTCCCAAGGAGATGCTCCCGGTCGTCGACAAGCCCGCGATCCAGTACGTCGTCGAGGAGGCGGTCGCCGCCGGCCTCGAGGACGTACTGATGATCACGGGCCGCAACAAGCGGCCGCTGGAGGACCACTTCGACCGCGCGTACGAGCTCGAGGAGGCGCTCCGCGCGAAGGGCGACGACTCCCGCCTGGAGCAGGTGCAGGAGTCCAGCGAGCTCGCCACGGTCCACTACGTCCGCCAGGGAGACGCGCTGGGCCTCGGGCACGCGGTCCTCTGCGCGGCGCAGCACGTCGGTGAGGAGGCCTTCGCCGTCCTGCTCGGTGACGACCTGATCGACCCGCGCGACCCGTTGCTGCAACGGATGCTCGCGGTGCAGGCCGAGGCGGGCGGCAGCGTGGTCGCGCTCATCGAGGTGGACGCGGAGCAGGTGCATCTCTACGGCTGCGCCGCGGTCGAGCGGACCGACGCGGAGGACGTCGTCCGGGTCACCGACCTGGTCGAGAAGCCCGACGCCGCAGACGCGCCGAGCAACCTGGCGATCATCGGCCGGTACGTGCTGCACAGCGCGGTCTTCGACGTGCTCCGCGAGACCAAGCCGGGGCGGGGTGGGGAGATCCAGCTGACCGACGCCCTGACGACACTCGCCGGAATGCCGGCCGACGTGGGCGGCGGCGTGCACGCTGTCGTCTTCCACGGCCGTCGTTACGACACGGGGGACCGGCTCGACTACCTGCGGACGACGGTGAAGCTGGCGAGCGAGCGCGCGGACCTGGGTCCGGACTTCCGGGCCTGGTTGCGCGACTACGTGGCCGGGCTGCCCGCCGAGGACGGGTCCGGGGCCGGCGACCGCCGGTGAAGCGGGTCGCGGACCACCTCTCGGACATCCTGTCGGCGGTCCGACCGCTCAACCCGCTCGACCTGCAGCTGCTCGACGCGCACGGCTGCGTCCTCGCCGAGGACGTGGTGGCCCCGTGGCCGCTGCCGATGTTCGACAACTCGGCGATGGACGGCTACGCGCTCCGGGCCGAGGACGTGGCGGGGGCGACCGAGGACGAGCCCGTCGAGCTGCCCGTCGTCGGTGACATCGCCGCGGGAGATGCCGAGCTCCAGGCGATCGGGGAGGGGATGTGCGCCCGCATCATGACCGGCGCACCGCTCCCGGCCGGGGCGGATGCCGTGGTCCCGGTCGAGTACACCGACGGCGGTGTCGCCCGCGTGCAGCTGCGCCGCGCCGCGAAGGTGGGGGACTACGTCCGGCGGCTCGGTGAGCACGTCCGTACGGGAGATGTCGTCCTGCGCAGTGGAACGTTCCTCGGGGCGGCACAGGTCGGGCTGCTCGCCGCTGTCGGCAAGGAGCGGGTACGGGTGCGGCCGCGCCCGCGGGTCGTCGTCTTCTCGACCGGCAGCGAGCTGGTCGACCCCGGCCTGCGGCTGGACCGCGGTCAGATCACCGACTCGAACTCGTACACGCTCACGGCGGCCGCCCGCGAGGCCGGCGCCGTGCCGTACCGGGTCGGGATCGTCCCCGACGACGGACAACGGCTGGTGGCGCTGATCGAGGACCAGCTGGTCCGGGCCGACCTGGTCATCACCAGCGGCGGCGTCAGCGCAGGTGCCTACGACGTGGTCAAGCAGGCCCTCTCGGAGCTCGGCACCGTCCGCTTCGACCGAGTGGCCATGCAGCCCGGCATGCCACAGGGTTTCGGCACCGTGGGCGACGAGGGCACGCCGATCTTCACCCTGCCGGGCAACCCGGTGAGCGCCTTCGTGTCGTTCGAGGTGTTCGTGCGGCCTGCGATCCGGCGGATGCTCGGGGTGTCCAAGCTCCACCGGCCCAGCGTGAAGGCGATCCTGCAGACGGCGCTGCGGTCCCCGGAGGGCAAGCGCCAGTTCGCGCGGGCCCGGCTGCAGCCCGCGCCCGACGGGTCGTACCTCGTGACCCCGCTGGACGGCCAGGCCTCGCACCTGATCGGTGACCTCGCCTACGCCAACGCCCTCGTCGTGGTCCCCGAGCACGTCACCGACATCGAGGCCGGCCAGGTGGTCGACGTCGTCCTCCTCGAGCGGCGCAAGGGCTGAGCCGGATGCCCGAGTCCGCGCAGCGGCGGCTGACCCACGTCGACGAGGCCGGAGCGGCCCGGATGGTCGACGTCTCCGGCAAGGACGTCACGGTACGGACGGCGGTGGCCCGCGGTCGCGTGCTGGTGTCCGCCGAGGTGGTGGAGCTGTTGCGGGGCCCCGGGGTCCCGAAGGGCGACGCCCTCGCGGTGGCGCGGATCGCCGGCATCCAGGGCGCCAAGCGCACGCCGGACCTGGTGCCGCTGTGCCACCCCGTGGCCCTGCACGCGGTGTCCGTAGACCTCGAGGTGCTCGACGAGGGCGTCGAGATCACGGCGACCGCGCGTACCGCCGACCGTACGGGCGTGGAGATGGAGGCCCTGACGGCTGTGGCGGCGGCGGGGCTCGCGCTGGTCGACATGGTCAAGGCGGTCGACCGCCGAGCCGTGATCACCGACGTCCGGGTGGTCGCGAAGACCGGTGGGCGGTCGGGGGACTGGTACCGGGAGGAGCGGTGAGGGCCCTCGTGGTGACCGTGTCCAACCGGGCAGCGGCCGGTGTCTACGAGGACCGCGGCGGGCCGGTCCTGGTCGCCGGCCTGCGCGAGATGGGGGCCGAGGTGGACGGGCCCGTGGTCGTCCGCGACGGCGACCCGGTGGAGGCGGCCCTGCGCGAGGC
>DASTQL010000221.1:0-10247 GCA_035761805.1 Jiangellales bacterium | reverse complement strand
AGGGTGTGAGGGCCCGAGGCGCCACGAACCGTGACGTCGCACTCGTCGTCGCCGCGGCGATCCTCTTCGGCACCGTCGGCACCGCCCGCGTGCTCGGCCCTCCCGCGTCCGCCTGGTCGCTGGGGGCGGTGCGCTGGCGGTCGCCGCGCTGGTGCTGCTGTTCCTTGCCGCACGGGACCGTCGTGGCCCCCAGGACGTACGGGAGGGAGGCGGGCTGCCCGCCGTACGGGCGGCGCTGCGGCTGCGGGGGACCTGGCTGGCCGGGGTCGGCCAGGCTGGCTTCCAGGTGTGCTTCCTCACGGGCGGTGGCGACGGCCGGCGTAGCGGTCGGGGCCCTCGTGGCGATCGGCAGCGCACCGCTGTGGACGAGCCTGGTCACGCGGCGGGTCAGCCGGGCGTGGTGGTCGGCGACCGCCCTGGCACCGGCGGGCCTGACGTTGCTCGTGCTCGGCGGACAGGAGGTCCGGCTGGCACCCTGGGTGTCGTGTCGGCGCTCGGTGCCGGACCTTCCTATGCGGTGTACCTGGCCGGCAGCGACCGGGCCGTGGCCGCAGGGTTGCGCCCGGCGCCGGCCGTGGCCGGGGCCTTTCTCGTCGCGGCGACCCTGCTGGCACCGGCGCTGGTCGTGGGCGACCTGGCCTGGCTGGCGACCCCGGGCGGTCTGGTGCTGGCGGGCTACCTGGCGCTGGGGCCGACCGTGCTCGCCTACCTGCTGCTCTTCGCGGGGATGAGTGGCCTGAGCCCGAGCACGGTGGCGACCCTCGGGCTGGCGGATCCGGTGGTGGCGACGGCCCTCGGGGTGCTGGTGGTGGGGGAGGAGTTGCTGCTGGCGGGCGTCGGCGGGTCCGGTCCTCGTGCTCGCTGGGTTGCTCGTGCTGGCCCGGGCGGCGGCTCCGCGACGGGTCCGGCCGGCGTGACCGACGCAGCCTGGCGAGGCCCCGGTCGCTCGGCGCGGAGGGGGCCGGCGGACCTGCGAGACTGCCCGCCGTGAGCTCTCCGGAGACCGACGGGCCCACGGGACCGACCCGGGCCGGGTTCGCCTGCTTCGTGGGACGACCCAACGCCGGCAAGTCCACGCTGACGAACGCCCTCGTCGGCGAGAAGGTCGCGATCACGTCGACCAAGCCGCAGACCACGCGGCACGCGATCCGGGGGATCGTGCACCGCCCGGACGGTGAGCTCGTCGTCGTCGACACTCCGGGGCTGCACCGTCCGCGCACGCTTCTCGGTGAGCGCCTCAACGACGTGGTCCGCTCGACCTGGGCGGAGGTCGACGCTGTCGGCTTCTGTCTGCCTGCGAACGAGGACGTGGGTCCCGGCGACCTCTTCATCGCCACCGAGCTCGCCCAGGTACGGCGAACCCCGAAGCTCGCTGTGGTCACCAAGACCGACCTGGTGCCGGGCGACCGGGTGGCCGCGCAGCTGGTGGCGGTCACGGAGCTGGGCCGACGGGCCGGCATCGACTGGGCCGAGGTCGTCCCGGTGTCGGCGGTCGCCGGCGACCAGGTCGCCCTGCTCGCCGACCTGCTGATGGCCCTCATGCCCGAGGGCCCGCCGCTCTACCCGGAGGGCGAGCTCACCGACGAGCCCGAGGAGACGCTCGTCGCGGAGCTCGTCCGCGAGGCGGCCCTGGAGGGGGTGCGCGACGAGCTGCCGCACTCGATCGCCGCGGTGGTCGAGGAGATGGTGCCGCGCGAAGGTCGGCCCGACGACCGGCCGCTGCTCGACGTCCACGTCAACCTCTACGTCGAGCGGCACAGCCAGAAGGCCATCGTCATCGGCCGTGGGGGCCGGCGGTTGCGCGAGGTCGGCACCCAGGCCCGACGCCACATCGAGGCCCTGCTCGGCACCCCGGTCTACCTGGACCTGCACGTCAAGGTGGCCAAGGACTGGCAGCGCGACCCCAAGCAGCTCCGCCGCCTGGGCTTCTGACCCCCGAATGACCACGTTCACCACCCTGGTGGGGTCATCACGAGGCGTGCGCACCTGGTGATGACCCCGGCGGCCTGGTGGTGGCCCGGTGGTCGCCGACGAAGATCGCCATCGCTCGCCGGACCCACCCCCACCGATCAGGCCGACCTGTGGGACGCCGTGACCAACGCCGAGCGCATCCCCCCGCTGGTTCCTGCCCGTCAGTGGAGACCTCCGAGTCGGAGGCCGTGCCAGGTCGAGGGCAACGCCAGCGGCGTCGTCGAACGTGCGACGAGCCGGACTACTTCGCCACCACCTGGGAGTACGGACCGATGACGTCGTGGCGGCAGGTGAGGCTGACCCTGGCCGGCAACGGCGCCAACCTGGAGGACACACGAGGGGCACGTCGATCCGCAGCTGTGGGGCGCAGCTCGGTCCGGGTGAGTGGGCCTGGGCTGGGACCTGCGTCTGATGGGGTTGGGGCTGCACCTGCAGAGCGGGGGACCGGTCGACCCGGGCGCGGCCGCCGCCTTCCCAGCATCGCTGGACGGCGTGAAGTTCCTCCGGCTGGTCGGGGCGGGCCGGGCGGAGGCTGCGGTGGCCCACGGCGATGAGCCCGGTGCGGCGCACGAGGCGGGATCGGTGCGGCCCAGGCCTGGCTCGCTCGACTCGCCGACCCCTCCAGGCGTTCGCACAGCCGCTGGACGCCCTGGCCGCCGAGGTCTCACGCGGCCGCCGAGCTGTCGCGCTGCGCCGGCCGGCCGAGTCCGCTACCCCAGCTCCGGCGTTGGGCCTGCCCGGTCTCCTCGGCCGCGCCCCCGGTCACGGCCACGAGCAGACCCTCACCTGCCGCGTCCTCGTCCCGCTCGGACTCACCGCACGTCGTCCACCGATGACGTCCTGCACCTCGGGCGCTTCCGACACAGGCTGGTACCGCCTTGGCACCTGGGCGCGCTGGCCGGAGCCGGCGGGCTACGGTCCACCGCCGAGGACGTGCTCGCGTTTGTCGAGGCACCGGCCGCAGGGAGTTGGCTCGAGGGCTGCTGCGGTGACGTTCGGCCCTGGGAGTTCTGCCAGCGGGTGCCTAGCCTTTTGGGGAGGGTGGCGACGAGGTGAGATCACTCGATGTGACAGTGACGGGGACCGAACGCTCAGCCGACGTCGGATCCCCACATGGTGTCCTGGGCGTGCGCGATGTCGCTCACTCCTTCGGGGAGCGGACGGCGTTGGTTGGGGTGTCCTTCGACGTTCCCCCGGGTGTGATCACGGGCCTGCTGGGACCCAACGGCGCCGGCAAGACGACGCTGCTGCGGATCCTGCTGGGGGTGCTGGACGCGGACCGCGGGGCGGTGACCTACGACGGTCGTGCCGTGCGGTTCGAGGACCGCCGGGGCTGGGGTTACATGCCGCAGGAACGCGGGCTCTACCCGGCCATGCCCGTCGGACAGCAGGTGGTGTACTTCGGCCGGCTGCACGGGCTGTCGCGTCGCGAGGCCCCTGGCCGGGCCCGGGCGGTGCTCGAGGAGTTCGATCTCGGCGACCGCTGGGGGGACCGCAGCGACCAGCTGTCCGGCGGCATGCAGCAGCGCCTGCAGTTGGCCACCGCGCTGGTCCACGCGCCCGAGGTGATCGTGCTGGACGAACCGTTCGCCGGCCTCGACCCGGTCGCGGTGGTGAACCTGTCGCAGACGCTGCGCCGCCGGGCCCGGGACGGGCGCACCGTGCTGTTCTCCAGCCACCAGCTGGACCTCGTGCAGGACCTCTGCGAGGAGATCGTGATGATCGACCGCGGTCGCACCGTGCTGAACGGTCCGGTCTCGGTACTGCGCGCCGGGACCGGTGAGCGACAGTTGAGGCTGCAGGTGCGCACCACCGGACGGGAGTGGTTGGACCCGTTCCCCGGCATCGTGGTGGTCAGCGACCAGGCCGACGAGCTGCGGCTGGCGTTGCCCCCCGACGTCGACGCCCTCGACGTCCTGGACGCGGCTCGGGCGGCGGGCGCCGTCGTCGACTTCGGGCTGGACCTGCCGACGCTTTCCCAGATCTTCCTGCGGGCGGCCGGCGGACCGGCCGGCAGGCAGGAGGCACCGTGATGGGCTCCTGGTGGCGGGGGACCCGGCTGGTGGCCGGGCGTAGCATCACCGAGAACCTTCGGTCCAAGACATTCAAGATCGTCACCGCCGGGCTGCTGCTGATCTCGGCGGCGGCCGTCGTCGTGCCCCAGCTGCTGGGCCAGGACGAGACGAGCTACACCTTGGCCACCATCGGGCGTCCCGCCGAGTTGGCGGCCGCGGTCGACCGTGCCGCCGAGGCCGCCGGGCTGGACGTCGCCTACCTCGCCCGCGACGACGAGGACGCCGTCCGCCGGGCCGTCGCGGACGGCGAGGCCGACGCGGGGCTTGCCGGGGACGTGCTGTACACGCCGCAGCGCGGCCAGAGCACCTTCCCGGTCCTGGTCAGCCAGAGCGTGGTGGCCATCGCAGTCTCCCAGCGCCTGGCCGATGCCGGTCTGAGCCCGGACCAGATGGCCGGGCTGCAGGAGATCCGCCCGCCCGAGCAGGTCGTCGTCGGCGGTGCCGAGGACGCCGGCCGCGCCGACACCGGCTTCCTTGTCGGGATCGTGCTGTACCTGGCGGTGACCTTCGCCGGCAGCGCCATCGCCACCGCGGTGGCGACGGAGAAGTCCACGCACATCTCCGAGGTACTGCTCGCCGTCCTGCGCCCCAGCCAGGTAATGGTCGGCACGGTGCTGGCCGTGGGCGCCGTCACCCTCGCACAGCTGCTGATCCTGACCACCCCGCTCGCCGTCGCCGTCCGCTACACCGACTCCATCGGGCTACCCGCCACCGCCGGTGGCGACATCGCCCTGGCCGTGGTGTGGTTCCTGCTCGGCTTCCTGCTCTACGCGTTCCTGTTCGCCGCCGCCGGCGCCCTGGTGAACAAGATGAACGAGGTCAGCGCCACGATCACCCCCATCACCCTGACCCTGCTCGTCGGCTACCTGATCGGCGTCTTCGTCACCACCAACGACAGCGACGCACCGGCCAGCGTGGCAGCCTCCCTCTTCCCGTTCACCGCACCACTGGTCATGCCGATCCGCTGGGCAGCCGGAGACGTGCCCGTCTACCAGCTGGCCCTGGCGATGCTGCTCACCGCGGCCACTGCCGTACTGCTGGCCGGAGTCGCCGCCACCGTCTACCGACGGGCTCTGCTCATCACCGGCCGACGAGCCAAGCTCCGCGAGGTCGTCGGACCACCACCTGCCACCACCTGAAGTGCCTGATGTCGATGGTGGGTGCCGGGTGAGCACCGCTGCTGAGTCCGGGCCCTCAACGGTGAAGCTGGTGCTCCCGTGAACCCGGGGCGCGGCCACTCCCGCTGGCTGTGGCGGTGGGGACCAGGCTGAACGCGCCCTCTTCCTCCTGGGCGTTGTGGAGCCGGAGCACGGCGTACAAGCCGTACAGCAGTCGGCGCAACTCGATGACGTCCTCGGGGGTGACCGTGTCGTCGTCGCGAAGGTCGTCGAGGAGTCGCCGTAGTCGGCTGACCTGATGCTCGATCTCGGCGTGTGTGCGGCTCAGGGCGGCCGTGGCTGCGCTGCTGCCGAGGGCCGCAGCGACGAGCGGCACGAGCGTTTCCTCTTCGGCGCGCTCATGCGGCAGGAGCTCGGCGTCAAGCCTGCGAATGAGGGTATGGGCCGCGGCGACGTCGCGGTCCTGGGTGGACAGGCCGTCGGCAACGGTGCGGATCTGCTCGACCACAACGAGGGTGGCGTCGTGTTCCGCCTTGAGGCGGTGTGCGTGGGCGACGTCGGTCGGTGCCATCGCGATCGTGTGGACCCTCCCCGGAAGCACCGCTCGAAGGGCGATGCCGATCGCGAGGACGTCGATGACCTCCTGCAAGAGAGCGCCAGCAGCGGGCGGCAGGAACCCGGCTGCGGCTGCCACCATCGCGACGAGGGACAGGCCCATGCCGGTGACCACTGCTTGCAGGGCGATGCGCTTTGACCGCTGGGCGATGAGCATCGCATCGGCGAGCGCGTCGACACGATCGACGGTCAGGACGACGTCGGCGGCCTCGGAGGAGGCGGTCGCTCCGCGTGCCGCGAGCGCCACGCCGACGTCGGCGGCTGCCAGAGCGGGAGCGTCGTTCACGCCGTCGCCCACCATGACCGTTGCCGACTCTGCGCCCTCGGTTCGGATCACGGACAGCTTCTCCGCCGGGTCACGGTCGGCCAGCACGGCGTCCACGCCCACGACGCGCCCGACCGACTCGGCGATGTCTGCCCGGTCCCCGGTGAGCAGGACGACGCGCCGTATCCCGGCATCGCGCAGGCCCCGAACCATGCGGGGCGCGTCCGGGCGAATCACGTCCTCGAGCAGGAAGGCGCCGGCGGGTGCGCCGTCGACCGCGGCGAACACGGTGAGAGAGCCGTCCAGGCCCGCCCTTCGACGCACCTGCCGCACCCAGGCGGGCGGGGCACCGGGAACGATCCAGGACCCCTTCCCGAGGCTCACCTCACGCCCACCGACCCGGCCGCGCAGCCCCCGCCCGTGCTCTTCGACGACCTGCTCTGGCATCTCGAGGGTCAGCCCGCGGCTTGTCGCGGCGGTGACGATCGCGGTGGCGAGCACGTGCGGTGAGACCTGGTCCACCGAGGCCGCCAGCCGCAGCAGCTCATCCGCGTCGATACGGTCGCCGGAGGTCACCACGTCGGCCAGCGTCGGCTGCCCCCGGGTCAGGGTCCCGGTCTTGTCGAACAGCATCACCTCCGCGGCGGCGAGGCGCTCCAAGGCACCGCCGCCCTTGATCACCACACCCACCCGGGCGGCCCGGGCCAGACCTGACGTGAACGCGATCGGCGCCGCCAGCAGCAGCGGACAGGGCGTCGCGACCACGAGGACGGCGACAGCCCGCACCGGGTCACCGCCCACCACCCACGCCGCACCGGCCAGGAGCAGGGTCAGGGGGACGAAGAAGACCGCGAGGCGGTCGGCCATACGCACGAACGGCGCGGACGCAGCCTGCCCCTGTTCCACCAACCGCACCAGTCCCGCATACGTCGAGTCCGCGGCGACCGCGGTGGCGACCATGTCGAACGGCGTGCCAGCGTTGACCACGCCGCTGCGGACCTCGTCACCGGCCGGGCGCTCCACCGGAAGCGGTTCGCCGGTCAGGGCGGCCTCATCGAGCACAGCCGAGGTCGTGAGACGGCCATCCACGGGGACGACCTCCCCGCTGCCCACGAGGACACGGTCGCCACGCACCACCTCATCGACCGGGACGTCCACCACGCCGCCCTCCACCCGGCGGTGCGCAGCCCGCGGCGACCGCTCGAGCAACAACGTGAGCTCGCGCCGTGCACGGGCCGCCGCGCGCGCCTCCAACAGCTGACCCGAGGCCAACATCACTGTGATCACCGCGCCCGCGAACGGCTCACCCACTGCGGCGGCGCCCGCCAACGCCAACACCGCGATCACGTCGACCGTGGGCCGGCGTCGTCGGACCGCACCGACCGTCCAGGCCGCCGAGGCGACCAGACCCAGCACCGTCCCGACGTTCCAGCACGCGTCAGCGGCCAGCACGGAACCGGACAGCCACGCCGCGCCGCCGGCCAGCAGCAGCAACGTCGAAGCGACGAAGAGCAGGACCGCCCATCGCTCAGGCTTGCGCGTCACCAGTTGATCGTCGCACCGCCCACGACCGCCTGCTCGGGCCGAAAGCCCTCTCGCGTCCGGACGCGGTTGGCACTGCTTGCGTCGAACTCGGCGAGCACGGGTGTCGAGATGCGCGACCGAGGTGATGCGCGGTCACCGGGCCAGCCCCAGGTCAGGCGAGGTCGCCCTGCCACTCCCAGTCGTGACCGACGACCCGGAAACCCATGGCCACGTTGACGTCGAGCATCGGGCCGTTGTCGACGGCGTTCTGCGTCTCGATCCGGCGGACCCGGGGCTCGGCGGCACGCATGGCGGCCAGGTTCTCGGTCTTGAGCCACATGCCCAACCGGTGCCCGCGGTGGTCGGGGGCGACGACCGTGTTCCACTGCATCGCCCAGTGCGGCACCGACGGGGCCACGACGAGGGTCGTCCATCCCACGAGCGGTCCCCCGTGACGGTGCCGGGCCGCGGCGTGGTAGCTCCGCAGCCCGATCGCGTCGCAGGCCGCCCACGTCCCGGCCACCCGGTCGGCCTCCCACACCTCCGGCGCCCAGGCGAGGTCGCCGAGGGGCGCGTCGGTCGACAGTGTCCGCTCCAGAGCCCCGATGTCCGCCTGCGCGTCGGGCGCCGGGCTGCCGGTCCAGAGATCGAGCTCGTAGCCGTCACCGGACGCCCGCCCCGCCGCGTCGTCGTGCAGCCGTGCGAGCTCGGCGTCCGGTACCGCGTCGAGGTCCAGGACGCTGAGCGCCTCCTGCAGCGCCCGGCCCAGCCCCACGCCTTCCAGGAAGTCCGCGCCGGCGTCGCCCCCTCCGAGCACCTGACCGGACGCGGTGATCATCCGAGTACGCCCGTGCTCCCGGGCCACTTCGATTGCTCGCGCCCACAACGCCGTACCGATCCCGCGGCGCCGGCGAATCGGGTGGACGACGACGTCGACGAGGGCGTTGTCGGTGTTGTCGGCAGTCGGCAGGTCGACGTCGAGGATGCCAGCGACGTCGCCGGCTTCCTCGGCGACGAGGCGCACGTTGAGCTGGCAGGGAATGGGGTGGTCAAGGAGCCCGAGGGTGAGCTCCCGGGTGCTGGGCATGCCCGGGGGAAAGTCGCGCGACTTGGCCGAGGCCTTGACCCGGTACCAGGCATCGCGGTCGGCCGGGTCCTGTCCGCGGGCGGGGCGGATCAGCACGGTGCTCGTGGTCTCCACGCCATGAGCGAACCGCTCAACGGCGCCCCGGTCCACCGGTTTTCGCCAGGGACGTCCGTCTCGGCATCCGGGACGGTGTGGACACCGCCTGGGCGCGCGGGCTGCCCTGCCCTAGCCTGTCGACCGTGCGGCGTGCCGACCTGCTCCTTAGCCGCCGCGGCGAGGCCCTCTGACGGCTGGCCTCCTCGCCGCGGTGACCGCGTGCTGCCGGTCGACCCCTGACCTCGCGAGGAGCATCCGCCCATGAGCACCACCCCGGCCGTGTGGCCGCCCGTCCAGCGGGCCTCCGGCATGCCGGTCAACCGCTACCGCCCGTACCACCAGCAGTTCCAGGTCGACCTGCCGGACCGCACCTGGCCCACGAAGCGGATCGAGCACGCCCCTCAGTGGTGCGCCGTCGACCTCCGCGACGGCAACCAGGCGCTGATCGACCCGATGAGCCCCGAGCGCAAGCGGCGGATGTTCGACCTGCTCGTCGGCCTGGGCTACAAGGAGATCGAGGTCGGCTTCCCGGCCGCCAGCCAGACCGACTTCGACTTCGTCCGCCAGCTCATCGAGGGCGACCTGGTCCCCGACGACGTGGTGATCCAGGTCCTCGTCCAGTGTCGCGACCACCTCATCGAGCGGACCTTCGAGTCGATCCGCGGCGCACGGCAGGCCATCGTCCACCTCTACAACTCCACGTCCGTGCTGCAGCGCCGCGTGGTCTTCGGGCTGGACCGCGACGGCATCACCGACATCGCCACGACGGGAGCGCGCCTGGCGCAGAAGTACGCCGAGGCGATCACGCCGGACACCGAGGTCTACTGGGAGTACTCCCCGGAGTCCTACACCGGCACCGAGCTCGAGTTCGCCGCCGAGGTCTGCGGCAAGGTCGTCGACGTCCTGGACCCCACGCCGGACCGCAAGATGATCGTCAACCTGCCGGCCACGGTGGAGATGGCCACCCCCAACGTCTACGCCGACTCCATCGAGTGGATGCACCGCCACCTGCCGCGGCGCGAGTCGCTCGTCCTGTCGCTGCACCCGCACAACGACCGCGGCACGGCCGTGGCGGCCGCCGAGCTGGGCGTGCTGGCCGGTGCCGACCGCGTGGAGGGGTGTCTCTTCGGCAACGGCGAGCGGACCGGCAACGTCTGCCTGGTCACGCTGGGCATGAACCTCTTCTCCCAGGGCATCGACCCCCGGGTCGACTTCGGCGAGATCGACGAGATCCGCCGTACGGTCGAGTACTGCAACCAGCTCCCCGTCCACGAGCGCCACCCGTACGGGGGGGACCTGGTCTACACCGCCTTCTCCGGCTCCCACCAGGACGCGATCAAGAAGGGCTTCGAGCACCTGGAGCGCGACGCGGCCGCCGCGGGCGTCCCGGTGGAGGAGTTCACCTGGGCGGTGCCGTACCTGCCGATCGACCCCAAGGACGTCGGCCGCTCCTACGAGGCGGTGATCCGGGTCAACAGCCAGTCCGGCAAGGGCGG
>DASTQL010000220.1:0-5696 GCA_035761805.1 Jiangellales bacterium | reverse complement strand
TGCCCATCGTCTGCTCGGACGTCGGCGAGATGGCGGCGTTCACCCGCACCCACGGCGTGGGTGAGCTCTTCCCCGCAGGTGACGTCGCCGGACTCGCCCGGGCCGCGTCGACGGTACTGGAGGCACCTGATGGGTACGCGGCGGGGCGGACGCCCGGACTGCTGGACGAGTACTCCTGGCCGCGGCAGGCCGAACGTCTGGCCGCCGTCTACCGTGAGGTGCTCGTGCGCGGGGGCCGGTCCCCGCGCATGTAGACTCAGCCGCCCCGCCCTGCGCGCCTCCCGGCGCAGTCTGCCGTCGAGGTCCATGTCCGAGCGCCAGCCCCCGCCCGCAACCCCGCCGCCCGTGATCCTGGCGCCCAGCAGCGGACCGCGTGTGGCCTACCTCGCGTTCTACTTCCCGCCGACGCGGGCCAGCGGCGTGCATCGCAGCCTCGCCACCGCCAACCACCTGGCCGGAGCCGGGTGGGACGTCACCGTGCTGACCCCGCAGCGGGAGTTCTTCCGCGATGCCATCCGGTCGTACGACGCGTCGCTCGACGCCCGGGTGCGGGCAGACGTGCGGGTGGACCGCGTGGCCTTCCGCTCACCCGCCTGGGAGACCGACATCCGGCGCTTCTCACGGTTCCGCGGCAACTTCCCCGTCGCTCACCGGGCCGTCTCCACGCGGCTCGAACGCACGCTCTTTCCAGAGCCGTACGCCCGGTGGATCGCCCCCGTGGTGCGGCGGCTGCTGTCGCTGCACCGGGTCACCCCCTTCGACGTGGTCCTCGCGACGGGCAACCCGTTCAGCTCCTTCGCCGCCGCCTGGTCCTTCCACCGGCTGACCGGCGTGCCGTACGTGCTGGATTACCGAGACTCCTGGACGCTGGACCTCTTCACCGACGAAGCGGTCGCCGAGCCGGGCTCCGCGGCGTACCGGTGGGAGTCGAGGGTCCTCTCCGCAGCCGCTCGCGCCTTCTTCGTCAATACCGCCTTGCTGGAGTGGCACGCGCAGCGCTACCCCTCGGCCGCCCCGCGGATGCGGGTCGTACAGAACGGCTACGAGCCCGACGCGGTCCGGGTCGTGGAGCGCGGCCGCCCGCCCGGGAACGGGCTCCGCTTCGGCTACGTGGGGACCATCACCCCGCACGTGCCGGTCGAGGCGCTCGTCGACGGCTGGTTGCTAGCCAGGTCGGAGGATCCTGCGCTGGGGGACGCGACCGTGGAGCTGTACGGTCACCTCGGGTTCTTCCCCGCCGCCGCCGAGGCGACCCGGTCCAGGCTGCCCGACCCGTCGACCTCCGCCGTGCACTACCGCGGGCCGGTCCGCAAGGCCGATCTGGCCCGCGTCTACGGGTCGCTCGACGCCCTGCTCCTGGTCCTCGGCGGTGGACGCTACGTCACGTCTGGGAAGGTCTTCGAGTACATGGCCACGGGTCGCCCGGTCGTGTCGGTGCACCGCGCGGACTCGGCCGCCGCGGAGGTCCTCTCCGGCTACCCGCTCTGGTTCCCGGCAGCGGACCTGTCCGCGCCGGCGGTCGCGGAAGCCCTGTCCCGGGCCGCGCACGCCGCCGCCGTCCTGACCGACGACCAGGTAGGGGCCGCCCGCGACCACGCCCGGACCTACACGAGGACCGCGCAGCTGGAGGTGCTCGAACGGGAGCTCTGCGAGGTGGCTCGTGGTTGACACGCTCACGGTCGTGACGCCCTGGTTCCCCTCGCCCGCGAAGCCGCCCCAGGGGTCCTTCGTTCAGGCGGCGGTGCGAGCCGTGGCCGGCGAGATCGGGCGCGTCGAGGTCGTCCACACGGACGAGTGGATCACGCCCGCCGGCCCGACCGGCCGCGCCGTGGAGTCGTCCTACCGCCGGTACGCGGCACGGGCCGTCCGTCCCCGGCTGCAGGACGACGGGACCTGGCTGAGCCGGGTGCCCGCCCTCGTCCGACCCCGCCGCCGGTGGGACGTGCACTCGAGGACGGTGTCACGCTCGCTGGCCGCCGCACGGGCCGGGCGGCCCTTCGAGTCCGCCGTCGTCCACGGCCACGTCGTCCTGCCGGGCGGCCTCGTCGCCGTGGAGCACGCCGCGGCCGGGGCCCGGGTGGTCGTCACCGAGCACGCCTCGTTCCTGGCCGACGTCCTCGTCGAACCGCGGGCCCGGGACCTCTACGACGAGGTCGTGGACCGGGCAGCCGCCCTGTTGTGCGTGAGCGCGGTCCTGCGCGACCAGGTGCTCGAGGTGTTCCCGCACCATCGGGCCAAGGTCCACGTCGTGCCCAACCCGGTGGAGATGGCCGGACCGCCGCGGCCGGACGGCCCGCCCGCTGTACCCCGACGGTGGCTGTTCGTCGGCTCGCTCATCGAGCGCAAGGGTCCCGTGCGCCTCCTGGAGGCCTTCGCCGCCAGCCGACGCGAGGAGCCCGACCTCGAGCTCACGCTGCTCGGCGCGGGACCGCAGCGTCCCGACGTCCTCGCCCGCGTCCGAGCCCTCGGGCTCGACCACGCGGTGCACCTGCTCGACCCGGTCGCCCCGGCCGAGGTCCCGCAGGTCATGGCACGGCACGACCTGCTGGTCCACCCCAGCCACCACGAGACCTTCGGCATGACGCCGGTCGAGGCCGTGGCGGTCGGGACCCCTGTCCTCGTCGCCCGGTACCCCGCCGCCGTGGAGGTGCTGGGCGCGATCGACGGCCTCGGCGGGGGGACCTTCCCGGTCACCGAGGACCCTTCCGTGATCACCGCGGCCTACCGACGACTGCGTGACGGGTGGGACCGGCTCGACCTCCCGCGGGCGCGGTCCGTCCTCGCGCGCCGATTCGGGAGCCCCGCCGTGGCGACGGCACTGCTCAGCCAGTACACCGGCTCGCCGGAAACGCCTGCCGCACCGCCACGCGAAGGACAGGGAGCATCGTGAACGTCCTGATCATCGCCGTCACGGCCTCGCGACGGGTGGGGGTCGCCTCGGACCTGGATGCGCTGACCGCCTCCGGTGCGAACGTGACATTGCTGACCTCGCGCGTGGACGCCTGGCCGGGGCTGGACCCCCGGGTGCGCGTGGTCGACCTGGCGGAGGCCGAGGGGCGGATGCCGCTGGTGTCCCTGCTGCGGCGGGCCTCGGCGGCGGCACGCGGCCTGCTCGGGGGCCGCCGCGCTGCGACCGTCCCGCCTCGGCCCGGCCGCTCCCCGGAGCCCGCACCCGTGCCGGCCGGAGCGCCCGCCGACCAGGGGCAGGACCGGGACGGGACGGTGGGGAGCCCGGGGCCCTCGCGGGCGATGGGTTCCGGGCGCCCCGGGCCCGGCGCGTCCCGGTCCCGGGAGCTGGCGCGCCGGGTGTACCGGGGCGTGCGCCCCTGGCTGTTGTGGCGGGCCGCGCGGCGATCGGTGCTCCCGGCCCTGGACATCGACTCGATGGACCTCGTGCTCGTGGCAGACGCCCAGGCGGTCCCGATCGGGTGGCACGTCGCTCGGACCCATCCCCACACGGAGGTGGTGTTCGCGCTCGACCGCGCTCGGCTCGCACCGGGGAACGGTCCGCGGATGCCGTACGGTGGGCGCGGCCCCCGCGACGAGGCCGTCGCCGAGCGAGGAGAGGAGTGGCGCTCGTGAAGGGCTCGCCCCCTGTCGCCCTGGACGACGACTTCCTCGGCCAGGTCCACGTCTACGAGAAGCACCGGATCGGCCTTCCCCGCATGCGGCCCTACTTCCGGGAGCTGTGGAGGCGCCGGGAGTTCGCGGTCGAGCTGTCCAGGAGCACGCTGAGGGCGCAGAACTTCAACACGCTGTTCGGGCAGCTGTGGCTGGTGCTCAACCCGCTGCTGCTGGGCGCCGTCTACTACGTCCTCGTCGCCATCATCAGGGGAAACGCCCGGGGCATCGACTTCCTCGCCCACCTGCTCGGCGGGCTGTTCATCTTCTACTTCGTCTCCGGGTCGATCCTGACGGGGACGAACTCGGTCGTCGGCGGCGGGCGCCTGATCCTCAACACGTCCTTCCCACGCATCCTGCTGCCCGCCTCCGCCACGATCACCGCGTTCCTGCGGTTCCTCCCCACCCTGCCCATCTACGCGGCCGTCCACATCGCGGCCGGCCTGCCCTTCTCGTGGGCGATGCTGTGGGTCCCCGTGCTGCTCCTGCTCTACGCGCTCTTCGCGCACGGGGTCGCGGCGTTCTTCGCCACGCTGCAGGTGTACTTCCGGGACACGGCCAACTTCCTGCCCTACCTGACCCGCATCTGGCTCTACCTGTCGCCGATCCTGTGGACGCTGGACGACGTCAGCGGCGTAGGGGTGAAGATCAAGCAGTTCCTCGTGCTCAATCCGCTCTACCCCATGCTGGGGGCCTGGCAGGACATCATGGAGCACGGGCACGCACCCCGGCTCTCCTTCCTGCTCGGGACGCTCGCCTGGGCCGT
Organism: Jiangellales bacterium; assembly: GCA_035761805.1. Lineage (GTDB taxonomy): Bacteria > Actinomycetota > Actinomycetes > Jiangellales > Jiangellaceae > DASTQL01. The sequence continues at coordinate 1,309 of DASTQL010000220.1, read as the reverse complement.
CGGGGCGACCGTCGTCGGCGGTCTGTTCTTCATGTCGAGGGAGCGTGAGTTCGCTGTCCGTCTCTGAGCGGGCGAAGAAGGGCCTCTCGGACGGTTCGCGGGTGGGGGGCCCGGCCGTCAAGGTGGAGGACCTGTCCGTGACCTACCGGGCCTCCGTGGAGAAGCGCCCCACCCTCCGCGGGGCCATCATGCGGGCCGGCCGCGGCCGGCGCACCATCCGGACGATCGAGGCCGTCCGGGACGTGTCCTTCGAGGTCCAGCCCGGGACCGTGCTCGGCATCGTCGGTGCCAACGGGGCGGGCAAGTCCACGTTGGTCCGAGCAGTCGCCGGCATCCTGCCGCCCACCGAGGGCCGGATCGAGGTCCACGGACGGGTGAGCACACTGCTTGCGCTGGGCGTCGGCTTCAACGGGAACCTCAGCGGCCGCGAGAACGTGGTGCTCGGCGGGCTGGCCGCCGGCCTGACCCGGTCCGAGGTCGCGGAGAAGTACCAGGAGATCGAGGACTTCGCCGAGCTTGGCGACTTCATCGACATGCCGATGAAGACCTACTCCTCCGGCATGTTCAGCCGGCTGGCGTTCTCGGTCGCCGTGAACATGACCCCCGACATCCTGCTCGTCGACGAGGCGCTCTCGGCAGGCGACGCCCGCTTCAAGCGCAAGTCGCTGGACAAGATGCGCGAGCTCGTCGCGCAGGCGCGCACGATCTTCCTGGTCAGCCACGCGCTGGCCACCGTCCGCGAGCTGTGCAGCGAGGCCATCTGGATGCACAAGGGTGAGCTGAAGCTGCACGGAGACCCGGACCGGGTCATCAAGGGCTACACCCGGTACCTCGAGGTCGGTGAGTCCGCCGTCACGGACGAGGACTTCTGATCGGCGTCGGGCCGCCGGCGAGCCGGCCGGACGTGTCGCTCGTCAGCAGCGGGCACGACGTCGCCGACGCGCGCCTGCACCGGGAGGTCGACGCGCTGGTCCGCGCCGGCGCCCAGGTCGAGGTCATGGCGCTCGGCGACCCCGACGGCGCCCCTGCCGGAAGTCGCCCGCGCCTCGTCCGCCGCCGGGGCGGGTTCGTCGGCCGAGCGATCAGGGCGCTCGTGATGCCCCTGCAGGCCCGCGGACGGGTGCTGCTCGTGCTCGACCCCGACCTCGTGCCCACCGCCTGGCTGGCCGCCCGGGTGACCCGGCGACGGCTCGTGGTCGACGTCCACGAGGACTACCGGGCCCTGCTGCGGGACCGTACCTGGGCCCGTGGGCCCGGCGGCTCGCTCGTGCGCGCTCTCGCCGGCGGACTCTCCGCCGCCTCGGCGCGC
>DASTQL010000219.1:0-20749 GCA_035761805.1 Jiangellales bacterium | reverse complement strand
AGGCGGTGCAGCCGGGCCCGGACCAGGGTGGTGGGGTCCGGGTCGGGCACCGGGTGCTCGCCCAGTGGGGGCAGCGGGGTGGTGGTGTAGGTGCGCCCGAGCGGGGAGGTCTGGGTCAGCGCCCCACTGGCGGGGTGCAGCCGGTGGCACCAGGCGCCGCAGGTCTTCGCGTCGTGGTGCGGCTGGTGCAGCGGCACGGTGTTGCCGGCCCCGGTCGGCCCGGCCGGCCACGGGGTGTCGTGGTCGAGCTGCAGGTCGTGCCGGGCGGTGCAGCCGCGCCAGGCGCACACCCCGCCGGCGCGGGCCAGCACGAAGGCGCGCACCGCGGCGGTGGGCCGGTAGGTGCGGATCGGCGCGGTGAGCAGGTGCCCGTCGGCCGGGTCGGTGAGCAGCCGCCGCCAGGTGGACGCGGCGGCGGCCAGCTCGCGGGCCACGCAGGCGGGCACCGGGCCCAACCCGGCCAGCTCCCCGGGCGCGTCGTCCAACCCGAGCAGGGTGGGCAGGGCCACCGTGACCTGCGCGGTCACCCCCACGCTCACCCGCGGCCGCCCGCACCCGCACCCGGCACCCAAAGCCGGCGCACGGGCGGTCGGCAGGCCCAGCAGGGCGAGCAGGCCGGGCAGGCCCGGTGCCGGGCCGGCGGCAAACACCCCCGGGTCCCCACCCCCGGCCACACCGGCCGCGGCGTCCGCGGCGTCCGTGGCGTCGTCCGGGTCGGGCCGGTGGTCCTGCTCACCGCCGCCCGCGGCCGATTCGCCGTCCACGACGGTGTCGTCGGTGTTGTCGGGGTCGCGGTGCTCGGGGATGTCGCGCCGGGGGGGTAGCTCCCACGGCGGGACCTCGTCGTCATCAGCCTCGGCGTCGGTGCGGCCACCGTCGCCGTCGGCGGTCCGGCTGCCGGCCGGGTCGGTGTCGTGGTCCGGGTCCGGGTGACCGGGGTGACCCGGGTGGTCGGGGTCGGCGGCCGGCCAGGCCGGGTGGGCGGTGGCCGGGCGGCCGGTGACCAGCCACTCCAGGGCGTCGAACCGGGCTTGGTCCAGGGTCGGCCCCGGCCCGGTGTGCCGGTCGGCCACCATCGCCCGGGCCAACGCGTCGACCACCTCGAAACAGATCGCCACCCGCTGCGCCGGGCCGGTCATCCCCAGCGTGGACTCCTCCCCGGCCGCCCCGGCCGGGTCGTGCCACACCCGCCGCCCCCGCCGCCCCGCGGCCTGCCGCCGCTGCGCCCCGTCCGGGTCCAGGCCGGCCACGATCCGCCCCAACAACCGGCCCGCCTGCGCCCGGGTCAACCCACCCGGCAGCACCCGGTGCGCCTCCAACAACCGGTCCACCGCCTCGGCCCGGTCGGTCGGGTCGAGCACGGCGACCTTGTCCAACACCAGCAGCAGCATCGGCACGTCGAACCCGCCCGAGCGGGCCTCCTCCCCCAACCCGGGCAGCCCGGCCAACCCGGACCCGAAGGAGAGCCGGTTGGCGGCCGACCGCTGCGACACCCCCAGGGCGGCCATCAACTCGAACACCACCGCGGCATGCTCCCCGTCCCGCCCGCGCAGCCCACCCCCCGGGTAGGCCGCCTCCAACCGGGCCAACGCGTCGGCCTCCACCACCAACGCCGCCGCCTGCACCCACCGCGCCGCCAACACCGCGTCCAGCGCCGCCTCGGCGTCCACCGACCCCACCCGGATCCCGCCCACCGCGGCGGCCGCCGCCCGCAACCCCGCCACCGGGCCGGTCACAGCGCACGGGTCGGCGCACGCCTCCACCGGCCGGGCACCCCGGCCGGCAGGTGCGGCGCCCACGTCCATCCCACTATCGTACAGACGTTCGAACGGCACCGGAAGCGGCCGCGCCCGGCCTGTGCACGACCAGTCCGCGAGGGCTTGCTGACACCCGACGCGTTGGCTCGTGTCGACGGCCACGACACCAGGCTCCGCATCTGCCGTCACTGACCCATGCCGTGTTCGCCGGCCTCGACGAGACCCTCTCGGACGGGAGACGCGTGACAGCCAGCGTCGACGGTGCAGATCGAGGCCGGGCCAGCGGGTCCTCGTCAACGGTGCGTCGGGAGGGATCGGCAGCTTTGCCGTGCAACTCGCCAAGGCGTTCGGCGCCTAGGTCACCGGAGTGTGCAGCACCCGGAACGTCGACCTCGTCCGGTCCATCGGCGCCGATGACGTCATCGACTACCCCAACGAGGTCTCACCGACCGTCGGCAGCGGTACGACCTGCTGATCGACAAGGCCGGCCACCGAACGGTGGCCGAGCTCCGACGGCTGCTCGGCCCCGGCGGTCCGGGATGGATTCCGGGACGGTGACGCCGGTCATCGACCGCACGTCCCCTTCGTCGAGCTCCCGGAGGCGATCCGCTACCTGGAGCAGGGGCACGCCGCGGCGAGGTCGTCGTCACCGCTCGGGACGAGGCGGAGTAGCCACCGCTGCCAGCAGGTCGTCGAGCCGGTCACGGGTGTGCGGGTCGTCGAAGACCTCGCTGATCCACGCCTCGGACTCCGCTCGATCCGGCGAGCGCAGATTGGGTACGAGCCAGTCCGTGGCTGCGATCTCGGTGATGTGTCCGAGCTGGGCGATGAGCATGGAGAAGTGTCCACGGCGAACCACTCGCCCTGGCCCTCCGGCGTCGTGGTACGCGTCACGCAGTGCCCGGGCTCGGCCCGGGTCGTCACGAGCGAACTCGAAGAGGACATATCCCAGCTCCTGGCTGGGGTCGGCCTGCCCGCTGTTGTCCCAGTCGAGGACGCACACACCGCCGGTAGCAGTCGGCAGCACGTTGTCCGCCCAGAGGTCGCGGTGGCAGGCGCGCAGGACGTCCGGCGGTTCGATCCAGGACTCGAGGGCGACGAGCTCGTCGCGAAGGCCCGCCAGACGATCTGCGAAGGGGGCGCCGGCCTGGGTCAGCAGGTGCACGAGCTCGTCCCAGCGGCCGGCCCCAACGGGCTCCTGGAACCACGGATCCACCGGACCGAACTGGGGAGCGGGCACCTGGTGGACGGCGGCAACCACAGCGCCCACGAGAGCCGGGTCCAGACCGGGGTCGGGCGGGAGCAGGTCCACCCACTCGTAGACGCGGACTCGGGTTCCGCCCAGGTCGGCGAAGACATGGCCATCCGCGGTCCGCCGCACCGCCGGCGCCGGGACGCCGGCGGCTCTGGCCGCCTCCTGGAACTCGGTCGTCTGGCGCACCTCGTCCCCACCGGGCCAGGACAGCGGTACCTTCACCGCCCAGGCTCCGTCCGCCGTGTCCAGCCGCCAGACGAGACCTTGCTTGCCTCGCGCCACCGGTCCGTCGGACAGCCTTGCCCGGTCGCCGAGCCCGAACCGACGGGCGATCTCCGTACCGTTCACGGGACGCACTACAGCAGACTCGACCCATGAGCGAGACCGGGCCGCGGGACACTCACTCCGGCGGGTCCGCCGGTGTGTCCGAGCGCCACGGAGCCCGCCACTCGGGAGCCTCCCAGCCTTCGGTTACGTAGACCCGCTCGAGTTCAACCTTGCCGTCCCGGAACTCGGTCAGCTGAACCCCGTACTGCCAGGGTCCACCGTCGTAGCGGAGCGACAGCTCGACGACCACGAAGTCCTCACGGGCCGTGGTGCGTCGGATCCGGTACTGCACGTCCGCGGGGTATCGGGCACGCCACTCCTTGAAGTTCGCGACTCCCTCGAACCGCTCTCCGGACTGTGGGAACTCCAGCACCGCGTCGTCGTGGTAGATCTCGTGAGCGAAGTCGGGATCGGTACCCGAATGCTCGAAGTACCGCCGCAGCTTCTCGACGAGCACCGCGTGATCGTCCATCGCACCTCCCCTGGACGCCGCGACCGTAGGCCGGAGGGGTCCGGGCAGTCCACCCCGATCGACGCCGACCCCTGCGGGAGAATCGGGTCGATGACGTACCAGCTGACGGTCGACGACGTACTCCGTGCGCGGTGGCGTGCGACCGGCCTGCCGACCGCAGGACGCAGCGCGGCGGCGTCAACAGGGCAGGAGGAGGTCCGAAGGCTGGGGGCGGTCCAGGCCCAGGAGTTCGAGATGACGCTCTGGTCGCTGGCCCGGCGGACCGGCGAGTCGCGGGAACGCCTGCTCGACCAGTTCGCGAGCGGTGACTTCGTCCGGACGCACGCTCTCAGGCAGACCTGGCACTTCATCCACCGCGATGACCTGGAGATGGCCCAGGCGGCGACCGCGCACCGCGTGCACGTGTCCAACGTCCCGCTCTACCGCGAGGCCGGCCTCGACGACCGGACGCTACGAAATGCGGCGGAGGTCGTCCTCGCGGCTTTGCACGACGGACCTGCGACCCGCACCGAGCTCGGTGCCCGGCTGGGCGCCGAGGGGCTGCCGTCGTCGGGGCTCGCCCTCGGGACGATCATGATGTGGGCGGAGCTGGAGTGCCTCGTCGCCAGCGGTCCGCTGCAGGGCAGGCACCACACGTACGTGAGGTGGCCCGGACCGCAGCGACGACCACCCGCGGAGGAGGCCGCAGCCACACTGGCCGAACGGTACTTCGCCTCGCACGGGCCAGCCGGCCTCGACGACTTCATGGGCTGGTCCAGCCTCACCAAGACCGAGGCCCGGGCCGCGGTCGACCGGCTTGCGCTCGAGCGAGCGGTGGTCGACGGCGTGGAACACCTGTGGGTCGGCGACCTCGACCTGCGTGCGTGGGCATCGCCCCAGGTGGAGCTCCTCAACGGGTACGACGAGTACATCAGCGGTCTCGGGCCGAAGGCGAAGCGGCGGCTCGACCGCGCCGGCCTGGCCAGGGAGCGCCCCGGGACCCCCATCGGCGCCGTCGTGGTGGACGGGCAGCTCGCGGGGCATTGGCGGCGTCGCGTGACAGCGTCGCGGGTCGATGTCGAGGTGCTGCCGCTCCGCCGGTTCACCCCGGACGAGCTGGCGGCACTGGACCGCAACGCCGACGCGTTCGGCGCCTTCCTCGGTCTCCCGGCACGACTGCACCTGGTCTCCGCCAGCTGAGGGCCCCATGGTTCGCCGTGGCGCCCGAGGGCGGCTGGCGGGGCCCGAGGCCCGCGACGACGGCAACACCGCCGAACTGCGCGCCGGTGAGCCGGTGAACCGCCTGCCGTGATGAGGTCGAGTTCACCGGCCCGATGGTCCACGCGACCTGCTCGACGTGAGCTCACCGGCCAGGACCGATACGTGCGACCATCCATTCCGTGGGCCTGGTCGGCGACCTGCTGGAGAGGGCCGCCCATGCGACCCCGGCAGCCGTCGAGGACCGACGGACCGGTTGGTGGCTCCGCCACACCGACAACGGCACATGGTGGTCAGGCGCGGCGCTTCCCCATGGCGCGGCGGACGGGCTCGCCCGGCGCATCGAGGCCTCGGAGCGGTTCTACGCCGAGCATGGCGCCCCCGCACGTTTCCAGGTCTGCGCCGACTGCCCTGACGCGCTCGACCGGTCGCTCGCCGAGCGCGGCTATCGCCGGGACGCGCCGATCTCGCTGCTCACGGCGGTCGCGGAGGTGCGCGCCGAGTCGCGTCCAAGGCCGGCGATCTCCGTGTGCGTCGACACGTCGCCGGGTCCCGACTGGCTCGCCGTGCTGAGGGCGACGAGCGGTCCCGGGACCGATGTCGAGCACGAGACCCGCCTGCTCCGCCGGGTCGGCCCTCTGCACGTGTACGTCACGGCGCTTGCCGACGGTGCGCCGGTCGGGATCGGGCGCGCCGTCACCGATGCCGGCTGGACCGGCACGTTCACCATGGTGACGATCCCGGAGGCGCGGCGGCGGGGAGTCGGCCGTCTCGTCCTGTCCGCGATCGCGCGTTGGGCCCAGGCAAACGACGCCCCGCGGCTCTACCTCCAGGTCGAGCGGTCGAACGACGAGGCGCGCCGCTTCTACGACGCCGTCGGATTCACCCAGCTGGCGACCTACCACTACCGCGTACAGCCAGCCACGAACACGACGGTGGGACAGGTGTGATGTGACTGCGCCACCTCGTGACGGCAGGGCCCCGCAACGATGGGTACGCGTGTTCGCGGCTACCCGGAGCGGAGCCTCGCTCCTGGCGCGGCTGATGCCGCCCCTCGACCGCATGGCCTTCCGGCTCACCGGCCACCGCCGCCCGCTCACGGCAGTTGCGACGGGTCCCGGTGGTCGTGCTGCGGCCACCGGGGCGAGGACCGGAGCGCCTCGCACCGTGCCCCTGTTGGGGTTTATCCAGGTGGCGCCGCTTACGCCGACCGAGCCGCCCCTCGGGTCATCGCCGTCTTCCTCCTCGAGCCCAGTCCCTGAGACCCGCCAAGTCCATTGCTGGACCGGTTCGAGCGGGTCACCCGGCTGGCACTTCGTCGGCTGTCTCGCTCAGCTCCCCTCCGTCGGCGGGGGCGCGTCCGCGTGCCTGTCGGCCACCTTCCAGGCCTTCACGGCGGTAGACCCTGGGTGACCCCCAGCGTGTACTGCCGAGGCTCTGCGTCTACGGACGCAGGTGGTGCTCGGAGCCGACCATGTAGGCCAGGTCCCGATCACGTGGGCGTGACGATGTCGTGACTGTCGGAGGAGCAGTCGGAGAACGCGCCCCTCCAGGCGGCGCAAGATCGCGCTCACTCGATTGGCCCTGGGAAGGGCAGACCGACCCTTGCCCAGCGGCCGCCGACTGTCCATCCTCGCGCTATGGCGAGCAGAGTGGTGCACTTCGAGATCCCCGTCGACGACCCGGAACGGGCCAGCAGCTTCTACGGGAGCGTCTTCGGCTGGGACGTGGCGAAGTGGGGTCCCGCGGACTACTGGACCATGACCACCGGCGAGGAGCCGGGGATCGGGGCCGAGGGCGCACTCATCCCCCGGGCCGAGGCGCCGGACGGAGTGATCGTCTACGTGGGGGTCAGCGACATCGACGCAGTGCTGGCGGAGGTCCGCCGGGTGGGCGGGTCAGTCGTGACCGAAAAGACGCCCATCCCGACCATGGGGTGGTCGGCCCGCTTCCGCGACAGCGAGGGCAATGTGGTGGGGCTCTTCCAGGAGGACTCCGGGGCCGGGAGGTGACGAGCGCCGTCGACTGGAGCTGCTGACGAGGACCGCGTCACATTCCGTCCCGACGAAGGTGCGCTTCCCGCTGAACGGAAATCGCCGACTCGTCCTGCCGACCCCTCCCGGAGGAGAGCCTCGCCGTGACGACCAGGACCAGCGCGTGAGCACACCCGAGCTCGACGCCCTCTACGGGGGTTCGAGTCCGAGCTGCTCGTGCCCGTGGACCCCGGCAACGCCGCGGTCCGCTACGTCAACCCGACCACGGGGGCAGACGTCCTGCCAACCCTGCGCGCAGAGATCCACCGCCTCGTCCAGGCACCCCGTGCTACCCCGCGCCACGAGGTCGGGTCGTCGGCGGTCCAGGGTCTCGACGGCACCGGGCAGGTCACCGTCGGCGAGAATGCCTGGACGGTCGAGCACGGCGACCTCTTCGTCGTGCCGTCCCCGTCTTCGAGGCTCCGCACCAGCACCGCGTCCACGTGGGGAAGGCAGGTGCGTGAGGCTCGCCACCGTCCGTACGGGGGGAGGAACCTGAGCGGTCCGGGTCGAGGACGATCGCTACGTCGACCTCGGCACGGTGGACGGGGGTGCGCTCCGCGAGGTACCGGGCTGGTGCGAGGTGGCGGCAGGCGCGGGCAGCCGACTGGGCCCTTGGCTGTAGCGTCCAGGCACCCCACGGTGCCGCTTGGCTCAGCCGTTTTGGTTCGGCATCGAGCCGGCCAGCGATCGGGTGACTCGGCTCAGCTCGTCGTGCAGTGCGGCCGAAGGCGCGGTGCCGGTCCGTCGTCTGAGGGCTCGAGCTTCAGCGAGGCTTGCTGCGGCGCGCTGACGGTCGCCTCTGTCATGGTCGAGCACGGCCATCGCCTCGAGGACGGATGCCGTGCCGCCGAGATGGCGTAGGCGACGGGTCACGTCGATGGCCTGGTGGAGCAACGTGTCTGCCCGTTCGTGATCGCCGACCATGACGGCGAGGATGGCCGCCAACGTGCCGGCCGACGCGAGCCCCTCCTGGTAGCCGATGCACCGGTACGCCGCGAGGCTCCGTGTCGCCAACGCAGCGGCCTCGGCGTTGCGACCTGCGGCGAGCTGAGCATGCGCGCGGTAGTCCAATGCGCTTCCCAACACCATCGGTTCGCCGATGGTCTCCGCCAGGGTCTCGGCGTCACGGAGCATGGCCGAGCCCACGTCGTGGTCTCCCGCCCCGTGGGCAGACCGTCCAGCAAGCGCGGTGACGAGGGCGAGGGTCCACGGTTGCCCGCACCCGCGGGCGTGGTCGAGGGCGGCCCTGTGCTGCGCTCCGGCGGCGGCGTAGTCGCCTCGTGCCCAGGCGGCCATCCCGAGCAGGTTGTGGGCCAGAGCCACGAGTTCCTCATCCGGCAGACCCTGCGCGGCGTCGAGCAGACGGTATGCCGCGTCGACTGCTGCCGCGGTGTCCCCTTGGGTGAGCGCCGTGGAGGCCAGCACGCGCAGGAGACGAGCGCGGACGCGCGGGTCGCGCTCGAAGCCGTGTGCTGCTGTCGCCCAGGACCGGAGCTCGGCCAGGAACCCGTCGAGAAACCAGGGCCAGTACAGATCGGCGACCAGTCGTCCCGCGGACGCCGAGCGCCGGGCGATGGCGTACGACGCGGCTGCCCGCAGGTCCTCCGCACATCCGCGGGCGACCGCGGCCCACGCCGTCGCCTCCGCTGTCCGGATCCGGCCGTCCAGCCGAGCCGCGAGGGTGACGTGGTACTCGAGGTGACGGCGGCGCGCCCGATCACGCAGCGTTGGTGTCGCCTGTTCTCGGGCGAAGTGCCGCACCAGGTCGAGGAAGCGGTACCTGGCGCGTCCGGCCAGGTCGGAGTCTCGAGCGAGCAGTGAGCGCGCAAGCAGGTGCTCGACTGCTCGGGGACCGTCGTCGCCGACCACGGCACACGCCGCCTCGCGGTCGAATGCCGCCACGAACACCGACAGTGCGGCGAGCGCGTCCTGGTCGCTCACGTCGAGCAGGTCGTGGCTCCAGCCGATGACAGCCCGCATCGTGAGGTGCCTCGGGTCATGCGTACGGACGTCACCCCCCAGCAGGTCGAGCGGCCGCTCGAGGGCCGACGCCAGCTGCTCCAGGGAAAGGGACGCAACCCGCGCGGCAGCCAGCTCGAGCGCCAGCGGAAGCCCGTCCAGCTTGCGGACGATCCGCTGCACGTCGTCGTCGCCGCCGAGCGTGGCCATGGAGCCCACCGCTCGGGCGCGGGCCACGAACACCGAACCGGCGGCAGCGTCGTCGAGCCCGCGCAGGGCGACGATCTGCTCACCAGGCGTCCGCAACGGCTCCCGCGTGGTCGTCAGGATCTGCACGTCGGCGCAGCGTGCGAGGACGGCGGTGGTCAGTTCCGCCGCCCCCTCGACCACGTGCTCGCAGGTGTCGAGGACGAGCAGGCCGCTTCGCCGCGACAGGTAATCACAGACGAGATCCATCTCGTGTCCGGGCGACTCTGCCAGCTGGAGTACCCGAGCCACGGTGGTGGCGACATCGGCGTCGGCGGACACGGTGGCGAGCTCCACGAACCACACCGCCCCGGCGCGTGAGGAGGGCGCTGCCAGGAGTTCGACCGCGAGCCTGGTCTTGCCCACCCCACCGGGTCCGGCCAGTGTCACGAGCCGCGCCGTCGTGAGCGCGCGGCGCACGGTCGCAAGCTCGCGCTCGCGCCCGACCAGCGGGGTCACCGGCAGCGGCGGCGCTGCCGCCGCACGGGGAGATGCCGGTACGAGAGTGGAGTCCTGCGCCAGGACGGCGGCCTCGATCGCGCGCAGCTCGGCTCCGGGCTCCAGCCCGACCTCGTCGACGAGGTGCCGGCGAGCCTGCGCGTACGCCTCGAGTGCCTCCGCCTGCCGGCCCGCGGCGTACAGCGCCTTGATCAACAGGACGCGCAACCGCTCACGGAGCGGATGTTCCTCCACGAGCAGGCCGACCTCACCGATCACCACGGCGGCGAGGCCCGCGTCGATGTCCTGCGTCAGGCGGGACTCCAGCGCCGCGAGGCGCTCCTCTTCCAACCGCCTGGCGACGGCCCGTGCCCATGGTTGATCGGCCCACTCGAGCAGGGCCGCCCCACGCCAGAGCGCCAGCGCGTCCCCGTACCGGCGTGCCTGGACCAGGTCCTCGAACCGGAACGCGTCGACCGAGCCTCGCGGGACGTCGAGGCGGTAGCCTCCCGTGATCGTCGAGATCCCCTGGATCCCGAACCGCCGGCGCAGGTCGCGCACGTAGCCGTGGATCAGGTTGGGAGCCGACCGGGGTGGTTCGTCGCCCCACAACGTGTCGGCGATCGTGTCGGCACTGACGTGTCGACCACGGTTCAGCAGTAGCAAGGCAAGCAGCGTGCGCACCTTTGGTGCAGCCGGTTGCACCTCGGCGCCTTGCTCGTCGAGCACCCGGAACGGGCCGAGTAGCCCGTATTCCACATTCCCAGCGTACGGACGTCCTGCGCTCCTGTGGGACTCCAGCCCCGCTCCAGGCTGCGTCGTCAGCCTGGCGGCAAGACAACCCTGAGGAGGAACCATGGTCATCCACATCGTCCGGTTCCGGTCGTCACTCCCGGACGAGCGCATCGCAGAGCTCTTCCAGATGCGCGCCTCCGAGTACCTGGCCGTCCCCGGGCTCCTGCAGAAGTACTACCTGCGCTTCCGAAGCGGAGAGCACGGTGGGGTGTACGTCTGGGACTCCGCAGCCGCGATGGAGCGGTTCATGGCGAGTCGCCTGGCCCGCACGATCTGCGACGTGTATCGCGTGGAGGAGTCGGTGCGTGACGTCGCCGACGTCGTCCTCGCCTTGTACCCGCAGGCTGAGGGACTGCGCATGGGCTAGGCCGGGGAGCGGCCACGCTCCGCTACGAGGTCGCTGAACCCCTGTCCAACGACGGCGTGCTCATCACGTCTCCCTGGATCCGCTCTTGCTCTGGCCAGGTTGACGACCCACGGGCACCGGGATCCTCATCGCCGTCGTGACCCGGTGTCTACGCCGGATCACGGTCGGCAATTTCTCAGACGAAGTCGAACACCGGCGGGAACGCGATGACGACGAGGGCCGCCCACGCGGCGTAGACGGGCAGGTAGCCGGTCTGCCACCGCTCGAGGGCGCGCAGCGGCACGCGCTGCCGAAGGAACCCGACGCTCAGCCACGCCGACCAGGCCAGGTTCACCAGCAGCACGAGGTTGAGCCCAAGAGCGGCGGACTTGTTCGCGCTGAACCCGAACTCGGCGATGCGCGCGGCCATCGCCGACAGCATGAGTACGTCGACGGCCAGAGCGCTGCCCACGAGCAGGAGCTGCAGCCAGTCGAACCCGCTGGGAGGCGCGTCCGGGTCGCGCGCCGAGATGGCGTAGAGCAACAGCCCGAGCACCAGCACCAGGATCAGGTCGACGAGGATGAGCAGCTCGCGCTCGACCTGGACGACGTCCCCGCCGGCGAGGGTGGCCACGAGGAGGGCCAGCAGCATCAGCGCGGTGAGCGGGGTGAACACCTTGGTCAGCACCGGGGCGATGTTCTCCACCACGGCCTGCTTGGCCTCCACGAGCCACGCCGCGACGAGGACGGCGCCCATGGCGCCGCACGGCAGCACCCACGTGCCGACGAACTCCGCCGCGTCCGTGCCGAGCAGCGCGAAGCCGGCGATGGTGAGCCCGCTGAGCAGGCCGCCGCCGAGTGCGAGCAGGACGTAGTAGACGGCCCACTCGCCGGTGAACCGGATGAAGTCCATGCGCCTGGGATGGGAGCGCCATTCACCGCCGACGTAGGCCAGCCCCATCACCATCCAAAGCACGACCGGCAGGTGGATGGCGGTGAGCACCTCGGTGGCGCCTTCGGTGGCGAAGGGGTAGACGTTCGCGAGCACGGCGGCCACCGCGAACGGTGGGGCGAGCATCAGCGTCGCCCGGCGAATCGGCATCCCGCGCTTCCACGCGAAGTAGGCGGCGAGCAACGGCAGCACGAACAGGGCGAGGTTCCGGGCGTAGAAGCCGGGGTCGTCGGCGAGGGTGAGCCCGACCAGCGCCGGGAGCTTGATGGCCAGGCCCGCGCCCACCGCGAGGCCGAGCACCACGCCCAGCTCGCGTCGCGTCCCGCCTGTCGCCGCCTCGCCCGACCCCGCGAGCACGAGCTGCTTCCACAGCCGATCGGAGTGCTCGCGGGCGAACTCCCGGGACACCACGTCGAGTCTGCCCAGACGCTTCACCGAGACGAGGAAGGCCTCGTCCCCGCTCAGGCCCGAGCGACCGAGGTCGCCGATCTGGTCGCGCAGGTGGCCCTCGAGCTCCTCGACGTCATTCCCGCTGATCGCGCGATGGCGCTGCACGTAGCCTCGCCACTGCCCGATCTGTGCCTCGACGTCGCCGTCGAGGGGCTCGTGCACGGCCGTCACCGTCCCACCGCCGTCGCCGGTGCGGGCGGCGTCACGACCGTCGTGGCCTCCCGCCAGACGCGGTCGAGCGCACCGGACACCACCTCCCACTGGCGACGCCGCTCCGCCAACGCGTCAAGGCCTGCCGCAGTGATGGCGTAGTGCTTTCGTCGCCGCGAGGTCGGCGCCTCGTGCCAGGTGGCCTGCAGGTAACCCGACCGTTCGAGCCGGTGCAACAGCGGGTAGAGCATGCCGTCGGTCCAGGTCATGCGACCCGCGGACAGCTCGTTGACCCGCTTGAGGATGGCGTACCCGTACGACTCGCCGTCGGCGAGGATCCCGAGCACGAGCGGCGTGGCCGACGCGGCGACGAGGTCCTTGTCGATGCGCATGCGATCTCCCTCCCACTTACCTAGAAGCACAAGGCAAACTATACCTAGGACTGCAAGGGTAGACGCAACAGGATCGACGCAAGATGTGTCTTCCATGTCGAGCGTGCGCCCGTGGATCAGCTCGCCGTTCCTCGCTCGGCCTCCGAGCGCAGGATGCAGAACTCCGGGGTGACCAGTCCCCGGGCCGAGGATCATGCACTCCTCGTGCCCTGGGAGGTTCGGGTCGCCGTCACAGTGACCCGGCGTCAGGTCTCTTCCAGCTGGCGGCGCACCGTCCCGAGGTCCCAGTAGTCCGAGCAACGAACGATACGGCCCCGTCGGGTGCGCAGAACGGTCACTCCGCGGACGTGGAAGCGCCGGCCGCTCGGGGACAGTCCGGCGAACTGGCCGCGGTGCGTTCCGGACATCAGCCACTCGACGACCTCATCGCCATCGGTGGCGAACTCCGCGACCACGTCGACCACGAGGTCAGGGAAGGCAGCGAGGAAGCCCTCTGCCCATCCGCGAGCACCGCCCGGCCCGCGACTGACGACGGCGAAGGCGACATCGTCGTACTCGCCGTCGGGGTCGAACAGATCCGACAGCGCCTCGGGGTCGTGACGCGACCAGGCTCGCGCCCACCGACGTCCGAGCTCGGCGTTCGTCACGCCCCACAGTCTGCTCCTCGTCGGCCTGCGCTGAGCAGGGTCGGCCCCCGCCCTGCCGTCAGTGACCGAGCGTGACCTTGACCACCACCACGAGAACAGCGGTCCCGAAGACGATCCCGGCGGTGATCACGCTCTCCACCCACGAGCGCCCGCGCAGCCGCGCGATGGCCAATCCGGTGAGCGCAGGCAGAGCGGCCAGCAGGACGAGGGTGAAGCTCAGAGCATCCTCCCCGTCGAGCACCAGGAACGGCACCGAGGCCACCAGCGCCACGGCCAGGCCACCCGTGATCTGGGCGCCGGCTTCGCGGGCCGCCGACGCCGCGCCGAACCCTCCCTCCGCGGTGAGGTGTGCGGCCAGCCGGAAGGCCAGCCAGTGCGCCAGGACCAGCCCGATCGCCGTTCCCGCCATCGTGGCCACGAGGTCGGCATCGTCGGGCAGGCGATCCACCGGAACGGCAACGAGAGCAGCCAGCAGCACCAGCGCCATGTAGAGAGCGGCTGCGGAGAACTCGCGGGCCACCAGCTGCGCGTGCGATTCGGACGCCGAGGTCGACAATGTCGTCACGGACTCCCATCCAGGAGGCAAGACCCATCGCGTGTCGTCTGCGCCGCGGGCTCGAGCACCTGCAAGCCAGTCCTACCACTCGGCGGCCGACCGGGTGACCGGCACCGGCCCCGGGCCACGATCATGGGCGCGAGGAGCACTCCGTGAACCACCCACCCCACCGGGACACCGCCGCAGTCCGCGCCTCGCTCCTGCGTGCCGTCGCATCCGCCCTGCTGATCCTCGGGGTCTATGCCGCCGTCCCGGTCACCTCGGCGCGGGACACCACCAGCGTCATCGTGCTCGCTGCCGGGCTCGTCCTCGTCGGCGGTATCGTCGTCGTCCGCGTCCGGCAGATCGGGCAGGCGCCCCGGCCCGACCTGCGCGCCGCCGAGGTCCTGGCCCTGGTCGTCCCGCTGTTCATCGCGGTCTTCGCCTGGGCCTACCTGTTGTTGTCCGCAGCCGACCCTGCGGCGTTCAGCGAACCCCTCAACCGCATGGATGCCGCGTACTTCACCCTGGTCATCATGTCGACCGTGGGGTTCGGCGACATCAGCGCCACCTCCGACCTGTCCCGGTTCCTGGTCTCGGCCCAGATCGTCATCAACTTCACGCTGCTCGCTGCTGCTGTCCGCGTGATCCTGCAGGCAGCGAGATCTGCGACCGCCCGCCGTGCCACCACAGGCGGGACGCAGCCACCCGACTGTTCATGACCGCCGCGGGCCCTGTCCGATCCCTTCTCTGGTGTTCGGATCTCCCGATCCATGCCATTCCGAGAACGGAGTCAGCAACGGCCGAGGTACTGCTGTTCCACCACGCACAGCGACTGACACCCGGGGTGCTCGCCTTCGCCGATGAGCTGCGCAGCGACGGCCACACCGTGCGCACGCCGCCTGGCCCGATGGCGTGCCGGCCCAGGTGCACGCCATGGAGGCGGACCCGTTCTTCGTCGGCGACGGGGACATCGACGCCGCCCGCGTGATCGCTGTCGTCCTACGACGAGGGCGCCACCAACACGTCCATGTCGTCCACGACGTGCGGGCGCCCACCGGGCCGTGGTGCAGGCCCGCGGTAGCCCTGAACCGTGATGCTCAGGCCGAGACCCTTCCTCATGCCGTGAGGGGTAGAGCTCGAGCAGCTCACTGCCGGCCTGCGCGACCAGCTAGCCACGCTCGACCTGAGCCTCTGGTGGGTGGACCACCCCGCAGATGGTGTTCGACGCCTCCGACCCGCACGCACTCGCTGCCTTCTGGCCGCGGGCGGTCGACGGTGAGGTCGAGGACCACTCCAGGCTCGTCGGACGACTCCTGGAGTCGGGAGCTCTTGCCCGGGACCAGGTCGTGGAGGTCGATGGGCGGCCGGCCTTCCGTGACGTTGCAGCCGTGCAGACCGGACGCGGCCTCTCCGGCTGTTCTTCCAACGCGTGCCCGAGCCCAAGACGGCCAAGAACCGCTGCCACGTCGACCTCCAGGTCGGTCCCGACCACGTCGACTCCGAGTGCGACCGCCTGGTCGGCACTCCACCAGGCGAGTGCTGACCCAGATCGAGGTCAACCGCCTGCCGTCGGGCTGGTCGACTTCAAGGCGAGTGCTGCCTGGACGAGGGTGGCGTGGGTCAACGCCTGCGGGTAGTTGCCCAGGTGGATGCCGGTGTCCGGGGCGATCTCCTCGCCGTACAGACCCAGCGGGGACGAGTAGCTGAGCAGGTCCGCGAAGAGCTTGGTCGCCTCGTCGTGACGGCCGGTGTACGCCAACGCCTGCACCAGCCAGAAGGAGCAGGGCAGGAAGGCACCCTCGCGGCCGGGCAGCCCGTCGTCCCCGGGTGGGTACCGGTACATCAGCGGCCCCCCTGCGCTGAGCCGCTCGCTGATGGCGTCGACCGTGTTCACGACCCGGTCGGAGCCCGGATCCGCCAGCCCCAGCAGCGGCAGCACGAGAACCGCGGCGTCGAGGTCGGTCGAGCCGTAGCTGCGGGTGTATGCACCCAGGTCGGGGTTGAACCCGTGCGCGGTGACGTCGGCTTCGAGCGCGTTCCGCGCCTCTTGCCACACACGCCGACGTCGGCGGGTGAGCCGGTGGCTGTCCCCGATCCGTAGGGCCCGGTCCAACGCCAGCCAGGCCATGAGCTTGGAGTGCACCAGGTGCGCTGGTGCGCTGCGCAGTTCCCAGATCCCCGCGTCCGGCTCGTGCCAGCGCCGCGCGACGAGGCCCGCGAACGACCGGATCGCTCGCCAGGTCTCGGAGTTCAGTCCTCCGCCGGTCTGGACGACGTTCCACGCTGCGTCGACGACCCAGCCGTAGCCGTCGAGCTGGTGCTGTGCCGAGGCCGCGTTTCCGACCCTGACCGGCGCACTCGAGGCGTAACCGGGCCACCCCTCCCAGGTCCGCTCTGGCGGGGCGGGCCGTCCGTCGAGGGTGAGCAGGACCGGCAGCCGCGGACGCTGCAGGCGGCTCGCGTGTAGCAGCCACCCGAGGAAGTCGCGTGCCTCCACCTGCTTACCGACGCCGAGGAACGCCGCGACACCGATGCTGGCGTCGCGCGGCCAGGCGTACCGGTAGTCCCAGTTCCGAATCCCTCCCGGCTCCTCGGGCAGCGAGGTTGTCGGGGCAGCCACAGGTGCCCCGGACGGTGAGTAGGTGAGCAGCCGAAGGGTGAGGAGGCTACGTACCACTGCGTCATGGAACGGCAACGCGCGGTCGATGTCGCCCGTCCACCGGACCCAGCGAGCCTCGTCCTGGACCACCAGGTCCCAGGCGGTCGCCGCGTTCACGTGGATCAGCGGCTCCCGGTGGGCAACGGAGAGCACGACGGTCACCGGCCGGCCGGCTCGGACCCTGACCGTCACCGGCTCGCCGGGAGAAAGGTGCATCGGCGGGTCGCAGCTGGCCGCAATCGCGAGCGACCCCCACGCGCAGACGAGCAGACCGTGGCGGTCTCGGACGTGGGGGCGCCGATGCCGTTCCCCGAGGCGTGGGTCGAGCTCGATGACCGCATCGACGTCACGATCGGAGACGAGGCGCCGGACCAGGACCGAGGTCGGCAGCAGCCGGCCGCTCACCTCCGCCACCATGGCCTCGCTCAAGCGCAGGCTGCCCCCACCGGACACGGCCCACGTCGTCTCCAAGGTGACGCTGTCAGGTCGGTACCGGCGGTCGACCAACCGTGCCGGCCCCGCCGGGGACATCCGGAACCGTCCGGCCTCCGGTCCGCCGACCAGACGCCCGAACACCGGGTCGCCGTCGAACCTCGGCAGGCACATCCAGTCCAGCGAACCCTCGCTGGAGATCAGCGCCGCAGTGCGTGTGTCGCCGACCAGGCCGTAGTCCCCGATCGGCGGCTGCGTGTTCACCCGGCTCCCAGCAGGGCACCGAGCAGAGCGCCGTAGGCGAGGTGCGCGGCGAGGGTGATCACCGGCGTCTGGAGCCCGTAGTTCAGCGCCAGCAGGCCCGGGGGTTCAAGGACCGCCGTGCTGGCAGGTCCGGCGCGTTCGCTGGCCATGCGTGGGTGTACTCCGGGCAGGAGCGGCAGCAGCACGGTCAGCGCCACCGCTGCGTGCAGGGCCCCGAGCAGCGCGCCCAGCCACCATGTCGCCACGTGCAGCAGGGCGAACGCGGCGGCGTATCCGAGTGCGAAGCCCTGCCCGACGACGAGGTGGAGGAAGAAGCCGGCGACGCGGGCACGGTCGGGGTCGGCGGTGACGATCCCGCCGAGCACCAGCGGCAGGTCCAGCCGGGTCAGGCCGGCCATCTGCGCGCCGATCATCACCGCGGTCAGCCCGGTGGTCGCGAGCAGCCCGAACACCGCCCATCCCGGCCAGTTCATGCTCGCCGCGCCCACGACGGTCTCTAACCCTCCACCGGTGCACCGCTGGCCAACGAGTCCAGTGGCACACGTGGATCCGTCAGCGTGGTCACGTCCACGCGGGGTGCAGCCACGATGCGGCGGATGGCGGCCATGGCGTCCGAGTCGTTGACGTGCATCCCGGCCAGGACCGTGCTGCCGCGGAGCCAGAAGGCGCTGAACACCCGCCGGTGGACGTCTCCGCGGATCACCACGTCGTCGTACCCGTCGGGCCCGACGTGGCCGACGTACTCCATCCCGAGGTCGTACTGATCGGTGTAGAAGTAGGGCATGCGCGAGTAGCTGATGTCGGCACCCAGCATGTTCAGCGCCGCCGTCGTCCCCTGGCCGACGGCGTTGTCCCAGTGCTCGACCCTCAGGTGGTGACCGAGGTGCGCGTGGTAGGCGTTAGCGACGTCTCCCGCCGCGAACACGTCCCGTGCAGAGGTCTGCAGGTGCTGGTCGACCACGATGCCGTCGTCGGTCTTGACTCCCGCGGTCTCGGCCAGCTCGGTGTCGGGGAGGGCGCCGATGGCGACCAGGACCAGGTCAGCGGGCAGCACCGCGCCGTCATCGAGGTACACCTGCGCGCGGTTCCCGTCGCCGTCGATACCGACGACGGAAGCCCCGGTGCGCAGATCGACACCGTGACCGGTGTGCAGTTCGGCGAAGACCGAGGCCAGCTCGGGACCGAGGACGCGCAGGAGCGGCTGCTGCAGTGGTTCGACGACCGTCACGGCCGAGCCAAAGGTCCGTGCAGCGGCCGCAACCTCCAGGCCGATCCAGCCTCCGCCGACGACGACGAGCCGGCACTCGGGACGGAGCCGTTCACGAATCCGTCGGCTGTCCTCGATCGTGCGCAGGTATGCGACAGGCGTTCCGCTGTCGTCTGCAAGCGGTAACCGGCGGGGGCTGGAGCCGGTCGCCACCAGGAGCTTGTCGAACCCGATCGTGTCACTGCCGCTGCTGACGGTGTGCGCGTCCAGGTCGAGGCCGGTCGCCGGTGAGGCGAGCAAGAGCTCCACGTCATTGTCGACGTACCAGTGCGGCGGGCGCGCGTAGAGCTGCTCGAGCGTGTCGTCGCCGCTCAGGTAGGTCTTCGACAGCGGCGGGCGTTCGTAGGGGAAGTGCGGCTCGGCCGCGAAGACGACGAGCCGTCCACCGAAGCCCTTGTCCCGCAGGGTCTCGGCGGCCTTGGCGCCGGCGAGGCCTCCGCCGACGATCACGAAGGTGCGCTGGTCCTGGCCCATCACGACTCCCGGTGGTTGCGGGTCAACGAGAGGAACTCGGCCCGCGAGGACGGGTCCTCGCGTAGAGCGCCGAACAGCGCTGACGTCACGGTGGTGCTGCCGATCGCTCGGACACCGCGAAGGCTCATGCACGTGTGCTCCGCCTCGATGACGACGCCGACGCCACGCGGTGCCAGTCGGTCCCGGAGGTGTTCGGCTACCTGTTTGGTCAGCCGCTCCTGTGTCTGCGGTCGATGGCTGAAGAAGCTCACGACCCGGGCGAACTTCGACAGGCCCAGGATCCGGTCGGCGGGCAGGTAGCCGATGTGAGCGACACCGGCGAAGGGCAGCATGTGGTGCTCGCACACCGACTGGACCGGGATGTTCTCGACCAGCACGAGCTCGTCGTAGCCCTCGTCGTTGGAGAAGGTGGTGAAGTCGAAGTCCGTGACGGTCAGCAGCTCGGCGTAGGCATGTGCCATGCGCCGGGGCGTCTCGGCCATGTGCTCGCCCTCCAGCGCTTGGCCCAAGGCGGCGAGCATGTCGGCGGCGGCGACCTCGGCTGCGGCGAGGTCGACGCCCGCACGGTTCTCCACGACCCGCAGTCGGCGGCCGGCACGGAGTGCGGCTGGGGCCCCCGCCGTCGTCTGGGTAGTCATCGGACGTCGTGCTCCGCGGTTCCTGCAACTGAAGGCGAGGCGGCGAGCTGGGCCAGCGCAAGGGCGGCGACGAGAAGCCCGAAGTCCCGCAGCGCGACGTCGAGGTAGGCGCCCGTGCTCACCAGGTTGACGATGATCCCGGCCAGCCAGACGGCCACCACATAGGCGCCCAGACGAGGCCGAACGGCGACCAGGACACCGGCGAGGATCTCGACGACCCCTACTGCGAGCATGGCTTGGTGGGCCGAGCCGGGCGTGATGGCGTCGACCCAAGGCGCGAGGTATTGCTCCCAGTTCGTGAGAAGCCCCAGGAACTTGTCCACGCCGGCAACGATGGGCGCGACGGTGAACACGGTGCGGAGGAGCAGGAACGCGCGGCGTTCCCGGGACGCATCGCCGCGTCCCTGGGTCACCGTGACGGGAAGGCGGGGGTGGGCCATGGCAACCTCCGGATCTAAAGGAGTAGGATCTAGACGTTAGACCCGGGAGGTCTCTTCCGTCAATAGGTCTATCTCTTAGAAGGGCGATCCGATGCCTGACTGGCTCCCCGAGCAGGCTGCCGGGATCGGTGCCCTGGCCGATCCCGGGCGCCGCGCGCTCTACCAGTACGTCGTCGCGCAGCGTGACCCGGTCAGCCGGGACCAGGCCGCCGGCGCGCTCGGCATGCCGGTGCACTCGGTCAAGTTCCACCTCGACAAGCTCGCGGAGCAGGGCCTGTTGGACGTGGAGTTCCGGCGGCTCACGGGCCGGACCGGTCCGGGTGCGGGGCGGCCGTCCAAGCTGTACCGGCGTTCTGCCCGGCAGTTCTCGATCTCGCTGCCTGAACGCCGGTACGACCTGGCCGGCGACGTGCTCGCCGATGCCATTGACGTGTCGCTCCTGCAGGGCATGCCGCTCGACGAGGCGGTGAGCGACGCGGCAGCGCGGCAAGGCCGACGCCTCGCCGCCTCCGACAAGCGTGAGACGCCCTCTCTGCTGACGCGGGCAGTCGACGTGCTGGCTCTCCACGGCTACGAGCCTCGTCACGAGGACGAGGAGATCCGGCTCGCGAACTGCCC
>DASTQL010000218.1:0-21777 GCA_035761805.1 Jiangellales bacterium | reverse complement strand
CGCGATCCGGCGAGGGCCCCGCCGCGCTGTCCTGACCCCTGTCCACGGCGACGGGAGGTACGGCGTGGCGCACGCTCGGAAGCGTCCGACCACAGGGCTACCGTCATCAGGGCCTACAGGAGCCGACCAGGAGCCGCCGTGAGCGCCGACGCCTTCGCCCCACCACCTCCTCGGATCGAGCCGACAGCGCGCTGGATCCGGGTCCGGCTCGGTGGCCGCCTGGTCGCAGACTCCCGGCGGGCGTTGCTGCTCGCCCAGTACGGTCCGGGCCGGCTGCCCACCTACTACATCCCGCTTGCCGACGTCCCCGACGGCACCCTGACCGACCCGCAGGAGGACTCGGACGGCACCGTGCGCTGGACCGTTCTGGCCGGTCGGCGGGTGGCCCCGGGTGCGGCGAGGACCCACCGCCGCCTGGACCCCGGGATGGAGGTCCTGGCCGACCACGTGACGTTCAGCTGGGAACAGCTCGACTGGTACGAGGAGGAGGAGCAGGTCTTCGTCCATGCCAGGGACACGGCCATGCGCGTCGACGTCCTCACCGGATCGCGCCACGTCCGGGTCGAGCTCCACGGGGTCCTGCTGGCGGAGTCGACGCGCCCCATGCTGCTCTTCGAGACCACGCTCCCCACGCGCTACTACCTCCCGCCCGAGGACGTCCGGCGGGAGCTGCTCGAGCCGACCGGGACCATCACCCGCTGCCCGTACAAGGGGACCGCCCGCTTCTGGTCGGCCCGCGTCGGAGACCGGCTCGAGCCGGACCTGGCCTGGAGCTATCCGGAGCCGATCAGGGAGAACCCGCGGATCCGCGGGATGATCGCCTTCTTCGACGAGCGGGTCGACCTCACCCTTGATGGCGAGCTGCAGCCGCGCCCGAGGACGCCCTTCTCGTCCCCGTCTGCGTAGTGGCCGGCCACGACCCGCGTCGCGGCTACGCTCCGTCCGGGGGGTGATTCGCCAGCATGGAGTTCTCCGTCCTGGGGCCGCTCGAGGTCCGCGACGCTCGGGGTGCGGTCGTCGACGTCGGCGGCCCGCGCCAGCGCTCCGTGCTGGCTCGCCTGCTCGTCGCGTCCGGGACGGTGGTGCCCGCCGAGCGGATCGTCGACGACCTCTGGCGTGGGGAGCCACCACCCCGCGCACTCGGTGCGCTTCAGGCCTACGTCTCCCACCTCCGGCGGGTGGTCGAGCCGGAGCGCGCACCGCGGAGTCCCGCCAGGCTCCTCGTCAGCATCGCGCCCGGCTACGCCCTCCGGCCCTCACCCGGCGCCGTCGACGCCGAGGTCTTCGCGGCCGAGCTCGAGGCCGCGTCCGCGGCGGCTCCCGCCACGGCCCTCGACCTGCTCGACACCACCCTCCGCCGCTGGCGGGGACCCGCCTATGCGGAGGTGGCCGACGAGCCCTGGGCGCGACCCGAGGCCGTCCGGCTGGACGAGCTGCGGGTGTACGCGCGCGAGCGCCGGGTCGCTGCACTCCTCGAGCTGGGCAGGCCCGCTGCGGCGGTCGCCGACCTCGAGGCCCTGTTGCTGGAGCACCGGCTGAGGGAGGAGTCCTGGCGTCTGCTGGTCCTCGCGCTCTACCGGGCCGGCCGGCAGGGTGACGCGCTCGCCGCCCTCCAGCGGGCGCGCACGGTGCTCGTCGAGGAGCTGGGCCTGGACCCGGGCCCGGGGCTGCGGGGCCTCGAGGCGGCGGTTCTGGCCCAGGACCCGGCGCTGCTGGCCGCCCCCGAGGCGATGGACACGACGGGCGGTGCGGGCGTGGCGGCCTGGACCGAGGTTCCTGCCGACGACTCGGCTGCCCCTGCCGCCGGACCCGGCGCACCACCCGTGCCGCACGTCGTGGGCCGGGACGTCGAGCTCCAGCGGCTCGGGGCCAGGGCGGAGGACGTGCGGTCCTCCGGCCGCCCGGGCGCCGCGCTCGTGGCGGGTGAGCCGGGGATCGGCAAGACGGCCCTGGCGGCCGGTGTGGCCGAACGACTCGCGACGCGGGGCTGGCGGGTCGTGTGGGGTCGCTGCCCCGAGACCGACGGGTCGCCGGCCCTGTGGCCCTGGGTCGAGGTGCTCGACGCGCTGGCCGACCGACCGCCCGAGCCGGAGGAGGCCGCAGCGCTCGCCCCTCTCCGGGGTGGCGACCGTGCGCGGGCGGAGGACGAGCCCTCGGCCCGCTTCCGGCAGCACCGGGCCCTGGCGAGCTACCTCCGGCGGGTGGCTGTCCGGCAGCCGCTGGTGGTCGTCCTCGACGACCTGCACCGGGCCGACGACGGCACCCTCATCGCCCTGCGCGACCTGCTCGCCGACCCCGCACCGGGGCGGCTGCTCGTGGTGGGCACCTACCGTCCCGCCGAGGCCGGCGACGAGCTCGGCGAGACGCTCGCCGCCCTGGCCCGGCGTGACGCCTTGCGTCTCGACCTCGGTGGGCTCGGCGCCGATGAGGTCGAGGCCCTCGTCCGCGCCGTCTGTGAAGAGGAGGGGGTTGCCGAGACCGGCCCCCTGCTCGGTCCGGGAGTGACGGACCGCATCGCCGAGCGGAGCGGCGGCAACCCGTTCTACGTCCGCGAGTCGGCCCGCCTGCTCGCCCGTGAGGGTGCGCTCGTGGCCGTCGAGGAGGTCCCGGCGGGCGTCCGGGACGTCGTCCGCCGCCGGCTCGCCCGCCTGCCCGAGACCGCGCGCCTCGTGCTCCGGACCGCAGCGGTCGCGGGGCGCGAGGTCGACCTCGAGGTCCTCGCGGCCGCGGACGAGCATGGCGAGGACGAGGTCTACGACGCCGTCGAGGTCGGCGTGCTCTCCGGCTTGCTCGAGGAGCCGGGCCCCGGTCGGGTGCGCTTCGCCCACGCCCTGGTCCGGGACACGGTGTACGACGACCTGGCCCGGCTGCGGAGGGACCGGATCCACGCCCGGGTGGCTCGCGCGCTGGAGGAGCTGGACCCCGACGATCTCGCGGGACTGGCGCACCACTGGACGGAGGCCGGAGCGGCTGGGGACCCTGCCAGGGCGGCCCGGCACGCCTCCGCCGCTGCGGACCAGGCCGAGCAGCGCCTGGCCTACCGCGCCGCCCTGTCCCAGCGGGAACGCGCGCTCGTGGCGTTCCGGCTGCTGCGGCGCCCGGACCCTGGGCGCGAGGTCGAGCTGCTGGCCGGGCTGGCCCGCGCTCAGCAGCTCGCCGGGCTGGCCCAGACCGCCCGGGAGACGCGGGGCGAGGCGGTGCGCAAGGCCATGCCGCTCGACGACCCACAGCTCGCCGCGCGAGCGATCACGGCGATCGACGTGCCGTTGATCTGGTCCAACCGCCCGTACGGCATGGTGGACGAGGAGCTGATCGCCTGCTGCCGCGAGACGCTCCAGCGACTCCCGCCAGGCGACAGCGAGCTGCGGGTCCGGGTTCTGGCCGCGCTCGGCACCGAGATCGTCTGGTGGTCGGACCCGCAGGAGGTCGAGGCGGTCCAGCGCCAGGCGGTCGAGGTCGCCGAGCGCCTCGATGAACCCACGGTGCTCGCCGTCGCGCTCAACGCGGCCCACTACTCCTCCATACGGCAGCAGGCTCCGGGTGGGGCCACCCCGGAGATCGCCCAGCGGCTGGAGCGGCTGGGGTCCGAGCACGCGATGCCCGGCGTCGAGGTGCTGGGCCTGCTCGGGCAGCTGGCCAGCCACTGCGCGGTGGGCGAGGTGGACGCCGCGGCTGCGCTCGTCGCCCGGGCCGAGCAGGTGCTGCGACGCTACGAGATGCCGCTGTTCTCGGTCGTCGTGCAGCTCTTCCACGGCTTCCGCGAGGTCGTCCAGGGGGACCCGGCTGTCGCGCTGGAGACCTTCGCTGCGGCGACCAGACCGCGCGCCGGCGTGGAGATGCACGACCTCGAGGCGATCGGGGTCACCACCCGGATCTGCGTCCTCACCCAGCTGGGCCGGATGAGTGAGGCCGCGCCGCTCGTGGAGGCCCTCGCGGCCTCGTACCCGGCGCAAGGAGCCCCGGCGCTGGCCCTGCTGCGGGCCGCGCAAGGCCGGCCGGCCGAGGGCGAGGCCCTGCTGCGCAGCGCCGAGCCCCTGCCGGCCGACTACCTGTGGCTGCTCCTCGAGGGCTTCCGGGCCGACGCCGTCGTGGCCTGTGGTGCGCGTGACCTGGCGGGAACGACGTACGAGGCGCTGCTCCCGTACGAGCAGCACCTGCACGGCGGCGAGACCCACGCGATGGTCCTCGGGCCGGTCGCCGCTCGGCTGGCCCGCCTGGCCGAGCTGCTCGACCGGCCGGTCGAGGCGGAGGCGCACTGGCGGACCGCTGCTGGGGTGGCAGCCCGGGCCCGCGCCCCCCGCTGGGCCGCCGAGGCGGAGGAGGGGCAGCACCGGCTCGCCGGCTGAGGAGTGGGCCCCGCAGAGTTCGGGGTTCCGAACGTCACCAGCCCCGATGATCATGCGAGACCCCGACTCTCCGAGCCATGGGCCACGAGGGAGGACGTGGCGAGGATCACGTCGGCGGTCGGGATCGGTCGACGCGGGGTCGACGTTACTCACCCGTAACACGGTGAGCCGTCCTCATCGCGACGGTGCCGGGTCCCGCCCGTCCGGCCTGCCCGGCCTGGCGGCGCCCCGCTTGTCGTCGGCCGGTCGGCCGACGCCCTGGACCGCCGCCCCGGTCGCACGACCGGACGGCCTGGCCCCGCCGCGGCGAACCCACGCGGACGGGCCCGCCCCGCCCAGCGCGGCGCCCCGCGCCCTTCCTGGGCGTACCCCATGTCCCCGACCCCACGAGAGCCGCATGACCACGCAACGCCTGCCCACTCGCACCCTGCTCGCCCTGACCGGCGGCGCCGCCCTGCTGGTGCCGATGGCGGCCGCCACCCCTGCGGCGGCCCGCCCCGAGATGCCGGCCGTGTCCCCCGCCGCGTTGGCCCAGGCGGACCAGGTCGTCGTCGACGCCGAGGCCACGCTGACCGCAGCCGTCGAGGCGGAGAGTCGCGCGGTCGCGGCCCGCGACGCCTCGAGGGCCGCCGTCGAGGCAGCCCGGCGAGCCCTGCGGGCGGTCGAGGCGGACGTGACCGAGAACGCCGATGCGCTGCGCCGGGCCGAGCGCCACGTGGCCGTGGCGGCCGAGCGGCAGGTGCTGGCAGCCCTCGCGGCCACCGCCACGGCGACCGTCAGGGACCACGACCCGCTGGTGCTGGTCGGTGCGGGCGCAGGCCCGGTGGGCGTCGTCGGCGCGCTCGGGCACAGCCTGGCGGTCGAACCCCTCGCGACGACGGCGGACGAGCTTGCCGGCGCCGCCGGGGCGGAGCTGGAGGCGGCCGAGCAGCTGGTCCGGCAGCTGCGGGCCGCCCGTGCGGAGCTACGGGTCGACCGTTGGCACGCCAGCGGCGACGTCGCCGCCGCCGAGCAGGCCCACGAGGCCAGCCGGGTCGAGGCCGACCGGGCCGCGGCCGCCCAGCGCAGCTCGCGGAGCGCTACCTCGGCGGCTGCCACCGAGGCCGAGCAGCTGCGCGATTCCATCGCCGTGGACACCCGTCTCGTCCGCCCGGCGACGGGAGAGGTGTCCAGCGACTTCGGCACCCGGCACCACCCGGTGACGGGCGTTGTCAAGCAGCACTTAGGGACCGACTTCCAGGTCGGGGACGGCGTGGCCTACGCCGCCGCCGCGGGCACCGTCGTCTCGGTCGACCGCGACCCCGCGTACGGGCTGGTCGTGGTCGTGGCCCACGGGAACGTCGACGGGAGCCCGGTCACGACCGCCTACGCGCACCTGGCGCGCGTGGACGTCGAGCGGGGGCAGCAGGTCGCCGCCGGCCGGCCGGTCGGTCGGATCGGCTCGACCGGGCTGTCCACGGGTCCCCACCTGCACTTCGAGATCCGGCTGGGTGAGACCGCCGTGGACCCGGCGACCTGGCTGGCAGGGTCCTGACGACCGCTGACGCTCCGTAGGCCCTCGCCCTCGGCCCGTTCCCGCCGATAGCGTGCGGTACGTGGCAGCCCTGCTGACGACGGACCGCCTGCGGCTCCGCGCGTGGACCGGGGACGACGCCGAGGTCGCGCTCGCCATCTACGGCGACGAACGGGTGTCGCGGTGGCTGTCGCCGCCGATGGCACCGGTCCGGGACACCGCCCAGATGCGTGTGGTCCTCGAAGGGTGGATCGCCGAGCAGGGCAACGCGACGCCACCCTGCGGTCGCTGGGCGGTGGAGCGGGTCGACGACGGCGTGGTCGTCGGTGCGCTGGTACTGCGACGGATGCCGCCGTTCGACGAGGACATCGAGATCGCCTGGCAGCTCGCGCCGGAGCACTGGGGGCACGGCTACGCGATCGAGGCGGCCCGCGCGCTCGCCCGCTGGGCCTTCGGCCAGTCCGCCCACGAGCTCTTCGCCGTCGTCCGGCCCGCCAACGCCAAGGGCATCGCGATGGCCCGCCGGCTCGGCATGGAGTGGGTGGGGGAGACGGACAAGTACTACGACCTGCACCTGCAGGTCTACCGCCTGCGCCCGACCGACCTGGCCGGATGACCACCGGTCCAGCGGGCGTGGTGTTCCCGCTCGTCGACGGCCGGCGCAGCACCAGCGCCACCGGGCGGGCCGTCCTCGCCGACGCCGTGCGGGCTGTGGACGCCGGTCTCGCGGCCACGGTCGACCGCGAGTCGGACTGGCGACACGGCTACGTGGCCGCCTTCCGCCGGATGACCGAGGCGACGGCGACCTCGTCGTCGGCGGCGTCGACCACGGCTGCCGACGGGCTCCGCTCGGTGCACGCCCGCTTCACCTTCGACCGGGGAGGCGAGGACGTCCCGCTGGACCAGGCCTTCGCCGCACCGGAGGGGCCGGAGCTCGCGACCGCGGAGGTCCGCGGTGGCCAGGTCGGCGGGCCGCAGGAGCTGACCCTCCCGTACCGGGGGCAGCGCCTGGCCGGCGACGACCTCCGGCGGCGGCTCGACTCCTGGGTGGCTGCCGGGGTGGTCGAGCCGTCGCACGCCGACGCCGTCCTGGAGGTGGCGTCGCAGCCGGAGTGGCTGGACCTGCGCGACACGACGGTCGTCGCCCTCGGGGCGGGTGCCGAGCTGGGCCCCTACGTCCCCCTCGTCCGCTGGGGTGCCCACGTGGTCGGCGTGGACCTGCCGCGACCCGACGTGTGGCAGCGGCTGCTCGACCGGGTGCGGGCGTCGCCCGGTCGGCTGACCCTCCCCGTACGACGTCCGCTGGGCGACGACCCGGCCGATGAGGAACTGCTGGCCACGGCAGGGGTCGACCTGCTCAGCGGGGCGCCGGCGCTGGCCGCGTGGCTCGCGCGGTTGCGGGGCCCGTACGTGCTCGGGAGCTACGTGTACGCGGACGGGGCGGAGCACACGCGCGCCTCGGTGGCCGTCGACGCGCTGACCCAGGCTCTCGGCCGGGTGCGTGACGACGTGTCCCTGGCCTTCCTCGCCACGCCCACCGACGCCTTCAGCGTGCCGGAGGACGCTGTCGAGCAGAGCCGCGCCCGCTACCAGGGCCGCGGGCTCGCGACCCGGGCCGCGCGGCGCACCGCCCGGGTCGGCAGCGCGGGGCGTCTCTTCGGGCCCAACTACCGCCGCCTGCACGCTCGTGAGGACGGGAGGCTCGTCGGTGTGCACGATGCGCTCGTACCGCAACAAGGGCCCAACTACGCCCTCGCCAAGCGGATCCAGCGTTGGCGGGCGACCACGGCGCGGGAGGGCGGGACGCGCGTGTCGGTCAACGTCGCACCCGCCACCCGGACCAGGTCCGTGCTCCGCAACCGTGCCCTCGCGGCGGCCTACGCCGGCGCCCACCGCTTCGGGATCGAGATCTTCGACCCGTCGACGAGCAACACGCTCATGGCTGCGCTGCTCGTGCACGACCTGCGGGCCGGCCCGAGCGTCGCCGACCCGACGGTCCCCCTCGCGCACCCGGACGAGCTGCTGTGGCACGGCGCGAACCACGGTGGGCTCTGGCGGGCGGCGTACACCCCCCGCTCCGTCCTCGGCCTGGCCGTGGTCCTCGGCATGCTGCCGCGCGGCCGGTGAACCGGTGGTTGCGCGGGGCCGCGGCCGTCCGTGACGAGGGCTCCCGCCGCGTCGTCGACCACCGGGTCTCCGTGCACGCGGGCTCCCTCACCTACGGCGCGTTCCTGTCCCTGCCACCGCTGGTGCTGCTCGCTCTGTCGGTGGTGGGCTTCGTCCTGAGCGGCCGGCCCGACGCGCAGAAGGAGATCGCCGACGCACTCGTCGCCGCGATCCCCGGCCTGACCCCGGTCGCGGGGCCGTGGATCGACAGCGTCGTCGACGGTCGCACCGTGCTGGGCGTGCTCGCCGTGCCGACGGTGGTCTACACCGGCCTCGGCGTCATCGCCCGCGCCCGCGCCGCGCTGGCCGACGTCTTCGCGCTCCCGCCGACCGGCCTGGTGCAGTTCAGGCTCCAGGGACTGCCCCTCCTCGTCCCGCTGGGCGTGGCGTTCCTGGCCCTCGTCGTGGGGATCAGCTACATCTCGTCGCTGTCGTACACACGGCGGCTCGAGCGGCTGGACGAGGTCCTGGCGCTGACGGGCGTGTCGGTGGTCGCGGTGGGCTGGGCCTTCGTCAGCTTCTGGTTGCTGACCCCGGGTCGGCCGGTGCACCCGCGCGAGCACTGGCCGGGCGCCGTGGCCTTCGGCATCTCCTTCGTGGTCGTCCAGCGCGTCGCCGCCCTGCTCGTCCCCCTCGTGGGTCAGGACGTCGCCCTGTACGGCGCGCTCAGCGCGACCTTCGGCCTGCTCGCCTACATCTACGCGCTGGCATTCTCGTTCCTGCTGTCGGCCGAGCTCAGTGACTGGTACGGCGGGGTGCGGGCGTCACCCGGCCTATGATCGGCGGCGGCCACCGGTGGAGAGGGGCAGCTCGTGCGCATCGCGGTACTCGGTACGGGCACGGTGGGTCGGACCCTCGCGGACGGGCTGCGCGGGAGGGGGCACCGGGTCACCGTCGGCACGCGGGATCCCGAGCGCGCGGACGTGGCGGCCTGGTCGGCGGAGTCCGGCCTCCCGGTGCTGCCCTTCGAGTCGGTCGCCGAGGAGGCCGGACTCGTGGTCAACGCGACCGCCGGTGCCGCCTCGCTGGCGGTTCTCGAGCGCGTGGGCGGGCACGTCGACGGGCGGGTGCTCCTGGACGTCGCCAACCCGCTCGACACGTCCCGCGGCTTCCCGCCGTCGCTGATCCCGCAACCCGGCGGGACGAGTCTCGCGGAGCAGATCCAGGCGGCCCACCCGCGATCCGCAGTGGTCAAGGCCCTCAACACGGTCAACGCCTCGGTCATGACTGAACCCGGCGCCCTTCCCGGGCTGCACCACCTGCCGGTCTGCGGCGACGACGAGGACGCCAAGGACGTGGTCGTGGGGCTGCTGACGGAGCTCGGCTGGCGGCGCGACCAGGTCCTCGACCTCGGCGGGCTCGTCGCCGCCCGCGGCATGGAGGCCTACCTGCTCTTCTGGGTCAGCGTGCTCGGCGCGGTGGGCACGCCGCGGTTCAACGTCCGCGTCGTGCGCTGAGCGCTCCGACCTGGCAGTGGGTGTGACCGGGCGGTGGACCTAGGTCCCGGGACCGGTCTTGGCGACCCCGGCTCCGGCCGACGCCGACGGTCCTGCACCGAAGTCGAAGCCGCCGGGACGGCCCCGCCGGTCGGCGATCAGCCCGGCCAGGGTCGCGACCGCGATCTCCGGTGGCGTACGGGAGCCGATGTTGAGGCCGATCGGCCGCTGAACGCGGGCCACGTCCTCGGGTGGGACACCGAGCCGCTCGAGCGCGGCGACGTGCGGTGCGCTGTGCCGCAGTGCCCCCATGACGCCCACCCAGCGCGGGCCTTCCTGCAGCACGTCGCGGAGCACCGGGCCCAGGTCGGCCCGGTCGTGGTCGGTGACGACGACGTCGGTGCTCGCGTCCACGCCCGCCTCGACCGGGTCGGCGACCACCACCCCGTCGTACGAGGAGGAGACCTGCTCCGGCCGCGGTTCCAGCAGCACCGTCTCGTACCCGAGGTGCCGGCCGAAGTGGAGCAGGTGGGTCGCGACGGGAGAGGCGAAGACGGCCACCAACCGCAGCGGCTCGGTCGGGGGCTCGGTGACGCCGTGCGCCGCGTCGCAGGCGGGGTCGCTCGCGGTCATGTCGCTGCCTCGACCTCGGCGGCGGTGGGCGGGTCGGCCCCGGCCCGACCGCAGGTGAGGGCGGCAACGAGCGCGGCGCGGCGCAGGATGTCACCCAGCTCAGCCGCCGCCAGCGCTGCCAGGCGCTCCCCGCTCTCCGGGCCGAGCAGGTCGTGCAGGCGAAGCGTGTCGACGAGTCCCGCCGTGAAGGCGTCCCCCGCGCCAACGGTGTCGACCACCTGCACCGGTGGTGCAGGGACCGCCGAGGTCGCACCCTCACGAGTCGTGGCCAGCGCACCCTCGGCCCCTCGGGTGACGACGACGAGCGCCGGGCCGAGCCTCGTCCACGCCTCGGCCACGGTGGCGACCTCCTCGCCAGGGACCAGCCACTCGAGGTCCTCGTCGCTCACCTTGACGACGTCGCACAGGGCGACCAGACCCTCGAGCAGGGTCCTGGCCTGCGCGGGCGAGCCCAGCAGGGCGGGTCTGACGTTGGGGTCGAGGACGACGGTGACGGCGCCGCGCTCGTGCTCGCGGCGCAGCAGCGCGGCCAGGGCCGAGGCGCCGGGCTCGATGGCGACGGCGAGCGATCCGGTGCACACCGCGACGGCTCCTTCGGGCAGCGGATCCGGGAGTTCGTCGTCGGTCCACCCCCAGTCCGCCGTGCCCTCCACGTAGAAGTCGTAGGCGGCACGGCCCTGGTCGTCGAGAGCCACGACCGCGAGCGTGGTCGGGTCGTCGGTGCTCACCGCGTGGGTGAGGCCCACCCGGTTGTCGTCCAGGTGCGCCCGGACGATCCGCCCGAAGACCCCGGTGCCGAGCCGTGCCAGCAGCTCGGTGCGCCCACCCAGCCGGGTGAGGCCGACGGCGACGTTGGCCGGCGAGCCGCCGGGGATCGGTCGGTACCGACCGTCCGAGTCGGCGACGAGGTCGATGAGTGCTTCCCCAGCCACGACGATCACGGGCCCAAACCTATGGCCCTGCGGGCCGGCGTCTCCCCGCGGGCTCGTCGGGGGTGCAAGGATCGGGCCCGCACCGGCCCCAAGGACCGAAGGAGCTCCGCCGTGGCCAGCGTCCCCAGCATCTCGTACTCCATCACCGTCCGACTGGAGCTGCCGGCGGGCGGCACCGCGGTCAGCGAGGTGACCACGGTCGTGGAGCGGGCCGGCGGCATGGTGACCGCCCTCGACGTCACGGGTTCGGGGCACGACCGGATCCAGCTCGACGTGACCTGCGCGGCCTCGTCGTCGACCCACGCGGAGGAGCTGGTGGAGGCCCTGCGCGGGCTGGAGGGCGTGCGCATCGACCGGGTCAGCGACCGCACGTTCCTCGTGCACCTCGGCGGCAAGCTGGAGATCGTGTCCAAGGTCCCGATCCGCAACCGCGACGACCTCAGCCTCGTCTACACCCCCGGCGTCGCGCGGGTGTGCCAGGCGATCGCGGAGACGCCCGACGACGCCCGTCGGCTCACCATCAAGCGCAACACCGTCGCCGTCGTCACCGACGGGTCGGCCGTCCTCGGGCTGGGCAACCTCGGAGCCCTCGCGGCGCTCCCGGTGATGGAGGGCAAGGCCGCGCTCTTCAAGCGGTTCGCCGGCATCGACGCCTTCCCGATCTGCCTGGACACCCAGGACCCCGACGAGATCGTCCGGACGGTCCAGCTCATCGCCCCGGTCTTCGCGGGCATCAACCTCGAGGACATCTCCGCGCCGCGCTGCTTCGAGATCGAGGAGCGGCTGCGCGACCTGCTCGACATCCCGGTCTTCCACGACGACCAGCACGGCACGGCGATCGTCGTGCTCGGTGCGCTGTACAACGCGCTCAAGGTCGTCGGCAAGCGGCTCGAGGACGTCCGCGTGGTCATGGCGGGTGCGGGGGCGGCGGGGCGGGCCATCGCGCAGCTGCTCGCGCACGCCGGGGTCGGAGAGATCGTCGCAGCGGACCGCGTCGGGGTCATCCACGCCGACCGCGAGGACCTGCACGGTTCGGCGGCGTGGTTCGTGGAGCACACCAACCCGCGCCACGTCACCGGCTCGCTCAAGGAGGCGCTCGCCGGTGCGGACGTCTTCGTCGGGGTCTCCGGGCCGAACATCCTCACCGGCGACGACATCGCGACCATGGCCGACGACGCCATCGTCTTCGCCCTGGCCAACCCGGACCCCGAGGTCGACCCGGTGGCGGCCTCCGAGCACGCCGCCGTGGTGGCCACCGGACGCAGCGACTACCCCAACCAGATCAACAACGTGCTCGTCTTCCCCGGGGTCTTCCGGGGGCTCATCGACGCCCACAGCACGAGGATCACGCCGGACATGCTGCTCGCCGCCGCCCAAGCGCTCGCGGCCACCGTGAGCGACGACGAGCTCAACCCGGCCTACGTGGTGCCGAGCGTCTTCCACCCCGGCGTGGCCGAGACCGTCGCCGCCGCGGTCCGCCGCAGCGTCGAGCAGACCCGGGAGCGGGAGGCCAGCGCCGTCCCGGCGGGGTGAGCGGGAGGTGGCGTGATCACCGTGTGCCTGGCATGCCGGTACGCGGGACGTGGCCCACACGGTGATCTCGGCACGGACCTGGTCAGCCGGGCGGGTGATCAACGTGTGGGCGAGGTCCCGCGGGGCGGTACCCCAGCTACACGGTGATCATGGCCGAGGCGGTGGGCACCGGGGGCGGGCCGGGCGCTGGTCAGCCGGGCGGCGGCTGCGGCGTCGCCCGGATCTCGACCTCCACCCGGTGCTCGATGACGAAGCCGGGCGCGGCCCGGAGCCCGGCGTCGCGGCGGTCCAGCGTGGCGGTCGCCACGACAACGACGGGTCCGCCGGCCGTCGATCCCGGCGCCGCCGCCCGCCACGTGTGCCGTGTCGGCCGGCGCGAGCGAGGACGATGCCACGCCGGCACCACCGGCCCCACCGCCATCATCGGCCGAGCCGGCCGGCTCAGGGCGCACGTCCACCACGACCGGGCAGGCCACCTCCCGGACCAGCAACCGGCCGTCGACCACCCAACCCCCCCGCGGGCCGGACCTCGGCGGCCCAACCGGGCGATCGCCGCCCGGCTGGTGCTCTCCGAGCGCACGGTGGAGTCGCACGTGCGCAACGGCCTCGCGAAGCTGGGCTTCTCGTCGCGGACCGAGCTGGCGACCTGGTCGGTCCGCCGGGCCGCCGCCGCGTCGCGTGACGCCGTCAGCCGGCGAGCACCACGGTGACGACCGTGGCGACGCCGAGCCACAGGGCCCCCCAGAGCCACCGGTCGTCGCCGGAGTCGACGAAGCCGCGTGCGAGGCGGGCGATCGGTCCGCGGCCGCCGAGCCCGCCGGCCCGCCGCCACAGCCGTGCGACGGCGAGGTTGACCAGGACGACCGACGTACCCACGACCGTGCAGTAGAGGCACAACGCGCCGAGGACGAACGTCGTCTGCGCGAGGTACCAGAGCGTGAAGCCGAGCATGCCCAGGGCCATCGCCTCGAGCACGCGCAGGTAGCGCAGCGAGAGGGTCCCGCCCAGGGCGGCGGTCAGCCCCGCGGAGAGGAAGACGCTGAAGACCGCGAGCCCGACCATCGCGTTGGGCACCCCGAGCGCCGAGGACTGCCAGGCCGTGAGCACCGAGCCGCACGAGAGCACGCTGCTGATGTCGCAGACGAGGGACACCTGCGGGTCCTCGGCGAGCGCGATCCGGTCGAGCAGCTGCAGGGCGGTTGCGACGACGCCGGCGGCACCGGCCACGGCGAGCAGCCCGCCGAGGCGTGTCCCGGGCGAGCCGTGGCGCCGGGGCGCGGGTCGCGGGTGGCCGGTCGTGATCGAAGGGGTGGGCGCCACGGCCCCATCGTGGTCGTGTCTGCGGAGCCCGTCGGCGGCCCTTGCGCACCACCGACCGGGCCGGAGGTCCCTTCTCGGTACGCCAGCGGGCGGGGCCCGCCCGGTCAGGGGTCCCCGGACGAGCCAGGTGAGGCTTGCCTAACTAGAGTGTCGCCCGCACCTGACCCCAGCTACCGCCCACCTACCGCCGACCAGCGTGGAGGTCCCGCTCCATGACATCCCGTCACCTGCTCGTCGCGGCGACCGCTGCCGCCCTCGCCCTGTCACTGGCCGCCTGCGGAGATGACGACGCCGGGGCCGAGGAGACGACCGAGGAGTCGACCGCGAGCCTCGTGGTCTACTCCGGCCGCAACGAGGACCTGGTCCAGCCGATCATCGACCGGTTCGC
The DNA here is from genome assembly GCA_035761805.1 of Jiangellales bacterium. Classification (GTDB taxonomy): domain Bacteria; phylum Actinomycetota; class Actinomycetes; order Jiangellales; family Jiangellaceae; genus DASTQL01. Next base: position 7,510 of record DASTQL010000218.1, on the reverse strand, counting down.
CGAGGAGACCGGGATGGACGTGGCCGTCCGCTACGCCGGGACCGGCGAGCTGGCCGCCCAGCTGCTCGAGGAGGGGGAGCGCACGGAGGCCGACGTCTTCTTCGCCCAGGACGGCGGCGCCCTCGGCGCGATCGCCAAGGAGGGGCTCTTCGCCGAGCTGCCCGACGAGACCCTCGAGCTCGTCGACGAGCGCTTCCGGGCCGACGAGGGGCAGTGGGTCGGGGTGAGCGGGCGGGCCCGGGTCATCGCCTACAACCCCGACGAGGTGCCGGAGGAGGAGGTGCCCCGGTCCGTGCGCGAGCTGACCGACCCTCGCTGGTCGGGCGAGGTCGGCATCGCCCCCACCAACGCGTCCTTCGAGGCCTTCGTCACCGGCCTGCGCGTCCTGGACGGCGACGACGCCGCCCGGGCCTGGCTCGAGGGCATCGCCGCCAACGACGTGCAGATCTTCGACAACAACAACGCCGTACTCGATGCCGTCGACAACGCCGTCGTCTCGCTGGGCCTGATCAACCACTACTACTGGTACGAGCGGGTGGCCGAGGTCGGCGAGGACGGCATCACCGCCCGGCTGGTCTTCCCCGGCGGCGGTGACCCAGGCGCCCTGGTCAACGTGGCCGGGGTCGGCGTGGTCGCGACCACCGACGCCGGGGAGGAGGCGCAGCAGTTCGTCGACTTCCTGCTGGGCGAGGAGGCGCAGCAGTACTTCGCGGAGGAGACCAAGGAGTACCCGCTGATCGAGGGGGTCGAGACCGATGCCGCCCTGCCGCCGCTCGACGAGCTCGACCCGCCGGAGATCGACCTCTCCGACCTGGACACACTGGCCGAGACCCAGACGATGATCCAGGAGGCCGGCCTGAGCTGATGGCGGGACCCGCGCTCACCCACCCGCCCGTCCCCGGGACCCCCGGCGCCCGGGGGGGTGGCGTGGCCTCGCGCCGACGCACGCGGCCACCCGCGGTCCTGCTCGTCCCTGCCCTGGTGGCGGCCGGGGTGGCCCTGCTGCCCCTGGTGTACCTGGCGGTGCGCGCCTTCGAGCGGGGACCCGAGGTGGCCTTCGAGATCGTCTGGCAGGAGCGCACCCTGCGCCTGGTGCTGCGCAGCCTCCTGCTCGCCGCGGTCGTCACCGGTCTGTGCCTGGTCGTCGGCGTGAGCCTCGCCTGGCTGACCAGCCGGACCCGAGTGCCCTTCCGCCGCCTCCTCACGGTGCTGGGGGCGCTGCCGCTGGCCGTGCCCTCGTACGTCGCTGCCTACATCTGGGTCTCGTTCTTCCCACGCATCCCGCCGTTCGCGGGATCGGTTCTCGTCCTGACCTTGTGCACCTACCCGTACGTGTTCCTGCCGGTCCGTGCCGCGTTGCAGGGCACGGACCCCGCCCTCGAGGAGGTGGCCCGCTCGCTCGGCCGCGGCCGGTGGCGCACGGTGCTCACCGTCACCCTCCGGCAGGTACGGCCGGCCATGGCGGCCGGCGGCCTGCTGGTCGGGCTCTACGTGCTGTCGGACTTCGGCGCGGTGTCGCTGCTGCGCTTCGACTCGCTGACCCGGGTCATCTACACCAGCTACCGGTCGAGCTTCGACCGCACACCGGCCGCGGTCCTGGGGCTGGTCCTCGTCCTGGTCACGATCACCATCGTGTGGGCCGAGTCCCGCAGCCGGGGGCGGGCCGCGCAGGCCCGCCTGGGCACGGGAGCAGCGCGCCGACATGGGCTCGTCCGGCTCGGCCGGGGCGGCACGGCGCTGGCGCTGCTCTGGGCTGCGGTGGTGGCCGGGCTCGGGGTCGCCTTCCCGCTGGTCGGCCTGGCGCGCTGGCTGGTCGTGGGCAGCTCGGCCGGCTTCGACGCGACCAGGGTGGTCGAGGCTGCCGGCTCCACCGTCGCGGTGTCAGCACTCGGGGCCGCGCTGACCGTCGTGCTGGCGATCCCGGTGGGGGTCCTCGCCGTGCGGTACCGAGGACGCCTGGTCTCCGCCGTGGAGCAGGCCGCCTACGCCGGGCATGCCCTGCCGGGCATCGTCGTCGCCCTCGCGCTCGTCTTCTTCGCCGTGCGGTACGCCTTCCCCGTCTACCAGCGCACCCCCCTGCTGGTGCTCGCCTATGCCGTCCTCTTCCTGCCCGCGGCCGTCGGCGCCGTCCGCGCGTCGGTCGCACTCTCCCCACCCGTCCTGGAGGAGGTGGCGCGCTCCCTGGGCCGCAGCCCGTTCCAGGCCCTGCGCGACGTGACGCTCCGCGTGGCCGGACCTGGGGTGGCCGCCGGGGCCGTGCTGGTCTTCCTCACCTGCATGAAGGAGCTGCCGGCGACGCTCCTGCTCCGGCCGACCGGCATGCAGACGCTCGCCACGGAGCTCTGGTCGCGTACGACCGTCGGCGCCTATGCGGCCGCGGCGCCGTACGCTGCGTTGCTGGTGGTCCTCGCAGCCGTCCCCACCTTCCTGCTGACCACACGGTCCACGACACTTGGTGGCGGAGGTGAGCGGTGAGCGAGCTGGTGGTCCGAGGGCTGGAGAAGTCCTACGGCGACGTGTGGGTGCTGCGGGGCGTCGACCTCGCCGTGCCCGAGGGCTCGCTCGCCGCCGTGCTCGGGGCATCAGGCTGCGGCAAGACCACGCTGCTCCGGATCGTCGCCGGCTTCGACACCGCCGACCGGGGGATGGTGCGGCTGGGCGGGACCGTCGTGTCGCTCCCGGGGACCCACGTCCCGCCTGAGCGTCGCCGGGTCGGGGTGGTGCCCCAGGAAGGCGCGCTCTTCCCCCATCTCACCGTCGCGGGCAACGTCGGTTTCGGGCTGCCTCGGCGGCGACGCGGGGCGCGGGTCGACGAAGTGCTCGAGCTGGTCGGACTGGCCGGCTACGGACCGCGCATGCCGTACGAGTTGTCCGGCGGCCAGCAACAGCGGGTGGCGCTGGCCAGGGCGCTCGCGCCGGAGCCGGCCCTCGTCCTGCTCGACGAGCCCTTCAGCGCCCTGGACACCGGACTCCGTGCGGCTGTGCGCGAGGACGTGCGAGCCGCCCTGCGCACCGCCGGCGCCACGGCGGTCCTGGTCACTCACGACCAGGAGGAGGCGCTGTCCATGGCCGACCTGGTCGCCGTCATGGACGAGGGCCGGATCGCCCAGGCGGCACCGCCCGGCGACCTCTACAGCGCCCCGGCCGACCTGGGCGTCGCCACCTTCGTCGGCGAGGCGGTCGTCCTCGACGTGGTCGCCTCGGGCGACGCGGCGCAGAGCGCACTGGGCCCGCTCGTGCTCCGGCAGCCGTCGGTGCCCGGTCCGGGCAGGGTGGTCGTCCGTCCCGAGCAGATCACCGTCGGCCGCCCGGGTGACGGGGTTCCCGCCAGGGTCACCGGGACCGTCTTCTACGGCCACGACGCGCTGGTCCGCCTCGAGCTCGAGGGCCACGCAGGCATCCCCGTGGCAGCGAGGCAGCAGGGGGCCCCTCACGGGGTCGCCGTCGGCGACGCCGTGGCGGTGCAGGTGGTGGGACCCGTGTCGTTCTTCCCCGCGCCGTGACGACCACGACGACACCGCGGCTCGACGGGGCCCGACTGCTCTTCGTCGTCGTGGTCCTGGTGCACCTGGCGGTGCTCTACCTGCCCGACCCGCCGTCGGCGGGCGTCGGACTGCTCCCGTACGGGGATCTGGTCGTGCACGCCCTGGTCTTCGGGGCGGTCGTGTGGACGGCGAGGCTGGCCCGACTACCCCTCGTCCCCGTCGTCCTCCTGCTCGTCGCGCACGCCGGGCTCAGCGAGGCCGTGCAGCACACGCTGCTACCGGGGCGCGGCGGCGAGATCTCCGACGTCGTGGCCGACCTCGTGGGCGTCGTGATCGGCCTGGTGCTGCCCCTGGCCCGGCGGGAGACGCCGTGACCTCGATGGCAGGGCAGCTGCTCGTCGCGACGCCGATGCTCGCCGACCCGAACTTCGCCCGAACGGTGGTCCTGCTCCTCGACCACGGTGACGACGGGGCGCTCGGCATCGTCGTGAACCGCCCCACCGACATCCCGGTGTCCGAGGTCCTGCCGGACTGGCAGCCCGTCGTCAGCAGTCCGGGCGTGCTCTTCCAGGGCGGCCCGGTGAGCCTGGACGGCGCGCTCGGCCTGGTCGCGCCCGTCGGCGACGAGCTCCCACCGGGGGCGCGGCAGGTGCCGGGCGGCCTCGCCCTGGTCGACCTCGACACCCCGGCCGACGAGGTGGTGCCGCGGATCTCCGGTGCACGCATCTTCGCCGGCTACTCCGGGTGGGGCGTGGAGCAGCTGGAGAAGGAGATCGAGGAGGGGGCGTGGTACGTCGTCGACGCCCTGCCGGTCGATCCCTTCCGAGCGGACGCCGCCGACCTGTGGCGGCTGGTGCTCCGGCGCCAGCGTGGACCGCTGGCGCTGGTGTCGACGTTTCCGGCGGACCCGTCGCTCAACTGAGCCGCCGGGCCGGGCCATCACGAGGCCGGTCGGGCCACCACCAGTCGTCGACGCCTGGGGGTGACCCGACGAGGGTGGTGAACGTGGTCATTCCGGGCCGGGCGCGGCGCTCCGTACACTTGGAGGGTGAGCACCCAGATGAGTCCCGGTTCGCAGACGGTCGAGGACCGCCGCACCCAGCCCTCGACCGGCGACGGCGACCACGAGCGGTTCTCGCACTACGTGCCGAAGGACAAGCTCATGGAGGCGATGGTCAACGGCACGCCCGTGATCGCCCTGTGCGGCAAGGTGTGGGTGCCGTCGCGCGATCCCCAGCGCTACCCCGTGTGCCCGCAGTGCAAGGAGATCTGGGCGAAGATGCCGGCAGGTGGCGGCGACAAGGGCGGGGACCAGGGCTGATCCGGGCGCGGCCCTACCCACCCGCCTCGGTCACCACGACGGGGACTCGCTGGACCAGGTTGTTGGCCATGCCCTGCCGGTTCCACGGCTGCTCGAGCGGCTGGCCGCCCTCGGCGTCGAAGCCCCGGGCGCACAGCTCGTACGAGCCGGGCGCGGCGTCCCACCCGTACGTGAAGCGCCGCCAGGCGTAGGGGTGCCGCGGGTCGGCCGACTCGAGGTCCGCCTCGTCCCACGTCGTCCCGCCGTCGGTGCTCACCTCGACCCGTGAGACGGGAGTACGACCGGACCAGGCCCGGCCCTCCAGCAGACACCGACCGGGGCGCACGATGCGCGACCGGGACAGAAAGTCCGGGAAGCCCGGGGGCACCAGGAGGGCCCGGGGTCGGATCCGCGTGACCGGCTCACCGGGGTCGTCCGGGTCCTCGCCGGCGAGCCGGTAGGCGACGGCGTTCTGGTAGCCGTCGAAGGGGCGCCGGAGCACCTCGACGGCGGTGAGCCACTTGACGTGCGCCATGCCGTACCAGCCGGGGACCACCAGCCGTACGGGGAACCCGTGCTGCGGCGGGAGGGGGGCGCCGTTCATCGCCCAGGCCAGGACGACGTCCTCGCGGAGGGCCTCGGCCAGCGGGAGCCCGCGCGCGTAGTCCTGCTCGACCCCTCGCTCCACCCCGTGGTCGGCCCCGGTGAAGACGACGTCGACCGCGGCGGGCTCGATCCCCGCCTCGCGCAACAGAGGTGCAAGAGGCGTACCGGTCCACTCGGCGGTGCCCACCGCCTCGACGAGCCACGGCTGGCTCACCGGCCGGGGCTCCAGCCGGGCCCGGCCGTTCCCGGCGCACTCCAACGTGACCCGTTGCGTCACCGACGGTCGGGCCTGCAGGTCGGCCAGGGTGAGCGTGAGCGGGGTCCGCACCGCACCGCGGACCGTGAGCCGCCACTCCCTCGGGTCGAGGAAGGGCACGTCGTAGTGGGTCAGCAGGTAGTGGAGTCCCGGCGGGGTGACGTCGTGCCGCAGGGCCTCGAGGAGCACCCCGTGGTTGCGGGTGGCCAGGCCGAGCTCGTCCAGCCCGATCCCCTCACCCGGGGCGGCCACGCGTCCAGGTTCACTCTGCGCCCGAAGGGCCGTACCGTCACTCATGCCTCCGGTCTACCGGAGGACGCGGGTCGGTGGAAGCCCCGCCGGGCGGACGGCTCCGCCGTGCTGCCGAAACGACCCTCCCTAGGATTCGCTGGTGGCGGGGACGAACCTCCGGCCCGGGGCCGAGCGTGGACCTACGCCGCCGACCGAGGGCATCCTCGGCCCGCGGCGGCGCCGGCTGACGGTGGGCGTCGTCGCCACGATCCTGCTCGTCGCGTTCGAGGCGATGGCCGTGGCGACGGCCATGCCCATCGCGGTGCGCGACCTGGACGGCCTGCCGCTCTACGCCTGGGCCTTCTCGGGCTTCTTCACGACCAGCCTGGTCGGGATGGTCGTCGCCGGCGAGCTGTGCGACCGGCGGGGCCCGCGGCTGCCGCTGCTCGCCGGTGTGGCGACCTTCTGCGTCGGCCTCGTCGTCGCGGGGCTGGCGCCGTCGATGTGGCCGTTCATCCTCGGCCGGGCCACGCAGGGACTCGGCGGCGGGCTGGTGATCGTCGCCGTGTACGTCGTGGTGGCGCGGGCCTATCCCGAGGAGATCCGGCCCCGGATGTTCTCGGCCATGGCAGCGGCCTGGGTGCTGCCCTCGATCGTCGGACCACTGGTCGCCGGCACCCTGGCCGACCGCGGGCTCTGGCGCCTGGTCTTCCTCGGCACCGTCCCGCTGGTGCTGCTCCCGCTCGTCCTGGTCATGCCGTCGCTCCGCGCCGTGGACGGACCGCCGCCGGCCGGCCCCGTGGTCCGTCGCGGGCGGCTCCGGCTGGCGCTGGCGGCTGCCGCAGGGATGGGGCTGCTGCAGTACGCGGGGCAGCGGCGCGACGTCGTGGCGGTCGGCCTGGTCGTCGTGGCGCTGGGGCTCGTCGTGCCCAGCGTTCCGCGGCTGCTGCCCCGTGGGACGTTGCGCTTCGCCCGGGGACTGCCGACGGTCGTCGCCATGCGGGGCGTGCTGGCCGGTGCGTTCTTCGGAGCGGAGGCGTTCGTCCCGCTGATGCTCGTGGAGGAGCGCGCACTGTCGGCCACCCTGGCGGGCCTGGCACTGACCGGCGGAGCCCTGGGCTGGGCGGCCGGCTCGTGGTACCAAGGGCGCCCGCGGCTGCGGATCCCGCGATACCTCCTCGTACGGGTTGGGTCAGGCATCGTCGCGGCCGGGATCGCGGGGGTCGCCCTGGTGCTCCTGCCGGCGGTCCCGGCTCCGGTCGCTGCCGCGGCGTGGACGCTCGGAGCGGTCGGGATGGGGATGAGCACGGCGAGCCTGTCCGTGCTGCTCTTCGAGATGTCGCCGCCGGAGGACCAGGGCGCCAACTCGGCGGCTCTGCAGATCACCGACGCGCTCTTCTCCATCACCTTCGTCGGCCTGGGCGGGGTGATCTTCAACGCGAGCCACCGACCCGGTGGCGACACCGAGCCGGTGGTGTTCGCGACGATCTTCGCCGTGATGATCGTGCTGGCACTGGTTGGAGTGGTGGTCGCCGGCCGGATGCGCCCGCGGGCGGTGAGGTGACCGGCCATCACCTGTCCCCGGCCTACCCCAGCCGCGCCCCGTGGAGCACGGCGGGGGCTGCGCTCGTG
>DASTQL010000217.1:0-7799 GCA_035761805.1 Jiangellales bacterium | reverse complement strand
GGGCTGGTAGGACAGGCGCATGAGCTTGAGCGAGTTCCCCGGCGATTGGCAGCGCGCCCTGGTGGTCGTCGCCCACCCCGACGACATGGAGTACGGAGGGGCCGCCGCGGTCGCCCGCTGGACGGCGGAGGGCAAGCACGTCGCCTACCTGCTGGCCACGCGCGGGGAGGCCGGCATCGACGGCATGGACCCTGCGGAGGCGACGGTCGTCCGGGAGGGAGAGCAGCGCGAGAGCTGCCGCCTGGTCGGTGTCGAGACGCTCGAGTGGCTCGACCACCCGGACGGCCTCGTGGAGTACGGGCTGCCGCTGCGCCGCGACATCGCCGGCGCGATCCGCCGGCACCGTCCGGAGCTCGTCGTCGCCGTGAACCACCGCGAGACCTACGGCCCGGGCGTGCTCAACATGGCCGACCACCGGGTGGTGGGGCAGGCGACGATCGACGCCGTGCGCGACGCGGCCAACCGCTGGCTCTTCCGGGACCTCGTCGACGAGGCGTGGTCCGGCGTGCGGCACGTCGCCGTGACGGGGTCGCCCCAGCCCACGCACGCCGTCGACGTCACCGACACCTTCGACAAGGGCGTCGAGTCGCTCCGGGCCCACTCGGCCTACCTGGCCGGGCTGGGGGACCACCCGCTGGCGGACCCGGAGGCGTTCCTGCGCCAGATCGCCGAGGCGACGGGGGAGCGGGCGGGGGTACCGATGGCGGTGGCCTTCGAGGTCTTCGACCTCTGACCCGCTAGTCGCGGGGCAGCAGCCTGATGGTGACGGCCTCGACCTGCGGGCCAACCACGGTGCCGACGATGCGGGGGCCGTGCCGGTCGTACTTGGCGTGGTAGGCGGCGTCGATGGCGGCGTGCGCATCGGGCGCCGCGTCGGAGAAGGTGACGTCGCGCTCGAGCCCGCCGGCGCGGATCCGACCGGTGCCGCTCGCCCTGGCCCGGCGGTACCACGGGTTGTCCGGCCCGTAGGCGGAGCGGACGTAGAGGTCGTTCCCCACCCGTACCACCCACATGGTCACGTACGGGCGCAGGCTGCCGTCCGGCCGCCTCGAGGCGAGACGCAGCTCCTCGGCGGCGCCGATGCGGGTCCGCTCGTCATCGGTCCAGGTCATGGTGGTCCCCTTCGGGTCTCGGACAGTGTGTCGTGCGGACGCTGGATGTGACACCTGCGCGACACCGGCGATCGCCTCCGCCGCCCGGGCCCCGCCGCTCGTTACCCTCGCCGCGTGACCGCCTCCCCTCCACCCATGCCAGATCCGTGAGCGCGGCCCCGGTGGACGACCTGGGGCTGTCCCGGGCGGACCTGGTCGCCGGCGCCGTCGAGGACTGGGCCGACCAGCTGGCCGCGATCGGTGGACGGAGCACGCTCCTGCACTTCCGCGACCTCAAGGTCGGGACCCTGGACCTCGCAGCTGCGGACGCCGAGGCGCGCAAGCGCCTGGTGGACGGCGAGCCGACCCCCGTCTCCCGGCTGTTCCCGCACGACCCGCTCCGCAGCTCGGCCACCCGCTCGGCGCGCGCGATCCGGGCCAAGAGCCACGAGCTGCTCGAGGAGCGCGGCCTGCACTGCTGTCACCTCGCGGTGGGCATCGCGACCTGGTCGGAGCCCTTTGCGGCGCGCCGGCCCACCGCACCGGTGCTCCTGCGCCCCGCGCGCGTGGAGCAAGTGGGCGGCAGTGGCGACCTGCTCGTCACAGTCTCGGTGGAGCCGCAGGTCAACCCGGTCCTGCTGCGCGCCATGGCCGAGCAGCTCGGCCTGCGGATCGAGCCCGACGACCTCCTCGACCCCGCCGGTGAGCTGCGCTACGCCACGGTGGTCGAGAAGCTGCGGGAGTTCGCCCCCCCGCACGTGGTCGACGGCTTCTCGGTGGCCCACCGCGCCGTCCTCGGCACCTTCTGCAACGCCGCCGTGTCCCTGACCCACGATCTCCGTACGGCCGGTGGCCAGCTGGTCGGGCACGACGTGGTCGCCGCGGTGGCGGGGGACGCGCACGCGCTCGACACCCTCCGCGGGCGAGCCCGGCGTGACGCGGACGAGCTCGCGGGAGCCGGTCCGGCGCGGCCCGGGGAGCTGTTCGTCCTGGACGCCGACGCCGGGCAGGAGGCTGCCGTACGGGCGGCGGCCGCCGGCGACACCGTCCTGCTCGCCAGCCCCGGCACCGGCACCACGCAGACCGTCGTGAACCTGGCCGCCACCCTCGCCGGGCGTGGACGCAGCCTGCTCGTCGTGGCCGCGCACCGGGAGGACGCCCTCGGGATCGCCCAGCGGCTGGGCCTCGCCGGCATCGGCGCCGCCGTGCTGGACGCCCGGGACGGCCGGCTGCGGAGGGAGCTCGCCGCCGACCTCGCCGAGACCCTGCGACTGGCCGACACCGACCCGCACGACGAGCCCGAGCACCTCGACACCCTCGTCGCCGACGTCACAGCCAGGCGCGACGCGCTCGCCGCCCACCGCGAGACGATGCACCGTCCGCGTGAGCCGTGGGGGATCAGCGCCTACGCCGCCCAGGCCGCCGTCGCGGGCACGCCACCCGAGTCGCGCAGCGAGGTCCGGCTCGCCCGCGAGGCCGTCGCCCGCCTGCACGGCAGCGCGCGCAGCGCCGCCCGGGCCGCCCTGCGCGAGTACGCCGACATCGGCGGCATCACGCTGGGTCCGGAGGACTCACCGTGGCACGGCTCCGCGCCGATGGACCCTGCGGACGCCCGGGAGGCGGGCGACCGGGTCGTCCGGCTCCGCGACCGGGAGCTCGCCCGCCTGCGCGACGTCGCGACCCGCGCCGCCGTCGAGGTCGGCCTGCCAGGCCCGGCATCCCCGGCGGAGGCGTTCGACTCGGTCCGACTGGTGGAGCGTGCCGCGAGTGTGCTCGGCACCTTCCGTCCCGGCGTGTGGGAGGCACCGCTCGCCCCGCTCGTCGAGGCCACGGCCGAGCGGGCATGGCGGCGCGAGCACGGCAGTGGACTCGGGTGGCTGACCCGGCGGAGGTTGCGCCGTGACGCGGCCGAGCTGCTGCGTGTTCCGTCGTCCCGTCCCGAGCGAGCCGACCTGCACACCCGGCTGGTCGAGGCGCGCAGCGTCCGCGACGAGTGGGGTCGCCGGGCGCGCGACGGGCGGCCCCCTCGGTTCGGCGCGTTCCACCACGACGCCCTCGCGGCCGCGGCCTCCGTGGCCGCAGACCTGGACGCGCTCGCGACGACCAATCCCCGTACGGCAGGGATCGTCGACCTCTCCTGGGCGGCGGCCCACCAGCGGCTGGCGGAGCTGGCCGGCGACGAGGGAACCCTGCTCAAGCTCCCCCGGCTCCGCGAGCTGGCAGAGACCCTCGACGCAGCCGGGCTGTCGCCGTTGGTCGAGGAGCTGCGGGCCCGCGGCGCGGACGCGGTGACGGCGCTCGCCGCCTTCGACCACGCCTGGCACGCCTCGCTGCTCGACGCCTGGCGCATCGAGGACGACGCCTACGGGTCGGTCGACCCGCAGCGGCTCGACGCCCAGGCCGCGGCCTACCGCGACGCGGACTCCCGGCTGCTGGAGGTCGCCGCCTCCGCGGTGCGGCGGACCCACGTGGCCGGGGTGCGCCGGGCCCGCGAGGAGCACCCCGGGCAGGCGGCGCTGCTCGCGGCGCAGCTGTCCGCACCAGCACACCCACGCGGCATCGCAGACCTCGTCCGGGTCGCTCCCGAGATGACCCTGGCGCTCAAGCCCTGCTGGATCGCGTCCCCGTACGCCGTCGCCGACGTGCTCCCCGCCCGGCGCCTCTTCGACGTCGTCGTGGTCCTCGGGGCGGGCAGTCTCAGCCCGGCCGAAGCGGTCCCCGCGCTGCTCCGCGGCGATCGCGTGGTGCTGGCCGGTGGTGCGCACCAGCGGGTGCCGCCCCCCTTCTCGGTCGCGGTCGAGGACGCTGCGGAGGACGACGACGACGGCTCGGCGCCGCGCCCGAGGGAGTCACTCCTCGAGGTGTTGGGTCCCCACCTGCCCGTCCAGGAGATCTCCTGGCACCACGCTGCGCGGCACGAGCGCCTCGTCGCCTTCGTCAACGGGCGCGTGCACGCCGGCCGGCTGGTCTCGACGCCGTCCGCCTTCGCAGCCGGCGAACCCGAGACGGTGCGCCACGTGCTCGTGGAGGCCGCCCCCGACCCCGGGGACCCGGTCGAGAGCACCGGGGCCGAAGTCCGCGAGGTGGTCGACCTCGTGGTCGAGCACGCCCGCTCCCGCCCGTACGAGAGTCTCGCCGTGGTCAGCCTCAGCGTGCAGCACGCTCGGCGCGTGGAGACGGCGGTCAGGGCGGCCCTCGCCCGGGAGCCGGAGCTCGACGGCTTCTTCGCCGAGGACCGCGAGGAGCGTTTCGTGGTCACCGACCTGGCGCACCCGCCCGCAGGGAGTCGGGACGCCCTCGTGCTCACGCTCGGCTACGGGCGGACGGTGGACGGCCGGGTCCTCTACCGCTTCGGGCCGCTCGCGCACCCGGGCGGGGAGATGGGGCTCGCAGGAGTGCTGGCCCGGACGAGGAGCCGCTTCACGCTGGTGTCGTCCTTCTCCGCGGCAGATCTCAACGCGCGCCGGCTGACGAGCGAGGGAGCGCGCGTGCTGGGCGACCTCCTCTCGTACGTGGAGAGTGGTGCCACCACCGGGTCGGGCGCGGGCAGCGACGTCGCCGACCCGCTCGAGGACGCCGTCCGGCTCCGCCTCCAGGACGCGGGCGTGCCCCTGGTGGCCCACCTCGGGAAGTCGGCCCGGCGGGTCGGGCTCGCCCTGCACCACCCCCGCCGGGCCGGTCGCTTCGTCCTGGCGGTGGACACCGACGGCCCGGCCTGGGCCGCGTCCGGGTCCGTGCGGGAGTCGGACCGGATCGTTCCGGAGGAGCTCGAGCGGCGCGGCTGGCGGACCCATCGGGTCTGGTCCGCGGCGTGGGCGGCCGACCAGGACCGCGAGACCCGGCGCCTGCTCGACGCCTACACCCGCGCGGTCGAGGAGGCCGACACCTACGACGCGGCGGTGACCGCTGCCGTCAACGACGCCGTCGTCGGCCCACCCGACGAGGCGGTCGAGGCGGCCCGGTCCGAGGAGGTGGCGCGACCGGAGCGGCCGCGGGAGCCTCGCCCGGCCGTCCGGCCGGGGCGCCCGGTCGGCGGTTACTCCCTGGTCGAGCTGGTCGCCCTGGCCCGCTGGGTCGAGTCCGACGCCCGCCTCCGTACGGAGTGGGAGGCGGTCGCCGAGGTGGCCGCGGAGCTGGGTCTGGACGCCATCCCGGCGCGGGTGGACCAGGTCCTCCGGCACGCGGTCCGGGCTGGGCGGGCGGCGGGAGCGGGGCCGAACCTGGACGACGGCGCCGCCGTGGAGGTGGGGGGCGGGCAGGGCTCGGCGCCACCGGACCTCGCCTCGGAGGACTCGTCGAGCGGTTCGTCCGAGGGTCCGCCGGAGGGTGCGCCGCAGCGACCGCCCGACGAGGCGGGACACGACGACCAGGACGATGGAGACTCGGCGGGCAGCTGAACCGGTCCACTCGCGTGCGGTCGGCGCCGTGCGTGGGCATGAGCCGGTCCGGATAGGCTGATCAGACCCCGACACTCCGAGGAGCCGAAGCCGTGCGCGTCGCCGAGATCATGACCAACGCCACCGTCACCGACTCGCACACGGGCACTCTCCAGGCGGCCGCCGAGATGATGTGGCGCCAGCAGACCGGTTCCATCGTCATCGTCGAGGGGGGCGAGCTGGTCGGCATCGTCACCGAGCGCGACGTCCTCAAGGCCGTGGCGGAGGGGAAGGACGTCGCCAAGACGCTGGTCGGCGACGTGATGACCACCGGCGTCATCACGGTCGAATCGGATACGTCGATCCGTGACGCCGCCCGGACCATGGCCCATCACTGGATCCGCCACCTGCCCGTCGTGGACGAGGGCGTGCTCGTCGGCATCGTCAGCCAACGCGACGTTGCGGGCGTCTTCGCCGCGCTGTGGCGTGACGCGGGCGTCCCGGAGATCGACACCGACCAGCTGGTCCGGGCGCGCCGGCTCGCGCGCCTCGAGCCCGGAGACCTCGACTAGGGCGGCGTCGATGAGCGCCCAGGACGGTTGGGAGGACGACCTCGTCGTCCTGCCCGACACGACCTCCGACGAGCACCCCGCCGGGTGGGGCGAGGAGGACCAGTCCAACGACGGCCGGCTCACCGAGGAGCGCCCGCCGCACTGGGACTAGGGGCGTGTTGCCGGGTGTCCGGGGAGGCCTGCGCGCGGGTTTCGCGGTCTCATCTCTGTACGGGTGGTCAGGTCCGCGGCGCCTCGGCCGGTGCCGTATCGGTCGGCGGCGGTCCCTGCTGGCTCCTGAGCAGGTCGCGGATCTCCTGCAGCAGCATCACGTCCTCGGGCGGGGCTCCTGGCTCGTCCTCGTCGCCGCGGGCCCGTAGCTCGCGGTACCTGTTCATCGGGGCGACGAAGACGGCGTAGACCACCGCGGCGATGACGAAGAAGTTGATCAATGCGGTGACGACGGCGCCCCAGTTGATGGTGGCCTCGGGGTAGTCGCGCAGTGGTGTCGCGAGACCGCCCGTGTCCGGGCTGCCGATCGCCGCGATGACCGGGTTGATGAGGTTCTCGACCACGGACGTGACGACCGCCGTGAAGGCCGTGCCGATCACGACCGCGACCGCGAGGTCCAGCACGTTGCCACGGGTGATGAAGTCTCGGAAGCCCTTGATCACGCTTGCCTCTCACATCGCTCGGAGCGCCCCGGTGCAGAGCCAGCCGCAGGCTAGCGGCGCGGTGAGACGGTCACAGGTCGGGTCTCAGCGCGCGGGAGGCGGACGCAGCACCAGGGACAGGCGCGAGGTCACCGCGGCTGCGGCGAGATCGGCTGCCTGGCTCCTGGTGGTCGCGACGACGAGGAGTGCTCCCTCGGTGAGTGAGCCTTCCTCGGCGTCCGGTGGGGTGGCGAGCACGGGGACGTCGGCAGCGACGACCCGGGCGTGCGCCTCACCGGTGGTCACGGTGGCGATGAGGTCGACCCGGTCGCCGGTCCGGACGACCCCGACGGCACCCGGGTCCGCGACGCGTACGGGGGTGGCGACAAGCGACCGGCCCCAGCCGGCCAGGAGCGACGGCCCCACCACCCGTACGTCGGTCAACGGCTCGCCCGCCCGGACGGGACCGGTGAGGACGCGGTTCTCGACGTCGTCGCCGGGGCGGAGGACTCCGGCGGGCACGGTCTCGGCCCGCAACGCCACCGTACGCAGGTCGTCTGCTGCGAGTATGGCCCCGCCACGCAGGTCCGTGGCTGCTGCGAGCACGTCGACCGCGGGCGGCGGGGCCGGCTGGAGGGCGTGGAGCCCGAGGGCGACCGCGCCGGCGGCGAGCCCGCCCGCGAGCAGCCTCCGGTGCCAACCCGCCGCCCGGGCCAGCTCGGTCAGGTGCCGGCGCCCCGCCAGCTCAGCCGGCACGGTAGTGGGAGTGGCCCAGGTCGAGGGTGGCACTGGCGCTCATGCCGGCGAGCGTAGGGCGCTCCGCGGTTGCCAGGCAGCGGTCGTCCACAGGGCTGCGCACGGCGCGCGGACCTGCAGCGAGACGTCGCTGGTGCTGGTCTGGGTCAGGCGGCCCCGGCGCCGAGTCCCTGTCGGCGGCGCCGCTGCCCGGGCCCCCGTCAGGCGGCGCCGGCACCCGGCTTCGTCGCCGACCCGGAGGAGCCGGATGAGCCGGAGCTGCCGGAACCGGACCCGCCGGACCCGGACCCCGAAGATCCCGCGCCAGCCGGGACCTTCGCGCCTTCGCGGGAGCCGGGCGCCGACTCCTTCGCTCCGCTGTCCTTGCCGTCC